>CAZYDU010000001.1:0-215318 GCA_964646345.1 uncultured Lachnospiraceae bacterium
ACAAAACTAAAATTAAATGAAAAAGCCCAATAAAAATATTGATAGTGATTAAATCCGTTGCAAAATTGACACCATAATTTTAAAAACCATGCTCAAAGAAGATAAATATGGTCTTGATATTATCAAAGAAGTAAGTGATAAAAGTAACGGTACTTATGAACTTAAGCAACCTACTCTTTATAGCTGTTTGAAGCGTCTTGAAAATCAAGAGCTTATTTCTTCATACTGGGTTGACAGTGAAATTGGTGGAAAAAGACACTACTATAAACTTACCGATAAAGGTCGTGAATTTTATAACAAGAAACAAGAAGAATGGGCTAAATCTAAATTTATTATTGATAACCTTCTAAGTAACTATGACTATGAAGAATATCGTTTAGTAAAAAAAGACGAATTTGATGAAATTTTAGAAAAAAAAGCTAATGCACCAATTTACACTAATGAAAACTCCACTGCAACAAGCAATGATAGCCAAGAATTTTTGGCGGATAACGATAATTCAACTAATGAAGAAGAATCTAACAATGACGAAAGTTTTGACGCATCAGATGAAGAAAACTTTGATACTATAAACGATAGTGAAGATTCAGAAGCAGAAGTTTCCACAATCGAAATGTCTGATGACTCAAGCGAAGTTGAAGAAGCAGAAAATAATTCTGAAGCGAGCAATTATATAAATCCGGACAATTCAGAAGATAAAGATTACTATAACGAAAACAACTTTGATATTTCTGAAAATGATGAAGATGAATCTCCAATAGATTACAATGAAATTCAAGACAAAGAAAACGATGTTTTTGAACTTGGCGAAAATGTAGACGAAGAATTTGAAGATGAAGTTGAAGATACAAATTTCTTGAATAATTCTGATAATGACGACTACCCTGTTTATTTTGAAACTAAACAATCAGACGAAAGCGAAATATCTGAAAATGAAATTACTTATGAAACAAGTGACCAAAGTATGAACGAGCTTAACATTTTAAGCCGTTTACATGCTCAAGATGACGAAGAAATTAACACGTATTACGGTGACCAAAAATCATACGTAAATCATCTTAGAAACCTTGATGAAAGCCAACTTGAACAACAGGATTTGCTTGATAGTTCACTTTACACAAACCCAGATGATGTAAATAAGTCTATAGATGAATTTTCAGAAGCTGTTGAAAAACTCAATAATTTTGATAGTCATAAATCAGCAGTTGAAGAACCTGAAGACATCGAAGAAGACGAAAACCAAATAGAAGAAGATGTTAATCTTGACTACCCTGAACTTTATAACGGAACTAACGAATACTTGCAAGAAAACAATGACGAAACAAGCGAAGAAATGGATACTCAAGATGACTTGGAAGAACTTGAAACATTAAAAAATATGTCTTCAAATGCATTTTTTGATAGCGATGACAAGGCTGATTATGATGCTCAACCAGCATCAGTTAATAGTTATGAAAAAACTTATGAAAACAGCTTAGACTATGAATTTGAACCAGAAGTCAAAAGTTCAATGTCCTTTGAAGAAATTGCAAACGAAATTAAGCCAATCGAAGAAGCTGAGCCTGAAAATGAGAACACTTTTGAGCAAGTTACCGACTACTCTGCTGAAGAAAATAATTATGACAATAACTATGAAAACGATAATATGAGTGAAATTGATTCAATTATCTCAAACAATATAACAACGACCTACACTGAACCGACACAAATGTTTTATAAAAATCAAACAACGAATTATCGTGAAAAACTTGGAGAATTGTCAAAATATTCAAGAGTAACTCTCGATGACAAAAACGACACATTAAACAATGAAGAAGCTCTTGAAAAAGCAAAAGATATTGCAGAAATTACAAAAGAACTTGAAGAAGAAGGCATAAAAATCAAGGAACATTACAAGCAAACAAGTGGTAAAAAACTCGACAGAAACTACCTTTTGTCAAATCGCATTAATCTAATGAAAAGTTTGATTTTGTTCTTTGGTTATGTGTTTATTTTGTCAGCGGTTTATATCGTTTTAAATAACACACCAATTAGCGATAACTCTTGGTTTACAATCAAACCTTTCCTTATTGGATTTATTCCTTTTGGCATTGTTTTAGCTTACTATTTGATTTTATTTGTAATAAATCCTTACAAAAAAATTGAAGCTAAATTCCACTTCAGGATAATGCTATTTATTTCAATAATTGTCACAATTCAGTTATTGCTTATAACCTACTGCGTAAACCTTCAACTAGGTTTTTATAGCTTTACACAAAAAGAATATAATCATTTATACTGGATTATCCCAAGCATTATTTCATTTGCACCTATTATTGATAACCTGATATATCTTGCACTATTTAAATCAAGAAATTTCAATGTATAAAGAAAAAACTCACTAGCTTAATGTTAGTGAGTTTTTCTTTTTTAGACCAAACTTTCTTAGTCTCTTACTTTTGTATTTAAGTAATAAAACTACCAAAGATTAATCACAATACTTTTCAAAATAAAAACCGACCGCATAATTTGGTCGGCTATTTTGGCAGGGGTGGAAGGAGTTGAACCCTCCTCTGGAGTTTTGGAGACTCTCATTCTACCGATGAACTACACCCCTATGCATGTTTATAATTATAATGAATTTGCTTTTTTTGTCAATGATTTACACTAAATTATTTGTATTTTCATGGGTTTCGTGTTATCATTATTTTGCTTATGGAAGAAAAAAAATATTTTGTTACAATTTATACAGATGGTGCATGTTCGGGCAATCCTGGGGCTGGTGGCTGGGGTGCTATTTTAATGGCAAACGGCAAAAGCAAGGAATTTTCAGGATTTAACAGCGAAACTACCAATAATAAAATGGAGCTCACTGCCGTTATTGAAGCACTTAAAGCACTCAAAAAACCTTGCACTGTTGAGCTTTATTCGGATTCTGCTTACGTTGTTAATGCTTTCCTTCAAGGCTGGCTTGAGAATTGGAAAGCTAATGGCTGGCGTGGTGCTGATAAAAAGCCTGTAAAAAATATAGAGCTTTGGCAAGAACTTGATACTCTTTTGCAGGTGCACGATGTAAAGTTTATTAAGGTTAAAGGTCATGCTGATAACGAATTTAACAACCGCTGCGATGCTTTGGCTACTGGCGAAATTGCAAAACATTTAAATTAGGAGAAATTTATGGAAAAAAGAAAATATGGCGATGAAAATGGAATGTGTGTTTTAGACGAAACATTAAAGTGTGATAATTGCGGAGAATGCGACCGCTGTGATATTGACCCAAATAAAATTTGCGATAATTGCGGAGCTTGTTTAAATCAATACAACACAAACGAAAAAGGATTCGTGGAAGTTCCTGTTGACAAAATCGACACAACTGGTGGCGACCCAACACTCGAAGATTTTTACGAATCTATGGGTCTTGAAGACGAAGAAGATGATGAATAATTTTAGAACAAAAAAAGTATCATATATAATAATCCATACGAGATTATTATATATGATACTTTTTATTTATTTTTCAATTAAACCAAACTCATCAAAAACCTTTGCTATAATATCGGCTGCTTCTTCCAAAATTTCATTTGTGTGAGTGGTTGTGTAAGTTGTTCTAACCAAACATTGTCCCGGTGGAGTTGCTGGTGGCAATACTGGGTTTGCATAAACACCTTCTTCAAATAAACGTTTACAAACTTTGAGTGTAACTTCTTGGTCATAAGTGAAAAGTGCAATAATTGGGGCTTTGCTATCTGCAAATTTAATTCCCCTTTCACGCAATAATTTTCTCATGTACTCTGCAACTTCAGTTAAATGACTAACTCTTTCTGGCTCTGCTTTAATGATATGCAATGATTCTAACGTTGTTGCAAGCGAAGCTGGTGTGATTGATGCTGAGAAAATAAATGGTCTTGATGTATGACGAATATACTCTGCAACTTCATGACTGCAACCACAATATCCGCCCATTGATGCAAGTGATTTTGAGAATGTGCCATAAATCAAATCAACTTCGTCAGTTAATCCAAAATATTCAGCAGTACCTGCCCCAGTCTTTCCCAAAACACCAAACGAGTGTGCATCGTCAACCATTAATCTTGCACCGTATTTTTTCTTAATTTCAACAAGTCTTGGCAAGTCACAAATATCTCCAGTCATTGAGAAGATACCATCTGTAATAATAAGAATTCCAGCATCTTCTGGAACGTTTTGAAGTTTTTGTTCTAGTTCATCATAATCCAAGTGATTAAATCTGACCATTGTGGCATATGAAAGTTTGCAACCATCATAAATTGATGCATGATTTTCTTTGTCACAAAAGATATAATCTTTTCTTCCCGCAATAGCTGAAATTACACCAAGATTGGTTTGAAAACCACTACCCATTGTAACACAATCTTCTTTACCCAAAAACTCAGCTAGTTCTTTTTCAAGCTGAATATGAAGTGTTGTTGTGCCGTTTAAAAATCTTGAACCTGAACAACCAGTTCCAAACTTTTCAGTTGCGTCAACTGCAGCTTTGATAACTCTTGGGTCACTTGTCAAGCCTTGATAATTGTTTGAACCAATCATAATCATTCGTTTTCCTTCCATCTCAACAACTGTGTCTTGTTTAGACTCAAGTGTATGGAAATATGGATAAATACCAGCTTCTTGAATATCTTTTGCTAGTGTAAAATCTTTACATTTTTGAAATAAATCCATGTATTATTCTCCTAAAAAAAACTAATCTAATTATACTAGAAATTTGGGATAATTCAAAAGAAATATTTGGGGTTTCGTATCTTTTTGTATATAATAAATATATGGAAAATTTAAAACTAAACTTGAATTATTTTTTTAAACCAAAGAATAAATTTCTTAATAACCTGGCTTTAAAAAATTATAATTTTTATAAAATTGATATTTATGATGAAAAACCTTGCATTTATATTTCGCCAATGGTATCGGAAATTGATTACAATTTAATCACAAAATGCCTAAACATTAAATTTGTTTTTTTGAGAAATGAAATTGTCGAAAAAATTAATACAGATGAGCTTACCAACCAAGAAGAACAAATTATTTTGGACGAGATAAAAAGGTTGAATGAACTGGGTTTTTCTATTTCATTTCTTTGGAACACAAACCCTAGTGTGTTTGGCGAGAATGAAAAAATAACAAAACAACTTGCATTATTTTTGCACAAAACACAATTAGATGTAAAGATCTTAACATTCCCTGGCGAGTTTTTTGCACAACCCATTTGGTCTAAAGAAAAAAGAAATAATAAAATTTATGCTAATCAAAAAATTACAATAAAAGCGAAAACATTAAAAGGTTTAAGCAAACAAGAAATAGTAAAAATATTTCAAAACTCAACACCTTCTTCTGCAACTGAATATTCAAACAAATTTCCCGTTGACATTAAATCAAACAACAAAGCTTCGGGTCTAGAACAAATTTTATATGCTTGTCCAAATTGCAAAAAACTTTTATCAATTCGCTCAGAATTTTCATGCATAAAATGCAAAGAATGTGGCTCAGCTATTGAGTTTACATCAACAGGAGAAATACTGTTTTCAAAAAATTTAAATACTTTTGATGACTTAGAAAACTACCAATTTACGTGTTTAAAAAGGCATGATTTCAATATAAACAAAATCATTGAATACAATAAAATAACGCAAATTTTGTCAGAAAATCTTAAAAAACCTATAAAAGTTAACGTTTTTTTGCAAATTTATGCAGATAAACTTGTTTTAGAAAATCCAGTGACACACAAAAAAACAAGTTATTTCTTTGAAGATATGGAAAGTGTAAAATATCTATATAATAATAAAATACTCATAAAATTAAAAAACGCAAAACAAATTTGTTTTTTTGGAAATAATAATGAAAATCTTTATATTATAAAAGATTTAGTAAAAATTAATAAAAACTAGAAATTATTAAAACTTCTAGTTTTTTATTTTGATTAAAAATCAGCCATGGCGTGTTTGTTTTGAGATATATAATTTTCTTGTTTGGTTACTTCAAAATTTTCGCACTCAAGATTTTCCGCTAAAACAACACTTGAAAGTGAAATTTCATAAGCAACCCTTGTTTCGGTTTCAGTTTCTGAAATTTTCTTTTGATATTTTCTGCTTTGTATTCTGCCTTGAACTTCTAACTTTTCTCCAACACCCAAATCTTTAACAAATCTAGCATTTCTTCCCCAGGCAATGCATGGCAAGTAATCACTTTTATTGTAAGCTCTATTAACCGCCAATAAACAATCACAAATTTCTCTGCCAAATGGAGTTGTTCTGTATATTGGTTCTTTGCATAAATACCCAATCATGCAAATTTGATTAACCGCTTGCATCTCTGCCGGGTCTAAAAGTTCCTTAACAAAAATTGTAAGCATTAATTTACTTTTCTCGCCATCAAGTTTATTGTATGAACGAAACTGACCAGAAATTGCAATTTCATCACCAACATTAAATCCCTCAATCAATCTTTCAGATATTGTCACAGGCAATAAATCTACTTCATCAGAAAGTCTTTTTACTTCGACATACATTTCAAAAAAACCTTCTCCCATAACTGTATGTGAATATGTTGGGAGTTTTGCAATTTTTCCTTTGATTAAAACACTATTATTGTTTTCATAAGAACCATTATTCATTTTATTTATTCCTTATTGTTTTTTATTTTTTGTAATCCGTTATTATCAACTATATAATCATTGTCATACACAAGTTCAGACATCTTTACCATTTTATATCCATTACTAGACAAGTAAGATATAATAAGTGGCAAAGCTTCTAAAATATGGTCGGAATTATTATGGCATAAAATTATAGAGCCGTTTTTTACATTTTGTTTTACTCTTTCAAAAATCTCATTAGCTGATAACCCTTTCCAATCTAATGTATCAACGTCCCACTGAATAGTTTTTAACCCAAGAGACCCTGCAACACTTAAAACAGTATCGTTGTAATCGCCAAAAGGTGCTCTGAAAAATTTAACAGTCTTACCTGTTATTTTGGTTATTTTTGAAATAGATGTTTCCAATTCTTCTGTCATTTTAGCTTTCGATAAACCACTCATCTTTGGGTGCGTATTTGAATGAGTGCCAATATCAAATCCAGCTTCATCTATCTTTTTTACCTTATCTTCATTTTGTTCAATCCAAAAACCAACTAGAAAAAATGTACCCTTTATCCCCGCATTATTTAATGTTTCGACAATTTTTAAAGTTTTATCTGAACCCCAAGCCGCATCGAATGTAAGTGCAACTTTTTTTTCAGCTGTCTCAACTGAATATATAGGAACAAGTCTATAACTATAGCCAAAATATAAAGTCCCGGAACTCGTCACAAATATTACTGTAGCAAGTGCAAATGCAATCAGCGATAAAGATAATATTTTCGCAGTTGTTGTTATTTTCGAACACAGTATCTTCATACAAATTACTCCTTAATTGTACTAAATCAACAATATTTTACACAAAAATTAATATGTTTAAATTTATAATCTTTACTCGTTCTTTGTCGGATTTTGTCTATTAAATTTTGTTGATTTTATAATTAAATTGTATTTGTAAAAAACGCAAATTATGTCAAAAATTACTAAAATTATGTCATTTTCTTTCTCAAAGTATCAATTATCTTACTTTCAAGTCTTGATACCTGAACTTGGGATATTCCAAGAAGTTCTGCAACTTCTCCTTGAGTTTTTCCCCTATAGAAACGCAAGAGAATTATCTTTTTTTCTTTTTCTGGCAAGTTGTTAATTTCAGTTTTTAAAATGAACTTATCAAGCATATCATCACTTTTATCATGGACAGCTATTTTATCAATAACACTTTGACTATTGGGGTCATCTTCATCAATTTTAGCTTGAATAGATAACACTTGTTGGCTTGAATCAAGAGCTAAAACAACATCTTCAACATCAACATTAAAATGCTTTGCAATTTCATCAACATGCATTAGTTCTTTGCCTTCTGACTTGATTTGCTCATTGTATGCTTTAATCTTGATTGCAAGAGTTTTTATTGACCTTGAAACTTTAATCATTCCATCATCTCTAAGATATCTTTTAATCTCCCCAGCTATCATTGGAACAGCATAGGTTGAAAATTTAACACCTATGCTTTCATCAAAATTTTTTATGGCTTTCAAAAAACCGACACAACCCAGTTGATACAAATCATCATATTCAACACCTTTATTTAAATATCCCTTTACAACAGCTTTTATAAGCGGAAAATTACCCTGCACCAACTTTTCGGTGGCATCACTATCTCCATTTTTTGACTTTTTGATAAGCTCATTTATTTCATTAATATTAATTGGCTTATAAATTTCCATTATTTCTTTATCACCTTCTGCATTCGCACAATTAACCCACTTGGTTTATTTTTCTCAACTGATAAACTATTCATAAATGAATCCATCAATGTAAAACCCATGCCTGAATGTTCTTCGTCAGCTTTACTTGTGAAAAAAGGTTGAAGTGCCATGTCTATATCATCAATCCCTACACCAAAGTCAGTTACAGTCACATCAAGTTTATTTCCTTCAATTTTCGCTTCTAGAACAATATTTCCACCTTTATTTGAATAACCGTGAACTATTGAATTTGTAACCGCTTCACTTACCGCTGTTTTTATATCACTAATCTCAGACACCGTTGGCGAAAGTTGTCCAGCAAACATTGCAACAACTCCCCTTGCGAAACTTTCATTTATATTTTTCGCTTCAAACTCAAGTTTAAAATAATTACTATTTTCCATTAAAATCTCCTTTAACATACTTTTGGAATAATTTGATATATTCCCGTCATTTCAAAAATTCTATTTACATACGAAGTCGGATTTTTTATATAAAGACTAATGTCATTTTTTGCAAATTTATTATATCTTCCAAGAAGCATACCAATACCCGTGCTATCCATAAAAGATACACCTGAAAAATCTAAGATTAGTTTTTTGCCATTGATGTTTTTATTAAGCAAATCATCAAGTGTTAATCTTACATATTCCGCCGAATATTCATCAAGTTCTCCCGAAAGCTCTGCACAAATGTCACCATTCTCTGTTTTGTAACTAATTTCCATAATTTCCTCCTTGCTAAAACAATGATAGCACATTCTTTTTTGCAAGAATTTGGAAATCTTGGAATATTAAATCGTGTTTTGTCTGAAGAAGTCGAGAAATCCCATTGGTTTTCCCGGTGTCATTTCGAGCGGAACGCAGTGCAGTCGAGAAATCCACCATCTCAAAAACATAATATATTTTCACACGGATAGTTCATGGGGATCTCTCCACTTCGGTCGAGATGACACCCATAGTAGGTGTTTTTATTACGTGTCACTTCGACTAAGTAAGCGAAGCGAACGCATGGAGAAATTTCCAAGCTAGAAAATGGATATCATTTTTAAGAGATCTCTCCACTTCGGTCGAGATGACACCCCTGATGGGTGTGTAAGTTCATGTTAACATACGAATAGTTTTGGGGGATTTCTCCATTCCACTTCACTCCAGTCGAAATGACATGAGAAATGCTAAATTAGCATAATATCATTTACTCTAACCACATAACAAACACAAAAATAATCCCCAACAAAAAATCAGCATAAAAAAACAGTCCTTGGGGTATTTTACCCACAAAGACTGCTATCCTATATTTTTCTAACAAATCTCTTTAAAACACGAGTCGTTTAAATCTAAAGTTATTACTTGCTCACTGCCATCTCTTGAAATTGTAAATGAAATTTGCAAACAATTAAGATTAACTTTTAAAAGCAAATCATCAAGTTCATAATCTAAATTAAAGAACTCACTTGCCAAATAATCATTTTCAGCAAAACTTACCTGCTTAATGATATCGCCTGTTTTTAACCCATTACCATTTTTATTTGCAAGACTATTTTCATCAACATCTTCAACTAAAACATTGTAAACCACATTCCAAATTTTATTCCCATTAATGTCTAATGATGTGCTTGAATTTGAAATACCATTTTTTATGCTAAATCCTAAATTTTCAACCTTTAGTGTTTTTATTCTTGTATTTTCGCTAGATTTTGTTGCACCATCACACTGATAAATTATTTGGTCGGCAATACCAGTTGCAATATTGATTGGAATAACAAACCCAACATTATCATATTCTTCATCTGCTATTTTTGCATTTACAATTCCAACCAAATTACCATACAAATCATAAAGTCCGCCACCAGAATTACCGCCATTAATAGCAGCATCAACACGAATGAGACGCATTGTAACTTTTTTAGTCGAATCAATCAAAGAGCTCATTGTTATATCGTTTGAAACAGAAGATACAACACCGCTAGTTGAAGTTAAAACCAAAGCATTTATCCATTCTTGTTCTGTAGATGAATTAGGCAGTAACGGATTACCAACTGCAATAATTTCTTCCCCACCAACAAGTTCAGTGCTATCACCAATAGTCACAGTTTCAAAATCTCCACTATCAAAAAAGATTTCTGCTTGCGTTCTAGATAAATTAGTTCTTTCAATTTTCAAAACAGCAATATCATTATCAGCTGAGCCACCAACAAAGGTCGCATTAAGCTTATAATCTTCTGACTGGTAGCCATAAAGATATATACCATAGTATTCATTGTCTCTACCATTTAAGAAATGTTTTTGTATGCTGTCATTTATTGAAAGCGTGCTAATTGCACTTGGACTAAAACAATCAATGGTGTATATGCCACTATATCTCGCTTGTTTTATGTCATCATCACTACAAACAGTACCTAAAAAAGATGTTCCTGTTGTTTCATTGTTATAAACAATATAGTTTTGGTCATTTGAATAATTATCAATATAAGCTACGTGATAGTTTGTGATAATGTATGCTGTATCGAAATAGTCATTTTCATCAGTTGGGTCGCTATCAAACATTTGATAGATTACCCCAGCACCAGCTGACAAATATTTATTAGTGCTTTTATTACTTATAGCATACACCGATTCATAAGAACCTGTTTGATTATTTTGAACCGTAAGATTACTTATATTCCATTCTGTGGTGGTATAGCTATAACAAATATCCACTGTTGTTGAATATGCTTTTTGTGTTGCAATTTTTTTATTGTATTTACCTGAAGCAATCTCTAGCAAAAAATCGTCATATTCATACTCTGATTGAGATTTTCCAGTTGCAGTTAAATATGCTTCATAGATTTGGTCAAGCGGAATATCTAGCACTGCATCTTGTCCGTCTTGACCATCTTCGCCTTGTAATGAATCAAGCCACTCATTAACATTACCTGTAAATCCTTGGCTTTTTGCAATATCATAAGCAGAATCGCCCTTATTGTCTGCAATTTCTTCTTCAAGTTTTTCTATCTTTTTATAAAGCGAAAGAATCTCATCAGAATTATTTGTGGTACCATCTTTTTTACCCACACTTACACAGATTGTCACAACACACATAACAATCATCATTAAAAATGCAAAAATATTGACCTTTTTTGCTTCCATAATATTCTCCTTAAGACAAACCCGTAATTGTACCATCAGCACAAATATCAATCTTTTCAGCATTAGGCACTTTTGATAATCCTGGCATCAACATCATATCGCCAGCAATAACCACAATAAATCCACTGCCAGTTTTTATCTCAATATCTCTTATGTTTAGCTTAAAGCCCATAGGCGAACCAACTTTAGATTTATCATCTGTAAAACTAAACTGAGTTTTTGCGATAATTATTGGCAATTTATCTAACTTATATTTATTTATAAACTTAATTTTCTCTTTAGCTGTATCAGATAAGACAATTCCGTCTCCGCCATAAATCTTTTTTACTATTTGTTCAATTTTTTCTTCAACAGGACTATTTAGATTATATGTAAATTCAAGTTCGCTGTCATTAATATTTTTCAATACCGCTTCAGCTAAATCCAAAGTTCCTTCGCCACCTTTAGCAAAGCACTCATTCACAACAGCATCTACATTACGTTTTTTTAGCTTATTAATAACATATTCAATTTCTTCACTGGTATCTGTCACAAATTTATTAATTGTTACAACAACGTTTTTATTGTATACCTTTTGAAGCGAGTCAATATGTCTATATAAATTACCCAAACCTTTTTCGATAAATGGCAAAGTATCACCTTTGTAATCATCAGGCATTTCGCCATGAAACTTAAGACCACGCAAAGTTGCAACCAAAACAATTACGCTTGGATTTAGTCCAGCAATTCTACACTTTACATCTAAAAATTTCTCAGCACCCAAATCACTGCCAAAACCGGCTTCTGTGATTGTATAGTCGCTTGTAGCCAAACTCAATTTAGTGGCAATAACCGAGTTGCAACCATGAGCAATGTTTGCAAATGGTCCAAGATGAACAAATGCAGGAGTATGTGTAATGGTTTGAACCAAATTTGGTTGCAAAATATTACGTAAGAGCGTTGCCATACTTCCTTCAGCCTTTAAATCTCTAGCATAAACAGGCTCGCCTTTTGTGTTTAAAGCCAACATAATATTTCCAAGTCTAGTTTTCAAGTCATTAAAATCAGTAGCCAAACAACAAATAGCCATTGTCTCACTAGCTGATGTAATTGTAAAACTATCTTTTCTCAAAAGGTTTTGCTTATTGCCATTTTTATCTTTGCCACTTATATAATAACTTATGTCACGAAGCGACCTATCATTCACATCTAGGCATCTATGAAATAAAATATTATTAACGTCAATATCAAGCTTGTTTCCGTTGAAAATATGATTATCAATCATCGCACACAAAAGATTGTTTGCAGACGTTATAGCATCAAAATCTCCCGTAAAACTCAAATTAATATCTTCCATTGGAAGCACTTGACTGTATCCGCCACCAGCAGCACCACCTTTAATCCCGAAAACAGGACCAAGAGATGGCTCACGGAGTGCAAGTGACACTTTCTTATTTTTTAATGCTAAAGCATCTGCAAGACCAATGGATACTGTTGTTTTTCCAATACCAAACTTTGTTGGACTCATTGCTGTAACAAGTATTAGTTTGCCTTGATTTCCACTATCTAAATATTTTTGATAATTTTTTACCTTTGCTATGGTATCGCCATACTTACTAAGGTCACTTTCTGCAATATTGAGTTTAAGTGCAATTTCTTCAATAGGCAGAAGTTTTGATTCTTGTGCAATTTCAATATCAGTTTTCATTCGCATTATTCTCCTTTAAATAATTTATAATTTCTTTTTCAACTAAATTCTCAGCACTTGTCAAACTATCTATAATCAAACACCCCGAAGCATTTTTATGTCCGCCACCGCCAAATTTTTCTGCAATTTTAGATACATCATATTCAAACTTTGACCTAAAAGAACAATGTATGCCGTCTATTTTTTGCTTTAAAATTACACCAATTTTGTAACCACAATTTAAAAATGAATTTGGCAAATTTCCAATATTTTCATTTTCACTAGCACCAAATCTTTCATAATCTGAAGTTGACACACTCATTATTACAAACTTATATTCTTCATTAACTATTGCACCCATTATTGCATTAGAAGTTAAATATAAGTTTTCAATCGTTCTTTTATCGAAAAACTCACTATAAACCTTTCTTATTTCTGCTTGTTTTTCCAAAAGTTCAGAACAAACCAGGAATGTTTTTGAATCGGTATTATTATTTCTAAATATTCCGGTGTCTCCACATATCGCTAGATACAAAGCCGTTGCAATTTCTTTTGTGATTTTTATTTTCATAAGTTTTAAAAGATCATAAATAACAATAGCACACGCACTTTCTGGTTTCACAACTTCATGTTTAGCAAATCTTGAACCATTTGCATGATGGTCAATTTTCGCCGTATTTGTAAAACCACAAAAAGGTTCTTCATATTTACCCAATAAGTTACTCGAAGCCACATCTACTGATAAATACAAATCAAAACCCGACAAGTCCATTTTGTTATATTCTTCAAAGCCTTCCAAAAAAGAATAATTGCCAGTCATTTCATCATCACAAAACAATCCAACATTTTTGCCAAGTTTTAGTAGTGCTAATCTCAAAGCTAATGCTGAACCAATCGCATCAGGGTCTGGACTTTTATGTGAAAAGATAGCAATATTTTTAGATTTCTTTATTAAACTTATAATATTTCGCATGAATTTCTCCTTACTTATTTAATAATAGCACAATTTTTAGCATTCACAAACAAAAACAAAGTTTTATTTATCAAATTTCAACATAAAAAGACATCTTGAGCACATTTAGCAAGAAATGTTTTCAAAATGTCTAGAATTGAAACTTGACTTTTAAGCAAAATTTTTCAGAAAGTTATTTGCATTACAAAAAAAGATTTTATCTATAGCTTTTTCAGTGTATCCCATTTTTAGCAACCCTTTTGAGACTTTACTAATTAAACCGGAGTAATCTTTGATACCCTTAGGCATGTGCTTAGTTCCGTAAAAATCCGTGCCAATGGCAAGATTATCAATGCCGTAATGACAAGCAAAATAATCTATGTGGCAAATTATATCATCAACAATACATTTCTTTTCGCCACTAATAAAATCACTAACCAAACACAAACCAACAAGCCCACCACTCTCACAAATCATTTTTATTTGATAATCTTTTAAGTTTCTTGGGTTGTTACAAAGCGAAAAACATGCAGTATGAGAGCAAAACAAGGGCTTATTTGACACCTTTGCAACATCTAAAAAACTACTTTCATTTAAGTGTGCCAAATCAATTTTTATGTAATTATCTTCAAGCTTTTTCACAACAAGTTTACCAAAATTGGATAGTCTGCCAGTTTCAAAAGCACCACCCGCCAATGCGTTACAATTATTCCATGTAAGTCCCGCATAAATTGGTTTAAACTTAACAAAATCATTCAAGTTATCTTTATTTAAAAAATGCAAATCTTCGACAGCTAAAAATAATTTTTCATTTTTATTTACAAAATCCCTAGCTTTATCTAGCATAACAAACGAATCATGCTCATTCATTTCAGACGTCCAAATAGCTGAAACAATAGTCTCTGCATCGCATGATTTGTTTAAATATTTTTGTTTTTTATGGTCCTTTGGTATTTGCAAAAAATAATCATTATGTAAATCAAAGAGTTTATACATATTATAATATATTGCGAAAAACAACAAAATTATACAAAAAATAAAAAAATAGTTGCTTAAATTAAAGCAACTATCATTTAGTCTTCATTTCTAATTATATGTTTAAGTTCATAATCTTTATCTTTTAAAATTTGTTTTAAGTTTCCCGGACGAATATCAACATCATCAAGATTTTGAATATCAAACCATTTGAAAATTAGATGCACAATTTTGCCTTCGTCATTTTCATCAACTTCCCAATCTTTTAGCTTATCATCAGGTATTTCGCCTTGCATCAAATAATAAAAACTAATCTCATGAAAACGTTTATCCTTTTTGCTAGGAAAAAAACTTTCCATCATCAAGATTAATTTTGCATCATCAAAACCAACTTCAACTTCTTCTTTAATCTCACGAATAACTGCTGTTTTGCTATCTTCATTTAAATGAATATGCCCACCAGGACAACACCAAAATTCATTGGTTTTAATTTTGCACATCAAGACTTTATTATCATGCACAATCAAGCCATTTGCCCTAACTTTTAGTTTTGAATTTCCGTCATTGATTTCTAAATCCATAATTCTCTCCTTAAATATTTTTTATAAACAAAAACTGCCCAAGTCGGCAGTCTTTATTTGTTTTATGAAGCAACATCAGTTGCTCTTGTTTCACGAATAATATTAACTTTGATTTGACCAGGATATTCAAGTTCTGATTCAATTTTTCTCGCTATTTCCTTTGCCAAAATAACCATTGAAGCATCATCAACTTCTTCAGGTCTAACAGCAATACGGATTTCACGTCCAGCTTGAATGGCATAAGATGAATCAACACCTTTGAAACTATTAGCGATTTCTTCAAGTTTTTCAAGACGTTTTACGTAAGCATCTAAGCTTTCACGTCTTGCACCAGGTCTTGCAGATGAAATTGCATCAGCAACCTGAACAAGAATTGCTTCAATAGATTTAAACTCAACACCACCATGATGAGCTTCGATACAATGAATAACTTCTGGGCTTTCTTTGTATTTCTTTGCAACATCAACACCGATTGAAACGTGAGTTCCTTCCATTTCAAAGTCTAGAGCTTTTCCAATGTCATGAAGAAGTCCTGCACGTTTCGCTAAACTTACATTTGCACCAAGCTCACCAGCTAAAAGCCCTGCAATATAAGATGTTTCCAAGCTGTGTTTTAATACATTTTGACCATAGCTTGTTCTGTATTTAAGTCTACCCAAAATCTTAATGAGTTCTGGGTGAAGATTGAATACACCAGCTTCAAAACTTGCGTTTTCACCAGCTTCTTTGATGGTTTTTTCAATATCCTTTTTAACTTTTTCAACGATATCTTCAACACGTGCTGGGTGAATACGACCGTCAGTTATAAGTTTTTCTAGTGTTAATCTTGCAACTTCCCTTCTAATGGGGTCAAAAGAAGAAAGAATAACAGCATCAGGAGTATCATCAACAATCAAGTCAACTCCTGTTGCATTTTCAATGGCACGAATATTACGACCTTCACGACCAATAATTCTACCTTTCATTTCATCAGTTGGCAGAGCAACAGTTGTTACAGTTACATCTGCAGTTTGGTCAGTTGCACATTTTTGAATGGCTAAAGTAATAATATCTCTTGCTTTTTTCTCGCCTTCTTCTTGGGCTTGTTGTTCAATTTCACGAACAATATTTCCCGCATCTTTTCTTGCATCATCAATAATTGAATCAACAACTTGTTTTTTTGCTTCTTCTCTTGAAAGATTTGCAACTTTTTCAAGCTCTTTAGCAATATTTTCTCTTTCTTTTAAGATGTCTAGTTTAGCATTTTCAAGGTCTTGTTTTTTGTTTTCCAAGTCTTGTTTTGCATCGTCAATCGACTGCATTTTTTTATCCAAAATATCATTTTTCCTGTCAAGATTTTCTTCTTTTTCTAAAATTCTTGACTCCATTTTTTGGATTTCACTTCTTCTTTCTCTACATTCATTTTCTGTGTCAGTTTTTAATTTTAAAACTTCTTCCTTGGCCTCTAAAACGGCTTCTTTTTTAATTGAAGATGCTTTTTCTTCAGCATCTTTAATAGCTTTTTCAGCAATATTTTTAGCATTACCTAGTTTTTTTTCGATTACTTGCTTTGTAATAAAATAACTAGCAGTTCCACCTAAGCCCAAGGAAACAATTATAGCAATAGCATAAAACATGATTTGTTCCCCCCTAAAATATATGTATAAACAAAAAAAATTAAACCTATTTTGTTTTATTTACCCATATAATAATATTATCATAGTATTTTCTTTTAGTCAAGTAATCAAGGGGCTTAGCATAATATTACTTATAGCAAATTTTGTAGAATTTTAGACATGAAAAAAGACATTTGGAAAATCCAAAATGTCCTATTATTTTAATCTGCTGGTTCATCAACTTCGGTATTTGGAATAGCAACTGCTTTAACTTTTTCAGCAATTTCTTCACAAAAAGCAACATTTTCAACGAGCATTTTTCTAACATTTTCTCTGCCTTGACCAATTTTCTCGCCGTTATAGCTAAACCATGCACCACTCTTTTGAATGATATCATTTTGCACAGCCAAGTCAAGTATACAACTTTCGTTTGAAATACCTGCACCAAAAATCATATCAAATTCAGCAGTTTTGAATGGTGGAGCACATTTATTTTTAACAACTTTAACCTTGGTTTTCGCACCAATAGTAGCATCTCCTTCTTTGATTAACTCGCCTTTTCTAACATCAAGACGAACACTTGAATAGAATTTCAAAGCTTTTCCACCAGGAGTTGTTTCAGGACTACCAAACATAACACCAAGTTTATCACGTAATTGGTTAATAAATATAACACAAGTTTTTGTTTTAGCAACAATACCTGTAAGTTTTCTCAAAGCTTGACTCATTAGTCTAGCTTGCAAACCCATGTGACTGTCGCCCATTTCGCCATCAATTTCAGCTTTTGGAGTGAGTGCCGCAACAGAGTCAACAACCAAAATATCAATAGACCCAGACCTAACCAAACTTTCAGCAATCTCAAGACCTTGCTCGCCATTGTCAGGTTGTGAAACGTAAAGATTATTAATATCAACCCCAAGTCTTGCAGCATATGTTGGGTCAAGAGCATGTTCAGCATCGATAAAAGCTGCAGTGCCACCAAGTTTTTGAGCTTCTGCAACAATATGAAGTGATACTGTTGTTTTACCTGAACTTTCAGGTCCATAGATTTCAACAATTCTTCCCCTTGGTACACCACCAACACCCAAAGCCAAATCAAGGCTCAAGCAACCAGTTGGAATAACATCAATATTTTGCACGCTATATTCGCCCAAACGCATGATGCTACCTTTGCCATATTCTTTTTCGATTTGAGCTATTGCCTGCTCCAAATTTTTTGCTTTATCATTAGTTTTTTCAACGTCTTTTTCTTTAACAGCCATAAAATTCTCCTTTATTCGTCAACTTCTTCTTCAGCTTCTTGAAGTTCAATACTTGGTTTTGAGAGTTGTTTTATTGCACTTACTGTATAATTTACGCAAGAAACAACAGATAAAACAACACCAATAATCATAAGTGATAGACCAAATACTTGAACATAACGTAAGAAGTCGCTATTTGTAACTTTTGTTAAACCGATATATAAAATCAAAACCATTGAAGCTAAATCCAAGAAAAACGATTTAACTTTGCCGAAAATATCGGCAGCGATAACAACATTATTATTAGCAGCAACCATTCTGATACCACTAATTAAAATGTCACGAAGAACAACAATTAAAAGCATTAAAACAGCAAGCCAATTTGCAGTAACAGAAATTTTGCCAAATAAGACCAAAATCATTGCTGTTGTTGTGATAAATTTATCAGCAATTTGGTCCATAAATTTGCCAAAATCAGTGATTAAATTGTATTTTCTAGCAATGTGACCATCTAAAAAGTCAGTTAAACATGCTAAAACATAAATACCAAGAGCAATAAACACACCGATACCCTTTGAAATTGGTAATAAAAACATTAAAACCATGAGTGGTGTGCAGAAAATTCTTACCATTGTAAGAGCGTTTGGAACATTCATTTTAAATTTCATTTTGTACATCTCCTTGTAAATCATAACCCTTAACTTTTGTTATTTTCACTTTATAAATTTTCCCAATTTCAAGCGGAACTTTAGACTTGAAAAATACTAAAGTATCAGCTTCAGGAGTTTGATATTGACTTCTTCCAAAGAATAATTGTTTTTCATAGTCAATACCTTCATAGCAAACATCTAAAGTTTTTCCAACAAAACTTTTATTGATTTCATTTGCAATCTTTTGCTGAATACGCATAAGTTTTAAAAGCCTGCGGGTTTTTATATCATCAGGGATTTGGTCAACGAAGTTCGCAGCAGTTGTGTCAGCTTCTTTTGAGTAAGCGAAAAATCCAACATGCATGAGCTTGTATTTTTGAATAAACTCAACAAGTTCATCAAAATCCTTATCAGTCTCCCCAGGAAATCCTACCATATAAGTCGTTCTAATTGCAATAAATTCAGGTGCATTTTTGATTTTTTCTAGCAAATTAACTATATCTTTTTGGCAAGTTTTTCTATTCATTCGTTTCAAAACTTTATCGGAAACATGTTGAAGCGGAATGTCAATATATTTGCAAACCTTAGGATTATTGATGATTTCATTTAAAAGTTCATCTGAGAGTTTTTCAGGATAACAATACAAAAGTCGAATCCATTTTAAGTCTTCAATCGTTGAAAGTTTCTTTATAAGCTTAACAATTTCAGGCTTGCCGGTTTTGTCTTCGCCGTATCTTGAAATATCCTGGGCAACTAAGATAAGTTCACTTGCACCATTTTCAACAAGTTTCACTGCTTCTTCATACAAATTATCAATATCCATTGACCTGTAACGCCCGCGAATAAACGGAATCGTACAGAATGTGCAAAAGTTATCACAGCCGTCCGCAATTTTTAAATATGCATAGTGCATTGGAGTTGTGACAACTCTATTTTTTATGAAAGGCAAACTTTTCGTGCTTCCAACTTTCACAATTTTTTTACTGCTATCAAAAGATGCTTTCAAAATGTTTGCAATCTCTGGATAACTATCAATACCCAAAACAATATCTATTTCAGGAAATTCATTTAATATATTTGAAGACCACCTTTGTGGCAAACAACCGGTAACAACCAATCTCTTGCAACGATATTTCGGATTTTTTCTATATTGAACCATCTCAGCAATAGCTTCCATTGATTCATTTCTTGCTGTCTCAATAAAACCACAAGTATTAATGATAATTATATCCGCATTTGATGCATCGGCAGTGAATTTGTATCCAGCTTCAAATAAATAGGTCAGCATAATTTCAGAATCAACTCTATTTTTATCGCAACCCAAAGAAATTACCCCAACATTCATAGGTCTTGTTATGGTAGCATTCGTTTCTTTTGTATTTGTTTTTTGTTTAGCTTTTGTAGTTTCAGCCATTTGATATTAGTCCTCCAAATCCTTAATTATAAGGTCAAGTTCGGTGTCGTTAACCATTGCGGATTTTATGTGTGTAATCTTTCCATTTGAAATATTATAATAAAGTGCATCACTTTCTTCAGGCAAATCTTCAGCACCCTTTTCGCCAATAGTAAATCTTGAATCTTCATCACTTTTAAAGCTGATTCTTGAAGATAAGTTATAGTTAACTTGATTTGATTCAATAGGCAACTTTGCGGTTACCACACAATAAACTCCTGCAATTCTTCCAAATTTTAATATTTGATAAAGACAAGTGTTAATTTTGTCTTTATCGGTCGCCTGAGACGCTGATGTATAGTTATTAAACACAACATTTATATAAGGCATAGTAGAAAATCCACCAGAAACTGCACCTTCATTATAGCCTTCGACAGTCTTTACACCAAGTTCCGCCATTTTGTCGTATCTATTATCTATTTCCTTTGCAATCTCAATCAAAGTATCAGCAATTTCTTTATTTGTTTTTGCAATACGATTGAAATAAAGGTAAGAACTTTTATTGTAAACTTCAAAGGAACTATCAATATTAGAATCCAAAAGCACAAAATTAACATCATGATAACTATTTTTTAAGCATAAGCTCAAAATCATGGAATTTAAAAATGAATTTGTAATAAGATCGTTTTTACCAAAAACTGCAAGATTAAAATGTTCTTTGAAATTGCCAAAAATCGTTTCAGCCTTTTCATTTTTTCCCATAATATATGAGAGTTTATCAGTATTCTTAAACTCGTCAGTGGTTATTTCATTGATAAATTTAAAATCTTCAATGATTTGATATTTTGAACTTATAATTTTCTTTTCTTCAGCTTCCGCTTGTTTTTCCTTTTCAGCATTTTCACTTTCTTTAAGCTCGTTTTGCAAGATTTCTTTAAGTTGATTAAAGTCAGTGATAATATCCAAATCTTCGTCTGATGTTTGTGGATTAGCTGTTTCTTTGCTCGAAACATTTTCTAAAACTTTGTTAGATTCTTCAGGTTCAGCAACGGATTCTTCCAATTCGTCAACAGAAGTTTCTTTAGCATTATCCAAATCTTCAGATTCTTCGGAAATATTTTCAGTTTGTTCTAATGTTTCTTCAGAATCTTCCATAATCTCAACTTTTTCATCTTCATCAAATTTTGGTTCAATGTCAATACTGGTATTAAAATCATTATTAAAATCGTCTTCCGAATTTGTTTCTTCAGTGTCTTTGATTTCGTTATTTTCAACATCGCTGGTATCAAATTCTTCAGTGTCCATATCTTCTAGCAATTCATTAAGCAAATCATCTAATTCATGTTTGTTTTTTGATTCTGGTGGTGGAGTTGGTTTTTCAGGTTCTGAAGCAGGCTGAGCCGATGGAACTGTGTCATCTTTGACTTCAAAAGCCGAGAAAGCACTAAATTTAGATAAGTTTTCTTCACTTAATCCTTCATCTTCTTGAACTTTATCAGAACTAGCTTCGCTGGAATTTAATTCATTTACTTCAGATTCTGCACTATCTGAAGCATTTGAATTTTCCAACTGAATTTCTTCTCTATTTGGATTGTAGTCATTATACATATTTGGGTCAGATTCAACGCCACGTTCTCTATCAAGTTCTTCCCTAGCTTTTTTTAATTCTTCTAAATCAACACCACTTACATTTTTATCCAAAATCTTATCCTCACTTTATGAATTATAATCTTCACCAAAAATTTCTTTAAATTTATCGGGAGTAATTAAAATTTGTCTTTGTTTAGCACCAGTTGCAGGTGCAATGTATCCTTTTTCTTCCATTTGGTCAACAATTCTAGCAGCTCTTGAATAACCTATTGAAAGTCTACGTTGCAAGTAACTTACAGAAGCCGAGCCATTTAACATAACTGACTTAACTGCAATTTTAAAGTATTCGTCAACTCTATTGTTTGCAGGAGCTGAATCAACAAATTGGTCGCCTGAACCCGCATCTCCAGACACTTGTGGGTCTGATGTGAATGCTTTTTCCGCTTCTTCATCAAAGACAGCAACGTTGTTTCGTTTTACAAAATCAACAACAGCTTTTATTTCGTCATCTGATGCATAAGCACCTTGAAGTCTAGGCATAGCCGAAGTATCGGTTAATTGCATGAGCATATCGCCTTGATTTAAGAGTTTTTCAGCACCAACAGTATCAAGCATGGTTTTTGAGTCAAATGAAGACTGGAGACGGAAAGCAAATCTTGATGGAACGTTGTTTTTAATGACACCAGTAATGATATTTACTGAAGGTCTTTGAACAGCTAAAACCAAGTGCATACCGCACGCACGAGCAAGTTGTGTGATTCTTTGAATAGCTGGGTCTGCTTCCTTTTTGTAGTTAATCATAATTTCTGCAAGCTCATCGACAATAATAACAATATATGGGAAATGCTCGAATTGACCAGATTTTACAAGCTCCGACTTGTTGTAATCTTCAATGTTTTTGTAGTTGGCTCTACCCATGATTTCAAAACGTCTATCCATTTCTTTAACACACCACTTGAGTGCACTTACCGCTTTTTCAGTGCCAAGCACAACCTTTGGTGCAACAAGATGCGGAAGACCATTATAAAACCCAAATTCAACTTGTTTGGGGTCAATCATAACAAGTCTTAAATCTTCTGGGCCATACTTGTAAATCAAACTTAACACTAGGTTATGAATGAAAACAGATTTACCTGAACCGGTTGAACCAGCAATCAAAACGTGAACCATTTTTGCTAAGCTTTTAACAATGATTTGTCCTGAAATATCTTTTCCGATAGCGATTGGAAGTGGACCTTTTGCGTTTTGAAACTCAGGAGATTCCAAAAGCTCTCTTTCAAATACACTTGTGAATGTATCATTTTCAAGTTCAATACCAACATAACTACTTCCAGGAATTGGAGCTTGAATTGTAACAGATTTGGCAGCCAAAGCTCTTTGAATGTCTTGTTCATAGTTTGGAATTTTCTTGACAGAAACACCATAAGGCACTGACAATTCATATCTAGTAATTTTTGGACCACGAACTATATTTACAACTTTTGCAGGCACATTGAATGATTCCAAAACATCTTCAAGTTGCTTAGATTTTCTAGCTTGTTCTTCCGAATAATTCCCAGTATCTTTAACAGGACGAGCAAGCAGTGAAAGTGGTGGCGGATTGTATCTCACACCAATCATTGATGTTTGTTTTCCATTTGGCACAACCGGTTTTTCAACCTTTTCAACTTTTGGAGATGTTGGAATACCCGTCAAAATTCCTTTGTTTCTATCTTCAATATTGTCAATATTATTTTCATAAGGATTTGAAACCGGCGGATTGATATTTTCACCAAATGGTTCTGGAGAAACTGGTTTAATATTTAAAATATCGTCTTTTGGCTCATTGAAAACAGGCTCGAATGGCGTAATATCATCAGGTATTAAATTTTCAACATCATCTTCTTCTTTTGTTAAAATATCTTTAACATTATCGGCAATTTTTATATCATCTGGCGACTCGCCATTACCCCACAAATCATTAGAACCCTTTGGTGTTTTTGGAATTTCAACCGTTTCAAAACCTGTCAAATCAGTACCAAAATTTGAATAGTTGTTTGGTTGTTCATCTAATTCGTATTCAGTCTGTTTAACTTCATTTGTGTTTTGCCCAAAATTACCAAAAGTTCCAGAAATAAATTCTTGTCTAGATTTTGTTAAGGTCTCGTTATCATAAGTTTTGAAAGGATTATTGTATGATTCTTCAGACTCAGGATAATCATTCCCATTAACTGGTTCTTCATATTCATCAACAATATCGTCTGGAGAATAAACCGGAGCTTCTTTGTATTCAGTTTGCGAATAATTAATATCTTCTTCAGTAGCTTCAATAGTACCAAGTTCATCTGAATATTTATTATACCCATAACTTGGCATACCATTTTTGGCATCTTTATCACTATTATTCACTTTCTCACGTTGCTTTTTTGTTGATAATTTTTTTATGTTTTCGTCAAACTTGCCATAGTTTTCATAATCAACAATCAAACCAACTGAAATTGTAAACAATATAACAAAAGCAACTATCGCACCCATAGCACCAAGCAACATTGCAAATAATCCAACAAAAATTGAACCAAATGAACCGACTAGAGTAATTTTATCGGTGTATGAAAATTTTAAATAAGTTTTTAATGATGCAAATGACACAACCTTGTCGAGTTGTTTATATGTTGAAATTGCTTGGATAACAAACAATAAACTTACCAGAATTAAGATAAAATAAACCGTTGATTTTTTATTTCTTTTGTATTTTAAACCTAAGAACTTTGCAAGCTCAATCAAACTTAAAATCAAAAACAATGGATAAGTCATGATACCAAATGTGCAAACAATCCACTTGCCTATTGGCAACACACTTTTTAAGCATGCAAAAATAAAAGCAAGCGAAAAAACTATCAAGCAAATCATGCTTAATATTTTTCGTTTTTGCAAATTGATATTATTAGTTTTGTTTTCCAAAATAACTCCTATAAAACTGTATCTAACAAATCGTCATAATCAACATTGAAATCATGTCCAACAAAAGCAATTAACATCTTGTCAAAATCTAAAATTTTTTTCAAGAGTTTATTAGCATCTTTATTGGTTAAAATTTCGATTTTTAATCTTTCGGTATTTTCGCTGAAAGCTTGTTTTGTGAGTGCTAAAGTTTTTGCTGATAAAAGCGAACTTTCCAAAACATCGTCACATTTATTCATAAATTCAGTAACAAAAACCTTCTTCTCAATATCAAATTCTTCAGCAGAAATTTCACGATTTTTAATATCTGTGTTTAGTGCTGAAACAAAGTTATACAAATGGTCTTCCGCAAAATCGTAGTCAACGTTGATTTCAAAAGCAATATTACCATTATTGGCATAATACTTTGTTTTTATCTTTGTGTCGAAATAATAGTTTTGATTCGCAAGTGCAAGCTTGATATTTTTAATCAAAATTGGTTTCACAATCTCAATTAAATATTTTTCTTTTTCTTTGAAAGAAACTGTTGGAAAAGCAACCGTAATTCTTGTTTGGTTTAGTCTTTTAACCCTGCCTTTGATATCGCCCAAAAAGTTATCAACAGTTGAAACATACTTTAATTTTTTATAATCTGTTTCAGTATCTTTCATTCTATCAAAAAAATGAAGTTTTACTAAATCATAAATTTGCTCTTGAGTTGTGTCACCCACAACAGAAATTATAGTATTTCGTGGAGTGAAAATTCTTTCCAAGAAATCTTTTGCATCTAGTGGTCTAAATCTTGAAACAGTGATATTTGTTCCCGACTTTGGATTTGATAAACCTGTTCTATAATATAAAGTTGTATTAACAAGCCTATCCAAAATATAAGCGGGATTTTCATTTAATAACGCAACTTGTGACAAAAGTTGTTTTCTAACCTTATCTCCATTTTCGAGAGAAAATGTTGTGTCAAAAGCAATTTCAGATAACAACTGAACTGCCACAGCAATGTTTTCACGTGGACAAATTGCACTTATAGTGATGCTTTCTTTTGAGTTATGTGGGGTCAAAATAATACCGTTTGATTTAGCATAATTCAATAATGCTTCACGTGTTGAATGTTGTTTTGTGCCCATAAGCATAATTTTTGTTAAATAATCACTAATACCACTTTGATAATTTTTTTCAGACTGTGTTCCACCTGCAATGTGCAAAACAACACAAGCAACTTTCTTTTCTTTTTTTGGAATACAAACAAGTCTTAATCCATTTGAAAATGTATTTAATGCCATATAATTCTCCAAGATAAATTATTACATATACATTATATAACAAAAAAATCCGTCATCAAAACGGATTTTGTATATTTTTCAATATTTTTTATAAAAAATTAACATTTTTAGGTCTTATTTTAATAATTATAAACACAAAGTTTTACTTACTGGAACAATCTCAAAACCATGACCTTTTGCATAACAAATTATATTGGTCAAAGCTTCAACTGTATTTTCAGTTGGGTGCATTAAAATCAAATCCCCACCCTTCATATTTGTAACTGCTCTATTATAAATCAAACTTGAGTTATGGTCTCGCCAATCAATGGTATCTCTTGTCCACATTATAGTCTTATAATTCAAAAATGAAGCTGACTTAACCGTATTTTCATTGTATGAACCACCTGGCGGAGCAAATAGCTCCATATCAATACCTAGAATATCTTTTACAACTTCATGGCATGTTTGAATTTCGGTTAAGTTATCGGTATAACTTAACTTTCCATGCTCTTTATGATTAAAACCATGGCTTGCAATTTCGTGACCTTTTGCATAAATTGACTTTAGTAATTCAGGATTTTCCTTTGCCCAAGTTCCACCAATAAAAAATGTGGTCTTAACGTTATATTTATCCAAAATGCCCAACATTTTCACAAGCGAGTCATTTCCCCAGTAAACATTTATCATTAAACTAATATATTTTGAGTTTTTGTCGCCTGCATAAATTGTACCTTTGTATTCGCTATTTGCAGTTTGAGTAACTTGATTTTTGCCACCAGTAAAACAGCACACAACAAAAATAAGTGCAACTAGCGAACTTAAAACAATATTGCTAATCACACTTATAAAAATTTTTTCTTTCTTTTTCATAGTAAAGTATATGTCTAAAAATCACAAACTTTACAAAAATTATAATTTTTTAACGAGTTTCAAATCAACTCTGCCTTTTTCGTCAACTTTGATAACTTCAACTTCAACTTTATCGCCAATTTTAACAACATCTTCAACTCTCTCAACTCTCTTTGTTGAAAGCTTAGAAATATGAATCATACCATCACAAGTCGATGAAATTTCAACAAATGCACCAAATTGCATAAGTCTAACAACGCTTCCAGTGTATCTTTCGCCAACTTCAGGAACAAATACTATATCTTCAATGATTTTCTTTGCTTCGTTGCAAGCATCAATATTAGATGAAGAAACCATAACTGTACCATCGTCTTCAATATCAATCTTAACGCCGGTTTTTTCAATGATTTTGTTGATTGTTTTTCCGCCTTGACCAATAACTTCGCCAATCTTTTCGGGATTAATCTTGAAAGTGATGATTTTTGGAGCATATGGACTCAAGTGGTCACGGTATTCAGGGATTGTTGCAAGCATTTTATCCATAATTTCAAGTCTGCCTTCTTTTGCTTGAGCAAGAGCAGTTGTTAAGATGTTTTCATCAATACCTTTGATTTTAATATCCATTTGAATTGCAGTGATACCATTTTTTGTACCAGCAACTTTGAAGTCCATATCGCCATAGAAATCTTCAAGACCTTGAATATCCGTCATAACGATAACCTTTCCAGATTCTTCATCTTTGATAAGACCCATTGCTACACCTGCAACCGGAGCTTTGATAGGCACACCAGCGTCCATAAGTGAAAGAGTGCTTGCACAAACTGAAGCCATTGATGATGAACCATTTGATGACAACACTTCTGAAACAAGACGAAGTGCATATGGAAATTCTTCTTCACTTGGAATTACTGGTAAAAGTGCACGTTCAGCAAGTGCTCCGTGACCAATTTCACGGCGACCAGGAGACTTTAAGTTTCTAGCTTCACCTGTTGCATAAGGTGGCATGTTGTATTGATGAATATAACGTTTGTAAGCGTCTTCTTCATCATCTAAGCCATCAACTCTTTGAGCTTCTGAAATTGTAGCAAGAGTCAAACAATTCAAAACTTGAGTTTCGCCACGAGTGAACACGCCAGTTCCATGAACTCTTGGAAGCACGCCAACTTCACACCAAATTGGTCTGATTTGTTTTGTTGCTCTGCCGTCTGGACGAACACCTGTTGTAATAATTGTTTTTCTAACAATTTCTTTTTGCATTTTGTAAAGAAGTTCATCAATTTCTTGTTCTCTTTCTTCATATTTTGAAGCAAAATGAGTTCTGCAATCATCTAGAACTGCATTAATTCTTTCATTGAGTGCAACTTTATCTGCAAGTGGTTGCATAGCCTTTTGAAGATTTGCAGTAACATAATCACGAACATCTTTTTCTACATCTTCGCCAATATGGAAAAGTTCAACTTCACGTTTTGGTTTGCCTGTTTCTTTTGCAATTTGTTCAATAAATGCAACAATTTCTTTAATATATTTATGAGCAAACAAAATTGCATCTTTGATTTCATCTTCAGAAACTTCTTTTGCACCAGCTTCTACCATCATTATAGCATCTTTTGTTCCAGCAACATAAACATGCATTCTGCTTCTTTCACATTCTTCAACAGTTGGATTGATAACAAACTTGCCATCAACTTGACCAACGATAACTGAACCTGTTGGGCCAGCAAAAGGAATGTCAGAAACAGAAAGAGCAACTGATGAACCAATCATAGCCATGATTTCTGGTGGGAAATCAGGGTCAGCAGAAAGAGCTGTTGCAACAACAGCAACATCATAATAAAAACCTTTTGGGAAAAGTGGACGTATTGGTCTGTCAATAAGTCTTGAGTAAAGAATAGCTTGGTCGCTTGCTCTACCTTCTCTCTTTTTATATCCGCCTGGAAATTTTCCAACTGCATACATTTTTTCTTCAAAATCAACGCAGAGTGGGAAAAAGTCTGCACCTTCTCTTGGCTTATCAGACATTGTTACGTTAACCATAACAACGGTATCGCCACATCTAACTTGACAAGTACCATTAGCTTGACCGCAATATTTGCCGGTTTTAACAAAAATATCTTTGCCTGCTAAATTTAATTTGTATTCTTTTTCTTCACCAAACATAAAACCTCCTAAGTGAAAAAAAGGGAGCAGAAAAATCCAACTCCCCCTTTAATAACTATTTTCTAATATTTAATTTCTTAATCAAATCTCTATAGCCTTCAATATCTGTCTTTTTCAAGTATTCAAGCAAACCACGTCTGCGACCTACAAGTTGCATAAGTCCACGGCGAGAATGGTTATCTTGCTTGTTGCTCTTTAAATACTCTGTTAAGTTATTGATTCTTTCAGTCAAAAGTGCGATTTGAACGAATGGTGAACCAGTATCATTCTCAGATTGAGCATAAGTTTTGATAAGTTCTTGTTTCTTTAATTTATCCATGTTTTTTCCTCCATATCAAATTTGCCAGGTCTTGAGCTTACTAAATCGGAAAAAGGAATTTAGCTCTCTCGAACGGTATGCTGATATTCTACCACTAAAGCGATGGTTTGTAAAGTGTTTTTTTAAATTTCTAGTCAAAAGTACGATTTATTGTCTTAACCCCTTTTACTTTTGAAATTTCATCTACAATCTCTCTAAGTTGCAAAGCATTTTTAACCTTTAGCATCAGTTTTAGTTCGCAATCAATTTCTCTTGACTTTGCCACAATTTTTGTTACATTCACTCCAAGTTCTGAAATTACACCAAGAACTTTTGAAGCAAAACCAATGGAATCTTTTGCTGTAATTTTCAAACTAACTTCAAAACCTTGTTTTACATTATCTTTCCACAAAGCTTTCATTATTTTATTTTTTTCAATACGTGACAAATTTGTGCAATTACATCTATGAACCGACAATCCGTTCTTTTGTTTTACAGCAACAATTTCATCTCCATTAATTGGACAACAACATTTTGACAAAACAACACTATGAGCAAAAGTTTCGCCAGCAACTATAACAGGTGCTTTTGTAAGAGCATTATTCTTTAGGTTTTCATTTGAAGCTAAACCTATAATTTGAGATGCTTTCAATCCCCCAACACCAACAGTAGCGAGCATATCATCAAAAGAAACAAACGCATACTCAAATTTAATTTTTTCATAAATATTAGCAAGCTCACTTAAATTGCAATTATTTTCTTCACAAGCTTTAGATAACTCAATTTTCCCAAGTTTAATATTTTCACGAGTGAGATTGATTACAAAATACTCACGAATTTTATTTCTTGCAAGTTGAGTTTTTGCAACACTGAGCCAAGCTCTGCAAGGAGCTTTATTTTCATGCGATGAAGTTATTTCCACAACATCGCCACTTTTAAGTTGTGCACCAAGTGATACATGTTTACCATTAACAACAGCTCCAACTGCATTATGTCCAACACTATCCCCCAGTACATAAGCAAAATCAATAGCCGTTGGCGAGCTAGATTCAATTTTTGTTGGCTTAAATTTAGACGAAAACACCCAAGTAGACTTAGATGAGATATCTTTTTTTATCGCATCAACAAACAAAGTGCTTTCTAAATCGCCCCTTTTTATTTCTTCAGAAATAATATTTTTTAAGCGGTTATATCTTTCAAACTTTGAATTGAAATTTTCCTTTGAATCCTTGCTACTAGCCAGTGCAAACACACCATATTCACAAACTCTATTCATTTCAGGCGTTCTAATCATAACGCTAAAAGTTAATGAATTATCTTCACTTAAAACCACTGTTTGAAGTGATTGATAGCCATTGATTTTAGGAGAAGCTATATAATCTTTTATTTGAGAAGGTATTGGTTTGTAAATTTGATGTACAATTCCCAAAGCCTTATAACAATCATCAATCGTTGGCACAATGATTTTAAACAAAACCAAGCCATAAGCTTTATTAAATCCCGCTTGTTTGATTTTTTTGTAAATTGAATAATACCTTTCAGGCCACCAAGACACTATTGCATTTATTCCTTTTTTGTTAAATGCATCGTTGATTTTTTTATCTATAGCGACAATCTTTTTATATTTTTCTTGAAGTTGATTGTCTTGTTCTTGTTTGATTTTTTCATAAGAATCTTTAAACAAACACTCAAAAGTTAGAGATTGAAGTTCACTTCTTAAGTTTCTAACACCCAAAAGTTCTGCGATTGGAATAAATAATTCTTGAGTTTCTTTTGAAATTGCTTCTTGTCTTTCTGGAGACAAATACTTGATAGTACGCATATTATGAAGTCTATCCGCTAGTTTTATAAATATAACTCTTATATCGTCACCCATGGCAAGCAATAATCTTTTTAAACTATCGTTTTCATTTAGATTTTCTTTTTTCACTGTTAGCTCATCAATTTTTGTGACACCATCAACAAGTTTTGCTACGGTTTTGCCAAAAGTCTTTGTTATCTCATCAAGCGAAATTTCAGTATCTTCAACCACATCATGCAAAAGTCCCGCAATGACTGTTGAGTAATCCATTTGGTTATCCATCAAAATTTGCGAAACTGCTATAGGGTGAATAATGTAAGGTTCGCCACTTTTTCGAACAATGCCTTCATGTGACTTTGTCGCAAAAGCCAGAGCATGCAAAATTTTATCCTTGTTTTTCGGATAATTAATTTCAACATCTTGGATAAATTTTTTAAATAAATCTGACATTTTACACCCCCCTTAAAATAGTTTGATAAAACTTTGAGCTAGTGATTTCTGCTTTTTTTACCTTTAATATTGTCATCTGATTTAGCGTTTCATCAAATTCAATAAAGTTTAGTTCCATGAATACGCAAATGCTAAACAAAATTTGAGCTGAGCTGAGGCTAGATGACTTAATTTTTAGTTTTCCGCATAAATCCAAAACATCGTTTGCCTTTAACCCACTAAAAGAATTAATCAGCTTATAAATAGACGCAAAAATATTTCTATCGCCACTCAAATTTTCAGCAATAGTTTCAGTTTCTCTTGGTTCATAAACAGTTAAACTTTGCGAAAAATACAAATGTTCATTTTCAAAGTATTTATGCAAAAAGATTATGTTTTTATAACTTTGTACATCAGCTAAATTATAAACCTGTCTTGGATTTACCACAACCACATTTTGTGAATTTTTATAAGGCTCATGATGCATAAATTTTTCAAGACCAAGTTCTTTAATTAGCTTAAAATCTTCATTATTTGAGCAAATAACAACTGTTCCATAATCACTTTCAGCAAATTTTTGTTTGATTATAGTTTTCAAATCGTCTTCAATTTTATAGTTTTCTAGATTATTAAAATCAAAAACTGAATAATACAAATTATAAATTGCTGACATAAAATCTTCAGTCTTGTCAGAAGAAAACAATGGATTTGTGATTTGCAAAGATTTTGCGTAACAGTTGCGTTGTTCTTTGCCTTTATAGTAATTTGTTACAAGGTCAACAAAGATTGTTTTTTGAAAATCAGACGAACATACCAACGCTTCTTTATAATAGTTAAAAGCAACTATTGAATTGTTTTTTTGAGTGAAAAGTTTATAGTGCTTAAATGCTTTTTCATTGATTGGTTGAACAATCATTTTTCCCTGATTTATCGCAAGTTTAGGTTTTTCGTTGCCTTCGCCAAAAGGTTCAAGCAAATCTAATTGCTTAGCGAAACTGCCGTCAAGGTCATCTTCTGATAGCTCAATATCCGCCTGTTTTTCATGTATAATAAAATCTTCAGGATTTGATAAAGACAAGATTTTTTCATTCAAAAGATTTTTAAATTCATCAAAAAAATCTTCTTCAATTTCAAGCCCCACAGCCATTTTATGTCCACCAAAATTGACAAGTTTGTCAGCTAGGCAAGAAATAATTTTATGCAAATCTATTGCTTCAATACTTCTGCCACTACCCTTTAATGTTCCGTTCTCGGTTTTTGCAAAAATGATTGTTGGTTTATGAAATGATTGAACAATTCTAGATGCCACAATACCAACAGTTCCTTCATGAAAATCGCCTTTAAGCAAAATAGAAGGCTCATTGAAGTTATTATTTTGTAACAATTTATCGACAAGTTTATTACTTTTATCAATGGTCGCAAGTCTTAAATTATTATCACTTTCAATTTCTAAATATGTTTCTTCAAGTGCATGTCTTTCAGTTTGTATTAAAAAATTAAATACCTTTAAAGCATTGTCCATGCGTCCTGAACTGTTAAGACGTGGAACAATTTTAAAGCTTATGTCAGTGGACGTCATTTTTTCAATTTCAAGTTTTTCTTTGATAAACTTAATACTTTCTAAACAATCCCCGCTATTGATTTTTTCTAAGCCAAATTTAGCAATTACTCTATTTTCGTCAATAAGCGGAACAATATCACCAACAGTCGCAATGGCAACAATATCGAGATATTTATTCGCAACGTCCCTACCGCTAATTGCTTCAACAAGTTTATAAGCCACACCAGCACCGCAAAGCCCGTCAAAACCATAATCCAAATTATCATATTTTGGGTCAATCAAAACGCAATCCGGAACTTCCGAAAGTGGCAAATGGTGGTCTGTTATAACAATATCAATACCTTCTTGTTTGATGATTTCAACTTCTTCAATCGCAGTTATACCAAGGTCAACTGTAACAATTAAATCAGGCTGATAATCTTCTAATATAATCTCTATTGTTTCAACAGAAATTCCGTATCCATTTTCAAATCTATTTGGTATAAACACATCAACATTTGCACCAAGCGACTTAAGATGCAAATAAAGGATAGTTGACGCACAAATCCCATCAGAATCATAATCGCCATAAACTAGGATTTTCTTATTATCCTTTATTGACGTTTTGATTTTATCAACAGCGATATCAATATTTTTTAGTTTTTTCGCATCACGAAGAAGTTCTAGCGTTGGATTTATATAATTTTCCTTATCAAATTCTTTCCCAAACTTATTTTCTATAAACCTTTCAATTCTTTCATCTAATAATTTCATCATATCATTTTTCCAATTAATTTGTTTTGATTTTAACACCTATAAGCAAAAAATGCAATCTTATTTTCGGTAAAATAAAAAACGGACACAAAATTCCGTTTTTTATATGTTATTTATCTTGTTTTTTAGCCTTAGCAATTTTCTTTTTGATAACTTTATTAACTGTATCATTTCTGCTCAAAGTTGCTTCAAAATTAGCTTTAGCTATATCCATAAACGAACCGTAAACTGCTGGGCCAATGATTAAACATGTATAAGCTGATACAACAAGAGCAATCAAAATTGTTAATGATGAGAATAACACATTGTTAACTGGCACAAATACCATGAATAAGCTAAAAGCAACAACAGCTAAAGCCACAAAGAAATATGGTTTCACAGCCTGAACTTCAACACGAATAAGTCTTGAACTTGGTGTTTCTTTTTCAGCTAAATGCATTTCACTTTCAATTTTATTCTTTTCAAATATACTAACTAGAACTGCTGTCATAACAAGAGTTAAAATAGAAATTCCAGCAAGAGAAACCAAACTTAATGGAACTCTTGTTAAAATTATAAATGACAAGAACAAAATTAGATTATGAAGAATTGATAACAAGAATGATAGTCCCGCAAAAACATTATATCTAAATAGTCCAAACAGAAATAGGCAAACAGCAATGATTCCAACACCCAAACCAAACAATAAAATATCTTTTGATTTGATAGAACTAATAATATTTTCAATGCCAGAGATATTATCAATGGAAACACCAAATTTTTCAGAAATTTGTGTTCTTATTGCAAGTTCAACATCATCTGAAATATTAGATTTATTTAAATTTACTAAAATTCTTCTTGTTGAATATTCGCCAGTTGCAATAACACTAGAATTATCTTCAACAGTGAATGAATCATATGAAACATCATTTTTTGAAAGGATATTCTTTATATCCTGAACTACTGTTTTTTGGTCTAAGGTGTCAGGAATAATAACTTCAAATTGGCTTCCACCACCAAGAGATGGGTTTAGTTTTATTCCGCAAAAAGCAAGAACAAAAACCGAAGCAATAACAATAACGCAAGAAACAATCAAACTAATTAAAAGTGGATATTTTTTTGGTAATTTTTTCATATTAGTTTTCCCCCTTTGCGTTTTGATTATCTAGCACAAGTTCATCAAGATTTTTACGTTTAGCTAGCAAGAATAATTTTCTATCAAAACCTTTAAACGAAATTCCAATTTTTACAAGGAATGGAACAAGGCAAAGATTTGTAAACAAACTTAGTGCAGACATAACGGCAAAAGAAATTGCAACACTAGTTAATTCACTAAATGAAAGTGCCATCAAAATAAGCGATGAAGCAAACAAAATAATATTTGTTATAACTTCGCCCAAAATTGATTTTTTGTAACTTGATTCAAGTGAAGCTTGGAGTGATTTACCTTGATTGTATTCTTGCTTTACAGTTTGAGCAAAACTATAAACATAAGAATATATTAGTGATGAACCGACCACGAGCGACAATATAACTGAAAGTCCAATTTCAAATGATGGAACTAAACAAACAATAAACAAGAACAAGTAAATGTTAATAAGCATTGAAACCAATGCAACTATTACAAAGAATCCAAACTTGATTGCAAAAATTGCTAGCATCAAAACCAAAACAAAAATAAATGCTGACATTGTAACAACATAAGTTGTGCTTGAGTAAAATGAGTCATCTAAAGATGAACTTGAAGCTTCGCCAGCGGTTAAAGTTGCTGACATAGTGTTAACAGTTGCATTTGTGCCATCTAATTCAACTTTCGTGCAACCTAGTTGAATTTTTTGTTCTAATGCAATCATATTTTCCCAATCTTCATTTGATAAAGTTAATTCTGAGTAACTTTGAACAGATGAATAAATTGTAATACCTTGAGAGTATGAGCCCAAAACAAGATAAAGTGTTCCACTTGAGCTTGTTCCAACAACCTTTTCACAAAGCTCTTGGTATTTTTTCTGACCTTCTTGGTTAAACTTAATTGTGATATATTTTTGGTCGTTGTTTGTTGAAACTGTTACTTTCTTGATATATTTTGAACCCTCAACTGTAATTGGGTCACTAGTGTCACTTGATGACGAAGAAGATGATGTTGGGTCAATATTTGAAAGTGAAAATGCACCTGCACCTACATTTTTAAGTTTTGAGTAAGACGTAGCAAAAGACTCATCTCCATTTGGAAATGAAAGTTCAATTCTAACTTTTTTGCTACCAACAGCATAAACATTTACATTTTTATAGCCATCTTCTTCAAAAACACCACGAATTAATGAAATTGTTTCGATAATATCACTTTCTGTTGGATTTTCTGTTGTAATGTCATATTCGCCATACAAACCACCCACCATATCAGTGGAAATATTGAGAGTTTTTGACAACGAATTAAATTTGCCACTTGAAAATTTAATTGGAACAAAATTAAAAATTGCACCAACAACCAAAACAACAAACATTAAAACTGTCAAAACTATTGCTGTACTTTTGTTAAATTTCTTCATTGCATAAAAGTCCTTATTCTAATAATCTCATACATTATAACCCAAACGCTTTGGTTTGGTCAACATATTATAAAAATTATTTTTCATTTTTGTAACTTTTATAACCAATGTTTTTACCAATATTAGCCAATTTAATTAAAATTTGTCACTTATTGACCTTAATTATTCCAACAAGCCCACCAGCAAGACAAGCAAATACAACATCAAGTAAAAAAGATAAGTCCATTGCAAATGTTTTTGCTAAAAAGGAAAAGCTTAAAAAAGCCACAATAATATACAATAGTCCAAATCCAACTCCTTGCAATAGACCTTTTGATTCTCCTTTAATCGCAATGCTACTTCCCACTAAAACACTGATTGTTTTTATTGCTAAATTTAACGGAGAAATATATTTCTCATCAAATGAAAACCATTTTAAACAAAATGCTAAGAGAATAATTAATCCAAAAGAAATTAACATTGAAACAATCAACCCCTTAACGAAACGTATTATAAAATTATTACTTAATCTATCTGATTTTGCAAAAGCCATGATTTTACTCCTGGTAAAGTGTATGTTCTTTTGCCATTGATTATGATAAATTCGGATACCTTTTTAAAGAGATCTCTCCACGCAGTCGCTTCGCTCCTTTGGTCGAGATGACAAAGTAGACCCAGTGTCATTTCGAGCAGAGTGAAACGAAGTCGAGAAATCCCCCATCTCAAAGACGTTACAAACCTTTCCCAGTTTTTAGGCAAATAAAAATCCGATATTTCTATCGGACTTAATTATTTTTTACTTGTTTTTGTTGTTTTTTTTGTTGCAGTTTTTTTAGCAGTAGATTTTTTTGGCTTTTCTGTTTTTGTTTCTTCAGTTGCTTCTGCATTTACTTTTTCTTCAACTGGAGTTTCTTCAACCGCTTCTGCTTTAGCTTCAGATTCTTCTTTTGATTCTTCAACTTTGGTTGATTTCAAAACACAGTAGATTGAACTCATATCAAATTCCATATAAGATTTCTCAGATTTTGAACCAGTTTCTAAAATAACAGTTTTTATTTCGCCTTTATCGGTAATTTTTGTTACCCTACCAATAATTCCGCCAGCAGTTTTAACCAAATCTCCAACTTTGATACCTGAAAGCATATCCATGTATTGTTGATTTCTTTTTCTATTTGTAAAGTATGGCAAAATAAGCATTGCAACAACCATTACAATTAAAATAACATAAATTACAATACTGCTTCCATTTGATGCTTCATCAGCACATAAAAAATTTAACATATTACTTCTCCTTTAATGAACATAGTTTAGCAAAATTTCACATGTTTTGCAAGTCTTTTTAGCTTAAAAACAATGCTTCTATGTAACATTTTGACGAATTATTTATAATTTGTCTTTTTCAAGTATTCTTCTCTAAACTCTAAAATCCTATCTTCACGGATAGCTTGTTTTATTTGTTCCATTAAATGTGTTAAATATCTAATGTTATGAATAGATAACAGTTGAGCACCCAAAATTTCATCAACATTAAATAAATGTCTTAAGTATGCTTTTGTGAAATTTTTGCAAGCATAGCAATCGCATTCTGGGTCTAGTGTTGTGAAATCTTCTTTATATTTTCCATTTTTCACAACAACTTTTCCATAACTTGTTAAAGCTGTGCCATTTCTAGCATTTCTTGTTGGAAGCACGCAATCAAACATATCAATACCACGGATAACACCTTCAATAAGACAATCCGGACTGCCCACACCCATCAAATATCTAACCTTATCTTCAGGATAGTGTGGAGCTAAAACGTCAAGCATTTCATACATTAATTCTTTTGGTTCGCCAACAGAAAGACCACCTATTGAAAATCCAACAGTGGCTTTTTTCTTAACATTTTCAAGTGCCTTTAGTCTTAAATCTCCAAAGAAATTTCCTTGAACTATTGGAAACAATAATTGATTTTCTTTTTTATGGTAAGCTAAGCACCTATCTAGCCATTTCTCAGTTCTTTCCAAAGCTTCTTCAGCATATTTTCTATCAACACCATAATCCGAACATTCATCAAAAGCCATGATAATATCACTGCCGAGTTTGTTTTGGATTTCCATAGATTTTTCAGGTGTGAAAAAATGAGTCGAGCCATCTAAATGAGACTTAAATTCAACGCCATTGTCTGTAATCTTGTTAAGGTCTGCAAGCGAAAAAACTTGAAATCCACCAGAGTCTGTTAAAATTGGTTTATTCCAATTCATAAACTTGTGAAGACCGCCTGCTTTTTCAACAAGGTCAGCACCAGGTCTAAGATAGCAATGATATGTGTTTGATAAAATAATTTGTGCGTTAACTTCTTCAAGTTCTCGTGGTTCAACAGCTTTGACCGTTGCCCTTGTTCCAACTGGCATAAATACTGGAGTTTCAATATCTCCATGTGGTGTGTGCAAAACTCCGATTCTAGCATAAGTGTTTGAAGATTTTAATTTTTCTTCAAACGAAAAATTTTTATTTTCCATAATTAGTCCTTTTTTTCTACTTTTGTAAGTACTCCCTTATCATTCATAGTATACACTCGATTTTTGTTAATTTCAAGTTTCTTTTCCATTTGTTCTTGGAGAGAAAACCCTAACATCTCCGCAAGTCCACAAAGATACAAGCCAATATCTGCAAGTTCTAAACCTAAATCATCTTTTTTCTTATGCCAAGCTTCATATGCTTCGCCTATTTCGCCATAAATATAGCAAAATTCTTGGTATACATTTTCCGTATTAAAACCCTTTTTGACCTTATTATCCCAAACTTGTTTTTGAATTTCATTTAGTTCCATAATCTTCTCCTTTTTGTATATGATTATTAATAGTGTCATTTCGAGCGGAGCAAGGCGGAGTCGAGAAATCCCCCATCTCGAAGACGTAACACATTTCATACGGATAGTTCATGGGGCTCTCTCCACGCAGTCGCTTCGCTCATTTGGTCGAGATGACACAACACCCCAGTGCCATTTCGACTGGAGCGTTAGCGGAATGGAGAAATCCCCCATCTCGAAGATGCTTTCTATTTAACAAAAGAAACAACAATCGCCAAAACTAAAAAATCTATACTTTTCTTTTACAGCTTCTTTGTAAATCTCAAGAGTTTTATCTTTGCCAATAAATGCCGAAACAAGCATAATCAACGTGCTTTCAGGTAAGTGAAAATTAGTAATTAATGCATCAACAAATTTCAACTTTACACCAGGATAAATGAAAATATTTGTTTCTTTTTGGCATTCATGCAAAACGCCATTGTCATCACTTGCAGACTCTAATGTTCTAACAGTTGTTGTGCCCACTGCAATAATTCTTTTACCATCTTGTTTTGCTTTGTTAAGTCTTTTAGCAACTTCTTTTGAAACAACAATTTCTTCGCTATGCATTTTATGATTTAATGCATTTTCTTCTGTTACAGGTCTAAAAGTACCAAGCCCAACTTGCAAAGTTACTTCTTCAATTTGAACACCCTTTTCACGAATTTTCTGCATCAATTCTTCGGTAAAGTGCAAGCCAGCTGTTGGTGCTGCCGATGAGCCTTTAATTTTAGAGTAAATCGTTTGATATTCTTCATCGTCTTCAAGTTTTTCATGAATATATGGTGGAAGCGGAATATTTCCGATTTTGTCAAGTTCTTCTTCAAGTGTTCCTTGTGAAACATGAAATCTAACAACTCTGCCACCAATTTCTTCTTGGTTTTCAATGGTTTCTAAATATAAATTATCTGAAACAATAAGTTTAGTTCCAACTGGACATTTCTTTGCTGGTTTCATCAATACTTCGTAATCGGTTAAATTGAGTCTTTTTAACAAAAATACTTCAATTTTCGCACCAGTTACCTTACTTGCAAAAAGACGAGCTGGAATAACTCTTGTATTATTAACAACCAATACATCATTTGGTGTTAAATAATCTAAAATATCTCTAAAAATTTTATGCTCCAATTTATCTTCTTGTTTGTTGTAAACAAGCATTCTTGCACTATCTCTTGGAACTGCTGGAGTTTGTGCAATTAATTCTTCCGGCAAGTCGTAATAAAAATCACTAGTTTTTAAAGTTTCCATAGTTTATCCTTTTAAAATATCTTCTATATTGTAACCTAAATGTTTGTAGGCAGGCTCAAGTGGAATACGTCCACGTGGGGTTCTTGCAATAAATCCAATTTGCATTAAATATGGCTCATAAACATCTTCAATAGTGTCAGGTTCTTCGCCAGTAACAGCCCCCAAAGTATCAAGACCAACAGGCTTGCCCTTAAAGTTTTCAATCATAGTCTTTAGCATTTTTCTATCCACACCATCAAGTCCTATCTCATCAATATCCATTTTTTCTAAAGCATGGTTTGTTACATCTTGATTGATTTTTCCGTCATTTAAAACATCGGCAAAATCACGCACACGTTTGAGTATTCGGTTTGCAATTCTTGGAGTTCCCCTGCATCTTGATGCTATTAACCCAGCTGAAATCTTGTCAATTTCCGCTCCTAAAATTTTTGCAGAACGTAGTACTATGGTTTCAAGCTCGTCATTTGTGTAAAGTTCAAGCTTACAAATAACACCAAACCTATCACGTAACGGACTTGAAATCATACCTGCTTTTGTGGTTGCCCCAACCAAAGTAAATGCTGGAAGTGGTATACGCATACTTCGTGCTGATGGTCCTTTGCCAATAACATAGTCAAGTGCATGGTCTTCCATAGCTGGATATAAAACTTCTTCGATTGAATGATTGAGTCTATGAATTTCATCAATAAACAAAATATCGCCTTCTGAAAGGTTTGTTAAAAGCGATGCTAGGTCTACTGGTTTTTCAATAGCTGGTCCTGAAGTCTGTTTAAAACCAGTGCCCATTTCGTTCGCAATAATAGCTGAAAGTGTGGTTTTGCCAAGTCCTGGTGGGCCGTATAATAAAACATGGTCAAGTGCTTCGCCACGTTTTTTTGCAGCCTTAATGTAAACAAGTAAATTTTCTTTCACTTGTTTTTGCCCCACATACTCATCAAATGTTTTTGGTCGCAAGATATTTTCAACCATGTCATCTTCATTTATTTTCGATGAACTAACAAAACGTTCTTCTTCCATTTCTTGTGGATTGAAACTGCTTTCAAAACTAGCCATACATTCTCCTTTTTGTAATTATTTATGTAAATTCTTTAAACATACAACAACAAGTTCTTCACTCTTCATTCCGCTTTCGTAGTTGTTTTTTACACTTTCGGTGGCGGTATTTTTCTGAACACCCATGTTAGTTAAAACATCATAAGCTTCTTGCATTTCTTTGTTTAATGCAGGAGTTCCAAGGTTTAGATTTGTATCATTTGCAATCAAGTTTTCTAAGTTTGCTTCCCCGCCAAGCTTCCCATTAAGTTCCAAAACAATTCTTTCAGTTGTCTTTTTGCCAAGACCTTTTATGCTAGACAAAAGTTTAACATCGCCTGAAATAATTGCTCTTATAATTTCATCAATAGGAAGCCCTGAAAGTATTGTTATTGCCATTTTTGGACCAACCCCCGAAACCAATAAAAGGTCATTAAATAATAACTTTTCTTTTTTATCTAAAAATCCAAACAAACTCATTCCGTCATCTCTAACTTGCAAATATGTCAAAATGGTTTGTGGTTCAGCTGAACCTGAAAGTTTGTATGCCGTGTATGATGAACAAACAACTTCAAATGCAATAGCACCAGTATCAACAACAACCGTATTGTCATCAATCATTGTAATTTTTCCAGTTAGTGAATAAATCATTATTTTAATTTCCTTTTTATAGTTTGATTAATATCATTTTTCATTAAGTTATTATTAGTCCAAACAGTTGCGTCACTATTTGTAAGTTTTGTATTGGTTTGAGCCAAAGTTAAAGCAACAGCCAAAGCGTCCGCAGCATCATCAGGCTTTGGAATGCTTTTTAATTTAAGTATAGTTTTTGTCATAAACTGAACCGATTTTTTATCAGCTTTGCCATCACCAGTAATCGAAAGTTTAATTTGCATTGGAGTAAATTCAAAAACATTTGGGACGGTTTTTATTGCCGTACACAAAATAACTCCCCTTGCTTCGGCAACCGCAATACCCGTTGTTATATTTTGATTAAAAAACAATTCTTCAACAGCTACTGCATCGGGCTGAAATTTTTCCATAAGCTCCTGCATTCCGTCTTGTATCATAGCAAGTCTCACTGGAAAATCTTCTTCTTTCGGTGTGTTTATCGCACCAAAATCCAAAACCCTGCAATTTCCCCTGTTATCCTTTTCAATTACGCCATAACCAACTATCGCATATCCTGGGTCAATACCTAATATTCTCATAATAATAAAATAAACCAAATAAACATTAAAGTCAATAAATTTGCAATACGTGAAGAATTAAAGTAATTTAGACTACTTAAAAAAATAAAAAGACTAGGCAAAATTGAAGTGCACCCCCAATGCCTAGTTATATTTAGTAAGTTAAACTTTCATTATTTCACTACTTTTTAGTTGATTCACATCATGTGAATAATTTAAATATTCAAATAATCGATTTGATTGATTTTTTTTCAAATAGTTATTTTCACTAAAAAATTGCTCTATCTTCAACAATAAATTTGCATCTTTGATAAAATAATGTCCATTCTTTATTAAATTATAATAATCAAATAAAACTGTTTCATCAATTTTACCCTGATTGTTTAATTGTGTAAGAATATCATATGTTGATTGATTATAAAAAGTTTCCAATTCATCATCCGACATATTTATAAACATTTTTAAATCGTTAGATAACAAATCAACCTGCTCTTTACCAACTAATCCACTTTTTAGATATCTTTTTAAAATGGTAATTTGATAAAATAATAATGTATTCTTTTCTTGCAACAAATACAGGCCTGAATAGTCACGTATATTTATTGCAATAGCCCTATCTGCCGCACACTTATTTACCTTTCGCACTATTCTGTCCCGTTCAAAATAATTCATGTTTAAAAAAGAATAACTAACAGGGTCTTTATAAAGTTTTTCTAATATTTCTAACTTTGAATGCTTGTAAATATTTGGCATATTTTCCAACTGATAATTTCCCCAAGTTGAAATATTGCCTGCATAATTTATAAGAAAATCTAATCCATATTCACCTAAACTATCTCTATAAATTGAAAAATTATTCATCGGGCTACTATTAATATCTTTCTCAAACACATCAAAAGCTCTTTTTACTAAATTTTTATCATTCAAATTTACATTAAGATTTGGATAAAACATTTTCGATACTTCTATATCAAAAGATAAACCATTTTTAGTCTTGCCTATGTATTTTTTATTTTTAATTATTTCTTTAATTGAAACATTATTAGCTAATTTTGAAAAAATCGTTTCATCATTTTCCATTGTATGGAATTTTACTTGAAAGTTCTTCAACTTCGAATAATTTTCATCGAAATAATCAATAATATTCTCAATATTTGAAAAATTAACATTTTTATTGTGAAACTTATCCACTGATAAACGCAATATAACATTTACATCATTATTTCTTGCAATCTTTTCATTATATATGGTATTTATAATTTCAAAAGTCTGTTCTTTATTATCAGCCCAATATCCACTAGTAACAATTATAATATTATCAGTTTTAACGGTTCTTACTAACCTTATTAATTGTTCAAAATTCTCAAATGGTTCACCGCCACCAGATATTTCCAAAGTTTCCAAATTAACAAAATTTAGAAATTCAACCAATTTTTCAGTTCCACGTTTTGAAAATTCATTCATTTCAGAATTATATTCAACGTTTCTTTTTTTGACTGAAAAAAACAAAAAGGACATTCTACAGGACAAAATTTCGTTAGAAAAACAACCGCCATAGACTTGCCCCTATAATAAGAAGGTTTATCTATTTTTACTTTTTTATTAATTTCTTCTATATATTTTTGTGGATAATCAAATATATTTTTCACAATTTTGTCCCTATTATTTTTAATATCCTTTCATAAACATCAGGATATGTTGTATTATTTGGAAATTTTTCAAATAATTTAATTTCGGCCATTTCATAATTTGGCAAAGATTCCAATTTATTAATATTCGCATAAAATAAGGCACTATATTGAATGGGACTCATATTATAATTCGCAAGATAACCTAATAGTTTAAATTCATCACAAATAGCTCCGGATTCTTCAAATAATTCCCTTCTAGCAGCTTCTACCATAGTTTCATTTTTTTCAATATGCCCACCAACTATTTCATAAGTACTTCTTTCTTTGTGTCTACAAAAAACCCACTTATCCTTATACCTTGCTAAAACCAAAACTATTGAAATATTCTTAGTTTTTAAATTATTATAATATCTAATGTTTCGAACACTCATATTAATTACCACCAACCATGTTAATTATAATAACTAATTCTCATAATAATAAAATAAACCAAATAAACATTAAAGTCAATAAATTTGCAATACGTGAAGAATTAAAGTAATTTAGACTACTTAAAAAAATAAAAAGACTAAACAATAAATTTAGTCTTTTTCAAGTTTGTTATTTTTTATTGAAATTGTTTTGTGTTTTTTATAACATTGCAAACATCTTCAAATTGGTTTACATGTGCTGAAATTGCACCCCTTTTTTCCATTTGAGTTTTCACTTTAGCTATCCTTTCGTCAGCTTCTTGCATTGTTAAATCTCTATCTTCATCAACTGCTTCTCTATATTCAGCAAGAAGTATAGATTTATCATCTGTTATAAATATTGGTTCTGGTAATTCTTCTTCATTACCAGTAATCACTGCTCTTTTTAATAAATTTATACTAACTTCTGGGTGATTTATAAGCAAATCTTTAATAACAATTTCAACTGCCTTAAATGATTCTCTTGCACGATTAAAATCAGTTAATTTTGGAGATTGCATATTTGATTCAATCTGACCCTCGAAACGTTCATGTATAGAAAGAAGACTATTTTCTTCCGAAACTGCTAAAATATAAGCTTCAATATCATAACCAAAACGTGCAAGTTCTTCAAAATTAATATTAAACAAAAGTTCATTTGGAGATGGAGCGACTTCTATTAGAATATTATATCCTTTTTGTAACGCTTCTGCATAAACTTCATCTCTATGCAAATAAGCATCAAGTCCTGTTAAATGACCATAATATTGTGGATACTTTTCTTTTATTTCGTCCTTGTTTGGATTAAAAGCCTTAAATTCATCAGAGTCAATGATGATTGTATTGCTGTTATTTTTATAAATAGCTGTTGTTAAGTTGCTTTTTCCAGCCCCAGTTTGTGCAATAACCAAAAATGCTTTTGGTCTCTCAACTGCACGGTCGACAGGTTTCTTATTCTTAAAACAATTATCCCTAATCTGTTGCAAGACTCTATAATGTTCTTCTTCACTTAAAGCATAATCTAACATAAGCTGTGCAACTTCTGGCTTGATTTTTGGCGAAATTCTTGGTTTCAAAAATTCAATATATTCTGGGCTTTTCATGTTTTTTTGTTCCATTATTTCACCCCTTTATTTGTGTTTAACACAAAATCTATTGCTCTCATATTACCCCTGAAAATAAGCTCTTTTTCATTGAAAGCCTCGTTAAGTTCTTGATTGTATAGCTCAACTTCATACTCGTTTTTTGCTGAGTCTAATTTGTTGTAAATATCAGCAATTTTTTCCGTTATAATCTGAATTGCTATTTCTAGTTTGACATGACTTACCATTACAATTCTCCTAAAATTTTCTAATTATATTATATTAGAAAAGCCTCAAATTTGTCAACATTGTAGCATATATTAAATATAAATTACTATAATGACTAAAACTTATGACAACAATCTTAATTTAATTTTTCTAATAATAACCGATAGTTACCATATTTTACATTTAGTACTCAATAAAGATACACTAGCTTTGAAATTTTATATTCTGTTACTTGTAAGTTTCTTCGAGTTCATGTTGAATTTCTTCTGCACGAGCAATTTGCTCATTCAAATTCCATTTACCAATATTTTTGCCGTCTCGTAAAAACATTGAACCACATTGATGAAAATAAAATTCAATATTTCGTTCTTTTGCTTCCAAAAACAAATCCCTAACCCATTCAAATCTAATTGGACGAACTTCGTTTTGTGGAGCCATTTCGCCTCCAACATTTACACACTTAATTAAACCAGTGTCTAAATATTTTCCAAGTTTTATTGGACCAATTAGCGGAGAACAAAAAACTTCTCTATGTTTTACTGGTGCTTTCAAAAAATGTTGTAGACGAATATCAGCCATCTCTTGATTTTCTATTGAAATACTAATATGTACATGATCCCAACCATCGCCCCAATCTGACGGAACACACTCTGCAATTCTTTCTGGTCTTTTCGTGGTTGTAACAAAAATGCAATCCTTTCTTCTGCGAATAAAATTCCAACATTCCTCACGCCACTCATCTGCTTCTTCAATAAAAAAATCCGAAGAAAAGCACAACTTAACCAATGAATTTGGTGGACAATCTTTATCTTTCAATTCAAAAGTCGTTTTTCCTTTCGTTATAATGGTCGTATCTCTACCATATCTTTTATCCATTTTATAAACAAAACAATTCTTACAACCAGCACTAGCTTTTTTGCAACCATGCCAAGGGTTCCAAGGAATTGCTTTCCCAATTTTATCATTTTGCATAATATATTACCCCCATTAAAAAAGAGCTTGCTTATTGCAAATTACAATAATTTCAAGCTATCTTTTACTTATATTTTATTCATCTAAAATAGAAAGGTCGGCACTTGTGTAAACATTTTGAACATCGTCCAAATCCTCAAGAGCTAAAACTAGTTTATTTACAGAAATTGCTGAGTCTTTATCAAGTGCGATTTGGTTTTGTGGAACATATTCAACTTCACTTGAAACAAGTTCATAGTTTGCAGTTTCACAAGCCTTTGCTACTTCATGCAAATTTTCAGGACTTGTGATAATTTCGAAGCATTCATCATCAACAATAACATCATCTGCACCATTATCCAAAGCAACCATCATAACATCATCTTCAGTTATACCATCTTTCTTATTAATGATGATTATACCTTTATAATCAAACATATATGTTACACTTCCGCTAGTTCCAAGTGAACCATTATATTTATCAAATAAGTGTCTAACATCTGCAGCGGTTCTATTTCTGTTATCAGTCAAGCATTCAACGATAAAAGCAACACCATGTGAACCATATCCTTCATAAGTGATTGCATCGTAGTTTCCACCATCTTCACCACCACTAGCCTTCTTGATTGACCTTTGAATATTATCGTTTGGCATGTTGTTTTGCTTAGCTTTTTGAATAACATCATAAAGTTTGCTATTAATGTTAGGGTCAGGGCCACCCAACTTAACTGCAACAGCAATTTCACGACCTATTTTTGTAAAGATTTTTCCCCTAGCAGCATCAGCTTTGTTTTTTGTAGCTTGAATGTTGTGCCATTTTGAGTGTCCGCTCATAAAATTTCCCCCTAAATTAATTTACTTTTCTATTATATACATTTCTTTTGAATTAATCAATTATTTTTTATATATCTTTTCCAAGCAAGGTGTACATCAAAACACTTGCGGAAATTCCAGCATTTAATGATTCCATTAATGGTTTCATTGGAAGCGAGATAATTCTTCCATGAGTTTTAAAATATTCACTAACTCCTTGACCTTCATTACCAATAACTAAGGCAAAGTTTTTGTTTTCAATTTTGCTATTAAAAATGTTTTCGCCTGCCATATCAGCAACCAAAAGCTCAATATTATGATTTTTGCAAAAGCTAGCAATTTCATTTTCGGATAGTCTGAAAATATCCAAATAAAACACCCCGCCCGATGAACTTCTAATAACTTTTGGTGCATATGCATCAGTACAATCTATTAAAACTATAGTTTTTATTCCGACTGCAGTGGCTGTTCTAATAATTGTGCCCATGTTTCCAGGGTCTTGAATACGGTCTAATATTAAAATTGGCTGGTTTAATTCAGGAGCAAACTCGCCTGTTTCATTCATATAAACTTCTGCTATAATTCCTTGTGGTGTATTGTTTTCTGATAAACTCGCCATTACTTTGGCAGTTATCGGTACAACTCTACCATCGAACTTTTTTAGAATGTAATCGAATTCTGATAGTTTTGTGCTATCGACAAAAATTTTATCCGCAACACCTGCACCGCAAACAATTTCACGCACAAGTTTTTCGCCATCAACCAAAAACTTACCTAGTTCCCTTCTAAATTTTTTATCATTTAAGCTTCTGGCTTCTTTTATCATTTTATTATCAGTGCTTGAGATAATTTCACCTACCATAATTTGCTCCTTGATTTTTTCAAACAAAAAAGCTTAACACATTTGTATTAAGCTTTAAAAACTATTTTGCAAGTGCATTTTTTGCTTGTTCGCAAACTTTAGCAAAAGCTGGTTTATCAGAAACTGCAAGGTCAGCAAGAACTTTTCTATTAAGTTCAATATTAGCAAGCTTCAAACCATGAATTAAATTGCTGTAAGAAAGTCCATTAACTCTTGCTTCAGCGTTAATTCTAACATTCCAAAGACGTCTGAAATCTCTCTTTTTATCACGTCTTGCAACATATGCATAGTTACCACTTTTCATAACTGCTTCACGAGCAACTCTGTAAAGCTTAGATTTAGCACCATAGTAACCTTTAGCTGATTTTAAAATTTTAGCACGTTTTTTGTGTGCATTTACTGCTCTTTTAACTCTCATTTATCCGTCCCCCTTACCTTAGTCTTGATTTCCTACAAGATTTCTAACTGTCTTGATTTGTTTACCTTCAACATAAGCACCTTGTCTTAATGCTCTTTTTCTACCTGTTTCTTTGTGAGCAAGTAAGTGTCTTTTGTTTTGGCGTCCTCTTTTTACGTTACCGCTAGCGAGAACAATAAATCTTTTTTTAGCGGCTGAACTGTTTTTTTGTTTTGGCATAATAAAATTCCTCCTAATACCTACTAAATTCTAGTTTTATATGGTTATTTCTTTGCGGTTTTTGGAGCTAAAATCATAATGATATTTCTTCCTTCAACCTTAGCTTCTTTTTCAATAACTGCAATTTCTGATAAACTTTCAGCAAACTTGTTTTCTGTTTCAATACCTCTTTCAAAGTAAGCCTGTTGCCTGCCACTCATACGGATTGAAACCTTAACTTTGTCGCCATTGTTTAAGAATTTCACAGCATTTTTTGCTTTAATGTCAATGTCATGTTGTTCGATTGTCATTGAAAGCTGAACTTCTTTTAGCTCAACAATTTTTTGATTTTTTCTTTGTTCTTTTTCTCTTTTTGTTTTGTCAAAAAGATATTTTCCGTAGTCCATAATTCTGCAAACCGGTGGAACTGCACTTGGAGAGATTTTAACCAAATCTAATCCTTCCTTGTCTGCGATTTCTTGAGCTTCCCTTGAACTCATAATGCCAAGTTGCTCGCCATTTGAACCAATAACTCTGATTTCAGGGTCACGAATTGCTGAGTTAATTTGGGTTTCTTGTTGCTTAACTGCCATATTACTCCTATAAATTTTATTTCAAGTTTTCTTTTTACAAGAAAAAATGAGTGGTTTACGAAGAAATCCACTCACTATATATAATAAACCAAATTCATAGTGCGAGAAACTAAGTCTCGCCAAGACATCTGGGTTTATGCATTATATATTTGACCTACTCAAAATCTTTCATTTGGAAGGTGGAAAGTGTTCTTTCTCTTCAATAAACGAGCATATTTTATCACACCCGAGAATCTTTGTCAACAGTTTTGATAAAGTTTTTTTATTGACTTTTACGCGAATACTACACCCAACTTTCTCATTGTCATTTCGAGCGAAACGTAGTGTAGTCGAGAAATCCCCTTTCTCGGAGACGTTACACATTTTCATACGGATAGTTCAGGGAGATCTCTCCACGCAGTCACTTCGCTCCTTTGGTCGAGATGACAAGGCAAGACAAAACGGTCGAGATGGCACAAAAATAAGTGCTCTTGTCCCAATTCGAAAGACTTGGTATTGACTAGTTTTACTGCTACTTTTCAATGTCAATGTGTTTAAACTTAAACTCTCTTTTCGTCAATATCAGCTTTTATCATTTTATATGCTTCATCAAGCGATAAATCTTTGATTTCTTCGCCATTTCTCTTACGAATCGAAACATTATTTGAATTTGCTTCCGATTCGCCTAAGATAATCATATAAGGCACTTTTTCCATTTGTGCTAATCTAATTTTATAGCCAATTCTTTCGTCACTGTTATCAGTTTCTGTTCTAATGCCCATATCTTCAAGGGATTCTGCGACCTTACTTGCATACCCTGCACTCTTTTCAGAAACTGAAATAACCTTTGCTTGAACTGGGCAAAGCCATGTTGGGAACACACCTGCAAAATGCTCTGTGATGATACCAATAAATCTTTCAAATGAACCATACAAAGCACGATGAATCATGATTGGCATCTTTTTAGTGCCGTCTTTATCATTATAGGAAAGGTCAAATCTTTGTGGAAGTTGGAAATCAACTTGGATAGTACCCATTTGCCATTCTCTGCCCAAACAATCTTCCATTTTAATGTCGATTTTTGGACCATAGAAAGCACCATCACCTTCGTTAATTCTGTAATTTCTTTCGCCACAAATCTCATTAAGTACATCTTTTAGTTCTGCTTCTGCTTTATTCCAAGTTTCAATGTTACCCATAAAATCTTCCGGTCTCGTTGAAAGTGTAAGTTTATAAGGAAGCTTAAATACATCATAAATTTGTTTAGCAATTTTTAAAATTTCCTTAATTTCCGAGCCAATTTGGTCTTCAGTTACAAAATTATGAGAGTCATCTTGGTGGAACATTCTAACTCTGAACAAACCATTAAGTTGACCTGATTTTTCATTTCTATGAATAACGTCAATGTCAGATAGTCTTAATGGCAAATCCTTATAAGAACGCATTTTGCTTTGATAAATTCTAATAGAGTTTGGACAGTTCATTGGTTTTAATGCTTGTTCGTTGCCGTCAGCATCGGTCAAAACGAACATATCTTCTCTATAATGATCCCAGTGACCTGAAGTTTTCCAAAGTACACTAGAGTTTAGTTGTGGAGCTGAAAACTCTTGATAGCCTGCTTTTTTGTGAAGTTTTCTCCAGTAATCAACCAAAGTATTAAACATTACAAAACCCTTTGGAAGCCAATAAGCCATACCTGGAGCAGTTTCATCAAAGAAGAATAACTCAAGTTCTTTGCCAAGTTTTCTATGGTCACGTTTCATTGCTTCTTCCAAAAGTCTGAAATACTCGTCCATCTCGCTCTTTTTATCAAAAACTACACCATAAATACGAGTGAGCATTTTATTTTTGCTATCGCCTTTAAGGTAAGCACCTGAAATTTTTGTAAGTTTAAATGCTTTGATTAAACCAGTTGATTTAAGGTGTGGACCACGGCAAACTTCGATGTAATCGCCCTGAGTGTAAGTTGTGATTTGAGTATTATCGTCCATTGCTTCGATAAGTTCAACCTTATATGGCTCGCCTGCTTTTTTCATGAGTTTAATAGCATCTGCTTTCGAAATTTCTTTGCGAACAATATCAAAATTAGCTTTAATAATCTTGTTCATTTCAGCTTCAATAGTTTTTAAATCTTCGTTTGTGATTGGAGTTTTAAAATCAAAGTCATAGTAAAAACCGTCCTTTGTTGCAGGACCAACCCAACATTTTGTGTTCGGATAAATTGTTTTAACAGCTTGAGCTAAAACGTGAGCTGTTGAATGACGCAAAACTTCTTTGTATTCATCAGATTTTGTTGTGATGATTTCAAGACTGCAATCATTTTCAAGTGGTTTGTTTAAATCAACAAGTTCGCCATCAATTTTTCCGCAAACCGCCATTCTAGCTAAGCCTTCTGAAATAGATTTTGCAATATCTAAAACTGAAACTCCTTTATCAAATTCTTTTATCTCATCTCTTAATTTAATTTTCATAATTTTCTCCTTTGGTGGCATAAAAAAATCCTTATGCAAAAATTGCATAAGGACGATATTTTACCGTGGTTCCACCTTATTTCGTTGATAAATCAACCTTCGTTAAATTATTAAGTTTTATAAAATGTAGGTGGTTTCAAATATAAGCTTAACAGGGAAACTTACAGCCCACGATTTCCCTTCTCTTGGTCAGTTTTTATATCCTACTTGTTCTACAAGTGTACAATATTATTATATAACTAAATTTTTGTTTGTCAACGTTTTTATTCAATTTAGACAAAATAAATTTTATCATTAAAAACCTTTAATAAAACATTAGTTACTTCCTTTAGTTCATTGCTTTCATCGAAACTTTTTATATTTATTTTTGTTGGATTAAGTTTTATCATTTCTTCAAACATCTTTGAAATTCCAACTTCATCTTTCTTAAATTTCTTTTTTATCAAAAAATTTTTAATCTCAATTTGTTTTTCTGTAAAATTCAAATCAACCAAAACCGAATTGTTTTCAGATACTCCACAAAGATATCTCAAAACTTCACTCATTGAATTTTCACTATTCATAATTAAATTTTGACTGATAATTTCCGCTGTTTTTTTCCATCTTAACATCAAACACTGAAGCTTGAAATAAAACAAACTCTCAATTACAATTTCATTTGAAAACTCCAAAACTCCAGCAATTATCTCTTTGTCAAAATCTGTATCGAAACAAGCAATCGCACGAAAAAATGCTTCGGTTAATTTGTTATTTTGCCTAATCTCTATATTGTTTTTGAAAAATTCATACTTAAAATCTTCTTCGATTACCTTTGTAACAAAATCCAAAACTTTGGACTTTAAGTATTCTTTTTTATTTTCAGAAACAGCAATAGACAAATAACTTTTTCCGCCACTGTTATGTTTTATAATTATTCCATTATCGGATTTCACAATCGGAAGCAAATTTTTGTAAAACGTGCTAATATATTTTTGTCTTTCAAAGCAAACACATAAAGTAAGTTCAAACATTTGTTTTACCTCAGAAATAGTGTATGCTTTAGCTCTTTGTTTTACTCTCAAAATTCAAAAGTTAGACAAAATTAAATCCAAAATTTGTATTTTTGCAATATTTTTTGTTTTTCTTCGGGTTTAGTTGCCACAGATTTCTTTTGTTCAAGTTTAATTGACGGAGCATAAATTCTAACTAAATTTAGCATTACATCTCTATCAATCAATTTCACATCATGCTCGCTAGCCAAAACCATTGCATCTTTTGAAAAATATCTATTGGTGGCAACAAACATTTCATCAGCTCCATAATGTTTTTTTGCTGAAATAATTTCTTGAATTGCCTTGATTCCTATATTTTTTCCATAACATTTGGCTTGCACTATTGTTGTTTTATTTTTTTTCGTCAAAACTAAATCCGCACCATAATCATGGCTCTTTTTTGTAAGTTCAACACCATAACCTTGACTAATAAATATTTCTTTTAATAAATTTTCAAACTCTATCCCACTTAAATCATCAATTTGCGAAATGTTGTAAACATCAATGCTATCTTGCATTCGGAGTCTTTTTAGTTTATTTTTCCTACAAATCAACCAAACAATAACAATCGGAAACAATAAAACAATCAAAATAATACGTATTGGTTTTAAAATTTTATTTATTTTGCTCATAATTAAATAATATATTAAAATAACTAAAATTCAAAATAAATAGCTTAATTTGTTTTGAAATTTTATTAAATTATTATATCATTAATAGCATAAGGAGAATTTTATGATAATAGCAATAGATGGAACATCTGGTTCTGGAAAATCAACCTTAGCGAAAACGCTCGCAAAAAAACTTAATTTTGGATTCTTTAGTGCTGGTTCACTTTATAGAACAATAACACTAAAAGCATTAAACCTGCATATCAACCCTGACGAAGACGATAAACTTCAGTACATGATTGACCATACTGAAATTATTTATTCTTATGACGGCACAAAAAACACCATGCTTCTTGATGGTATTGATGTCGCAGATTCGCTTCATAATGAAGAAATTTCATCAAACGTTGCAAAGTATGCTTGCAAACCATATATTAGAGAATTTGTACGCAAACTTCAACGTGACACCCAAAATCACAATGAAAACATTGTTATGGAAGGCAGAGATATTGGCTCTGTTATCTTCCCTAACGCTGAAATGAAAATCTATGTCGATTGCAATGTTGAAACAAGAGCAAAACGTAGATTTGCAGACTATGCAAAACAAGACCCTAATGTAACATTAGCTCAAGTCTTGGAAGATTTGAAAGATAGAGATTATAAAGATATGCACCGAGAGATTTCCCCACTAATTATGTGTGAAAATGCATATTTAATAGATAGTAGTTTAAACACTGCAGATGAATGCATTAATCTTGCTATAAACGAAATGATAAGACGTGGACTTATCACAAAAGACCAAATCGTTGGTTAGTTAATAATTTAATAAAATTAAAAAACACCAAGTAAGCACACTCACTTACCTGGTGTTTTTATTATTAATTTCTAATTTACCTATTTTCTTTTGCTCGTTTAATAAGGTCAGTTACATAGGTAGATTTCTCGGCTCTATAATTTTTTCGTTCGGTAACCTCATTTTGAATTAATTTTAATTTAAAATCAGAATAAGCCTTCACTTTGCTTGGATTTTTTCTTAAGTAATCACACAAGACAACAAAATCATCATATCTATCAGTATTAGTTAAACAAAGATGAATATGGACATCACCGTCATCGGTTTCTTCCACTCTACTTGCAAAAGAATGATAAATATCAGAACTAAAATTTGTACTATCAAAATAACCCAAATTTTATAATTCCTTAAATGTTACATCAAAATCTCCACTTGTTTCAACCCCAACCAAAATATCCAAAATGTTTTTTCCATACATATTTTTGATGGCGGTTGAGCCAACATGCTCAATGGTTTTTGTGGCAGTCAAATCAGCCAAGAATTCTTGTTTTATTTTTTCAAAAAACTTTATGTTTTTTCATAATCTTGATAAACTAAATCAACCATAACTTATCAATATCCTTTCTTTAAGCTCTCTGTAGCTTCTTGGGCTTGAATCGCAAGAGCGAACTCGCAACCGCAATAATTTTGACGATAAATATTGTTTTCTTTTGATAACTCTACACTTCTTTTGTATCCATTTTGTTTTTTGAAGTTAGACACTAAAAACTTAACGCCCGTTTCTTTTTCTAAAGCAAGTCCAATCAAATTTATTAGTTCAGCATTTTTGTGCGGACTGACCGTTAAAGTTGTGCCAAACAAATCAAAGTTATGTTCTTTAGCAAGTTCTACAGTTTTTTCAAGTCGAAGTCTAAAGCAAATTGCACATCTTGCACCACCTTCTCTTTCGTTTTCATATCCTTTGGTTTTTTCATAAAACTTTTCACTTTCATAATCGCAGTCAAGCATGGAAATTTTATAACCATTTTCGTTTAGGTGCTTTAAATATTTGATTTCTTCGTTTTTGCGTTTAATGTATTCTTCTTCCGGATAAATATTGGGATTATAATACAGAATTGTGATATCATATTCATCATAAAGTCTTTCAATAACAGCAGTTGAGCAAGGAGCACAACACGAATGAAGCAAGATTTTTTGTTTCATAAATCACCTACATTTTATCTGGAATTTCAAAAGCCAAAACAAATGAAGCTTGTTTTAATGCTTTCAAAACAAGATAGCAAAGAGCAAGATATGAATTTTTCTTTTGGTCGTCTTTTTCTGAAAGTATTCTTGTATCGTTGTAGAATTTTGCGAAACTTGATGCAAAATCATAGCATGAATTACAAAGAGCAACAAGCGAAGTATCTTTGTAGCAAGAATAATAGCTATCTTGTAGTTTTAAGAAATTCATTGCAATATTTCTTTGATTTTCATCTGTAATATCAATTAAATTAAGATTTTCAAAATAATTTTTTTTATCAAATAAACCTGATTTTCTCAAAAGCGAATTTATTCTCGCACCTGTATATTGAATATATGGTCCTGTCTTCCCTTCAAATGATGCGAACTTTTCAATATCAAATATATAATCTTTATAAGGGTCATTGCTTAAATCTCCAAACTTCATGGCAGCAACACCAATTTTGAGAGCAAGCGAACCATCTTCGTCTTCAATACCATTTTCTTGAAGTTTTTTAGATGCACCGCTAGAAATTAGGTTAATAATATCTTCAAGCTTAATAGTGTCGCCTGACCTTGTTTTGAAAGGCTTGCCGTCAGAACCATTTATTGTGCCATAACCAACGAATTGCAACTCTTGATTTTCTGACGAAATTCCCGCCATCTTCACAGCTCTAAAACAACGCTCAAAGTGAATACCTTGACGTTTGTCAACAATATACATAATCTTATCTGGATTGAAATCACGATTTCTTTGATAAATTGTAGTTATATCAGTTGTTGCATAAACATCTGCACCATTGCTCTTTTTTAAATAAACTGGTGGCATTGGATTTTTGTATAACTGTGGGTCTTCTGGGTTCTTCTTTTCAATAGGAATATTCTCGCCGTCCTTGGCAACATCAACAATAATCGAACCTTGGTAATCTTTTGTTAAACCCTTATCAATAAACATTTGCACAACACCGTCTACAAGGTCGGCACATGTACTTTCTCCATACCATAAATCAAAGAAGCAGTTTAAATTTTCATAATTTGCCTTAATTCTCTTTACTGAAATTTCACGGATTTCTTGATAGATTGACCAATAAGGTTCTTTTTTGTCTTGCACAAACTTTGTATAAGTTTCTGCTTTTTTTCTAAACTCATCATCAGTAGCTTTTCTTTTTGATGCTTTTGGATATTCTTCATTCAAAGTATCAAGAGTAATTTCTTTATTTTGTTTTGTTTTGTCAAAAAATCCATCAACATAACCATCTTCTTGAAGCTGAGCAATAGTTAAACCCATTTGGAGTCCCCAATCCCCAAGATGAGTATCTGTGATAACTTTATTGCCTAAAAGTTTATAAAGTCTTGCAAAAGATTCTCCGACAACTGGCGAACGCAAGTGACCAATATGAAGTTCTTTCGCAACATTTGCACCACCATAATCCATAACAACAGTTTTTGGATTTTCAATTTTTTCAACACCTAAATTTTCTTGTGATAAAGCTGAATTTAATGCTAGTGATAATGCTTCGTCTTTTAGCTTAAAATTAATAAAGCCTGGTTTAGCAAAAGACACTTCTGCCACGTCTTGTTTTAAATTGCTAATAATTGAATTTGCAATAATCTCTGGACTTGTGTGCATTTTTTTAGCTAGCCCAAAAGCTGAATTACACTGAAAATCCGCACCTTCTTTTGATGAAAATGCAAGTGAAATATCTTCAGTTGGATAATTTAAATGCATAAAAGTTTCGTTTAAAGCATTGTATAAAATTTTCTTAATATTCATAATCTTCTCCTAATTTATCTAAGCATTGCTCTCAAGCCGTTTAGCACCGCTATTAAACTTACGCCAACGTCTGCAAAAACCGCCAGCCACATACCTGATATTCCAAAGCCAATAGCTAAAAGAATAATAAGTTTTATGGAAATAGAGCCAATGATATTTTGTTTTGCTATTCTTTTTACTTTCTTTGCTTTTTTTATTGCTACCGCCACCTTGCTTGGTTCATCGGTCATTATAACAACATCTGATGCTTCAATACTTGCATCTGTGCCAAATCCCCCCATTGAAATGCCAACACTTGACATTGCTATTGATGGTGCATCATTAATGCCATCGCCAACAAAAGAAACTTTCTTCTTTTGTGCAATTTGTTTGCTTATTATTTCAACCTTATCTTCAGGAAGCAATCCCGAATATACGGTATCCACCCCAATTTTATCAGCAACAAACCTAGCTGAATTTTCTTCATCTCCAGTGCTGATAGCAATATTATCTATCCTAAGTTCTTTTAAACTTTTTACCGCTTTTGCCGAGTCTCGTTTAATCTCATCACAAATAACAATATAGCCATAATATTCTCCGTTTCCAGCAACATGCAAAACCGTCCCCGATTTCTGCACATCTGGAAAATTTATCTCATTATTTTTTAATAATGTTTTATTACCAACCAAAACATTTATGCCAAATATATTTGCTTGAATGCCAAGACCAGCGGTTTCTGTGTAGTCTGAAATCCAAGCCGTATTTATTGGCTTTGTTGGGTTTTTCTCATTATATAATTTTTTTATAGATTTTGCAATCTTATGATTTGAAAAACTTTCACTATAAGCAGAAAGCTCCAAAATTTCATCTTCAGTGTGTTCTTTTGTAGCGTATATTTCACTTATTTCAAAAATGCCTGTTGTTAAAGTCCCAGTTTTATCAAAAATAACACTATCAGTTTCAGCCAAAGCTTCAATAAATGTTGCACCTTTAACCAAAACCCCAAGTCTTGCCATAGAACCAATACCAGCAAAAAAAGTTAATGGAACGGAAATAACCAATGCACAAGGACAAGATACAACTAAAAAACACAATGCCCTGTAAGCAAAAACCGAAAAGCTTGAAAAGCCGTAAAATATCGGTGGAATAAATGCTAGTAAAAACGCACATAAAATTACAACAGGTGTATAAATTTTAGAAAATTTAGAAATGAATTTCTCGCTTTTTGCCTTTGATTCAGTTGCATTTTGAACCATGTCTATAATTTTTGAAACAGTGCTATCTTTTTCAAGTTTTGTTACCTTTACAAGAAGCAAGCTTGAACCATTAATTGAACCCGAAAGAACATTATCTCCAACCGTCACTACTTTTTCTCTAGACTCCCCTGTTATTGCGGAAACATCTAAATAACTTGTGCCTTCAACAACAACTCCGTCCAATGGAACTCGCTCTCCTGGTTTAACATGAATAAGTGCTCCAACCCCAACAAACTTTAGCTCAACTTGCCTGTCACTTTCGCCATCATAAACATTTGCAAATGGTTGTTTTATTTCTAACAAAGACTTCACACGATTGCGGGATTTATCTACTGCCAAGTTTTCAAAAATTTCTCCAATACCATACAAAACCATAACACAAATCGCTTCAATATATTCGCCAATCACAAAAGCCCCGATTGACGCCAAACTCATCAAGAGTTTTTCGTCAAAAATGTTTTTGCCTTTAAAGTTGAGTATTGCTCCCCAAATAACATCGTAGCTTGAAAGAATATATGAAACTGCAAACATGCTAATTTTTAACCAGTTAGTTTTCAAAACAACGCCAACTATTAATAATAACACAGATAATGAAAACCGACAAATATTGATAATCCTTTGTTTTTTTTCTTTGCTTTCAATATCATCATTTGTATCAAAATCCAAAAGCTCAATAGAATGGTCAAACTTTTGAATAGCAATTTTTACTTCTGTTAATGTATCAGCTGGGCTATCCGAAGTAATATCAAGTTTTAACTGTTTCGTTACAAAATTTATTTCTGCGTGTACACCAAAAATAGCATTCAGATTTTGCTCTAATGCTAGTGCACAGCCTGCACAATGTACCTTCGACAGTTTAAACTTATACTCCATATTCTATCCTTTATTTATGATAAGGGAGACCTTCAATAATTGTCAATGCTCTGTAAATTTGTTCTATTAAAACAACTCTAAAAAGCTGATGTGGAAATGTAATTTTTCCAAAAGATAACACTAAATCCGCTTTGCTCAAAACTTCTTGCGACAAACCATTAGAGCCACCTATAACAAATGAAATTGTACTATTTCCTTGGTTTTTCTTTGTTTGTATAAAATTAGATATTTCAACACTTGACAGCATCTTCCCGCCACCATCTAAAGCAACAATAACCCCAGCACATTTTGCCAATAATTTTTCGCCTTCAAGTTTTGATTTTTGCTCAAGATTTGACTGTTTTGATTCTTCGTCAACTTCTATTATTTTTAGTTCAGCAAATCTTGAAATCCGTTTCGAATATTCCTTGATTGCATCAGTAAAAAAAGTTTCTTTAATCTTCCCAACGCATACAATATTTATTTTCATAACTAAAATATAATACATTTGGCTAAATTTTGCAATAAAAAAAATTCAATTACACCACACAAACGAAAATTTGTTTGGATTTGTAATTGAATTTTAAATTTCTTTTTTGATAGTCATCAAAATTAACGGGGTCGTTAATAAAATACTTTATCGTTAAATTAAGAACCATTGTTTCTTTACCTGCAAGAGCGATTGGTTTTTGAACATCGCCATAATCAATATCGTAAAGCTGACATTGGCCATTGGAATCATAATTAACACTAATCAAATCTGGGTCAATTTGAGCAGTTTTATTATCTTTATTTGTGATAAATAATTTAGCTTCAAATATTAGCAATGTTGTTTCTTTTTGGTAAGACTTACTCTTGACTACAGATGGTTCATTTATGTAAAACTCCAAGTTATTATCTTTTGTTTCATTGCCATTGTTATAATCATTAATAATGCCTTCGCCAACAACTTCTGCCGTATCTTCGTCCTGATTTGTTCTGCCACGTTTATTCAAATTATTAACCATAAATCCGGTTACAATCGTAACGGAAATAATAATAAAAGCTACCAATATAAGTCTAAAATTTTTCCTTGTCATTTGTATTTCTCCTAAAAAAACAACCCGTCTATTGTAGCACAAACTAATGTTATTTCAAAAAATTTTTTAAAAGTTTTTTTAATTTTTACACCTAACATCAAAAGCGATATTTGTCAATAAAATTTTATACAAAAAAAAGAAAAACCAGAAAAATTTTCTAGTTTTTCTAAATTTCTACATATATTTTTTCAAATCTTATAAAATAATTATTGAGAAATATATTTTGTTGCAAGTTCAACAAATTTTGCCATATCTTCAACTGGCAAACCTTCAATAAGTTTTGCTTCGTCCAACAAAACTCTTGAAACTTCTTTCAGTGCATCTTGATTATTTTCAAATAATGTTTTGATTTTTTCGTAAATTTTATGCTCACGATTGATTTGCAAAACCTTTTTAGCACGAATATCTTGATTTGCATCTGTGTTTGGCATATTCCTTAATACTTTCTCCATTTCAATCGAAACTTCGCCTTGAGCAAGCAAACAAACTGGGTGTTCGCCAAGATTTGAAGCAAACTTAACATCTAGAACTTCGCCGTCAAGAGAATTTTTAATAAACTCTAACACAGGTTTTTCTTCTTGTTTTTCTTCTTCTGTTTCGTTATCCAAACCATTGTCGCCATCAGTTACATTTTTAAACTCTTTACCATTATAAGACATAATATATTTTATTGCAAATTCATCAACATTATCAGTCATACACAAAACATCATATCCACTTGCCAAAACTTTTTCAACTTGTGGCATTTTCTTGATTGAAAGAATAGAAGAACCTGCTGAATAGTAAATGTATTTTTGACCTTCAGCCATTGCTTCAGTGTATTCTTTAAATGTTACAAACTTATCTTGCTTTATTGAATAATACAAAATTAAATCTTGGAGTTTGTCTTTATCCATACCCCAGTTATTGTAAATTCCAACCTTTAATTGTAAACCAAAGTTTTTGAAAAATTCTTCATATCTTGGTCTATCTTCATTTAAGATTGTTTCAAGTTCCTTTCTGATTTGCTTTTCAATATTTGTTGAAATTTTATGCAAAATTCTATCATGTTGCACAGTTTCACGTGAAATATTAAGCGAAAGCTCACTATCAACCAAACCTTGAACAAATCCAAAATATTCAGGAATAAGCTCTTTACATTTATCCATTATCAAAACGCCATTTGAATATAGTTTTAAGCCACGTTCAAAATATTTTGAAAAGAAAGCTTCTGGACATTTTTTTGGAATATACAAAAGTGCTTTATAATCAACCACACCTTCAACTGAATAATGCAAATGCATGAATGGGTCTTCAAAGTCATAGAACATATCCTTATAAAATTTATTGTAATCTTCATCAGTTAATTCAGTTTTTGATTTTTTCCACATAGGAATCATTGAGTTAATTGTTTCCCACTCGGTTTTTGTTTCAATCTTTTTGTTTTCTTGAGTTTCATCTCCAGCAACTGGAACTTTAGTCTCAAGTTTTATTGGATAACGAATATAATCTGAATAACGTTTTATAAGCTCACGAAGTTTATAAGTTTCCAAAAATTCTGAGTATTTTTCATCATCGGTATCAGCTTTTAAGTAAATTACTATATCAGTACCATTTGTTTCTTTATCAGCTTCTTTAACTTCATAACCTTCTGTTCCAGAACTTATCCAAACATTAGCTTTTGTCTCACCATAAGCTTTTGAATAAACTTCAACTTTTTCAGCCACCATGAACACAGAATAGAAACCAACACCAAATTGACCGATGATATCAATATCTTCTTTCTTTTCTTTTTCATTTTTAAAAGCAAGTGAACCGCTTTTTGCAATAGTTCCAAGGTTGTTTTCAAGTTCTTCAGCAGTCATGCCAATACCATTATCGGAAATTGTTAAAGTTTTCTTTTCTTTGTCTGCTTTGATTTTTATATCAAATTCTTCCTTCTTTAATCCTAGGTTTTCTGATAATGATTTGTAATAAAGCTTATCAATCGCATCTGAACAGTTTGAAATAAGCTCTCTTAAAAATATTTCTTTATGCGTATAAATTGAATTAATCATCAAATCCAAAATACGTTTGCTTTCAGTTTTAAAATTTTTCATAATTTTGCACTCCTTTTTAGCAATACAATTTTTTAATTGTTAGCACTCTCGTATAACAACTGCTAACAATATAAACCTAAAAAAAATTATTGTCAACTGCTTAGTGACAATATTTGTAACTTTTTTTGACGAAAAAAATAAGGTATAACTAAACTAAGTGTGTATTCCGTGTCATTTCAACTGAAGTGTTAGCTGAATAAAGAAATTCCCTTGGTTTTTCCCCGTCATTTCGACTTTTTTCTTTTGTGTCATTTCAAGCAAAGCAAAGCGGAGTCGAGAAATCCCCTATTCTATCTTTTATAAATAAAAAACACCCTTATTCAGAGTGCTTTTGTTCCTTTTAAAACTCAATGTCTTCTTGCCTTAAACCTTTGCCAACCGCAACAACATTATAAACTTGTTCACTAGCAATTCGTTTTGCAAACTCATTAACTTGTTCACGTGTAACATCTTGAGTACGTTTAAAATTCTTTTCAATGTCAAAAATTTCATTAAAAACATTATATAAAGTGCCATTAATTTCAGCTAAATTGCTATTTGTTTCAGTACCAAATGAAAAGCATGATTTTTTCCAGTTTTTAGCTCTTTCAAGTTCTTCTTCACTTGCACCATTTTCCGCAAAATCCAGCATAGCCTTTTTAATTTCTACCATAGCTTTTCTAACATTTTTAGGTCTTGTGCCAAAAACTATTAAAAGTTCCCCAGTTTTTGTAGTCATTTCGTTATACGCATAAATTGTATAAACTAAACCCAGCTTTTCACGTATAATTTTAAATAATCTCGAATTTTGCGAACTACCCAAAATACTTGTATAAAGGTCAGCAATATATTTATCTTTATCCACAGACGTTGGGGATTTTATCACAATACAAACATTTGCTTGATTATCGTCACGTTCGACAATATCATACTTTTTAGCAATTTGAATTGAATAAGGAGTTTTGTTAACTTCAAGTGGATTTGCTTCATAATTAAATCCTTCATCAAACCATTTTGTTACAATTTTATCTAATTTGTCAAATTCAACATCTCCCACAACCGAAATCACACAGTTTTCAGGCTTGTAGTACTTGGTTTTATATTCAAGCAGCTGCTCTCTTGTTACGTTTTCGATTGTTTTTTCATCGCCGAGTTCATCATGAGCAAATGAAAGACCGTTGAAATAGTTCTCCATTGCTCTTTTATACATCACTTCGGTTGGCTCGTCATCGCAACGTTTCATTTCTTCAATGACAACCTGCCTTTCACGGTCAAGTTCTTCAGTATCCAACTCAGCATTAATCAAAATATTAGCATAAATATCAAACACACTTTCAAAATTTTCAGACAAACATTTAAAGATAAATTTTGTTGAAGTTTTTGATGTATAAGCATTAAAATCAGCACCTAAAAAAGTGAGTTTATCCATAATTTCAACGGAGTTAATTGTTTTTGTGCCTTTAAAAATCATATGCTCAATAAAATGTGAAAAACCTTCTTCGTGTTTTTCTTCATTTTGCGAACCAACATTAAAAATAATATTGCTAGCAACAACTTTTTTGTCGTTTCGTTCATGGATTAATCTTAATCCATTTTTATAAACCTTTGTTTGTATCATAGCATTTCCTTTCTCGTCATTTTATAAATCTAAGTTAAACTATAATTTTTGATAAAACTAAATTAAATATCATTATTTTTTATTATCTTTAAGATATTTCAAGAGTGGCACTAAACTTTCATTAATAGTTGGAACAAATAAACCTTTTTCAAGCATAGTTTTTAGTTTTTCCAAATTTATCCATTTTGCCTGATAAACTTCTTTGCGTTGAAGGCTCAATTCTTGAATCTCAAAATCTTGTTTCAAAAGCCAAATATCCACAAAATCTTTTTCACGTTTAATTGTATCAATAATTTGTGCATTAGCGGTGTCAGGAAAAATTCCAAGTTCTTCCAAAAACTCTCTTTTGAAAGCATCTTCGCTCGACTCGCCAATCACTGCACAACCACCCGGATTTTCCCAAAGATTAGGATATGGTTCTTTTTGCTTAGCACGCCTTTGAATATAAATTTCTCCTTTACTGTTCATAATCCAAACATGAACAGATAATGCAAATCTTCCTTTAGGCATTTCTTCTCCACGTTTAATTGTTTCGCCTGTTAATTGTTTGTTTTTATCATATAAATCAATCGTTTCCATAAAATTTCTCCAAAATTAACTTCTTTTGGTAGTATACACCAAAATTTTAAGTTATTTCAACCATTTTTGCGTTTTTTATTAATAATTACCTAAGTTATAATTAAAATAATAAAACATAAAATTTTTTCGGTAATCATAAATTTTATTAAATAAAACTTGCATAATCTAAAATTATATTGTAAAATACAAAAGGTAAAAAGATACTAAATCTTAAACAGTTAATACAAATAAATTATTGTGCTTTTTACAAATTAAATGCTGGCGTAGCACAGTGGTAGTGCAATTGATTCGTAATCAATAGGTCGGGGGTTCAAATCCCTTCGCCAGCTCCAAATTCGATTGAAAGTGAATTCAACCCACCCCTGCTTGCGATGGGATTTTTTAACACAAAAAAACGTATCAAAAAAGATACGTTTTTATTTTTTGTTAATTTACCATATTTTAATATTAAATTTAAGATTTCTTATGCTTGCGTTTCTTACCTTCAACATATTCATCTAATTCTTTTCTTAAGTTTGCCAAAACAAGCAAGTATCTTTCAAGATTTTCTTCCAACTCATCTTTTGTGAGACGTTTTGTATTTTCGCCAATAAGCTTAAAAGGCTTACCCACAATAATATAATTTTGTTTTAAAAGTTTTGGTTTTTGATACATAAGCATTGGAATAATTTCACAATCAGCCCTTGATGCAAAAGACAAAAAACCTGATTTTATTTCTAATAGTTCTTTTGAACCTGATTTATTTCTAGTCCCTTCAGGAAAAATGAAAACTGGGTGTGATTTATTAAGTTCTCCCATAACAGTTTTATACGAACTAGGCGACATACTTTCTCTATCAACAGGTATACCACCAATACCTTTTAAAATAAAACCAACTAATTTATTTTCAAACAATTCTTTCTTTGCCAAAACTCTAAGCTTTCTTCCAAGTTTTGCATCATAAATAATAGGGTCCCAATTCGAATAATGGTTAGATGTAAAAATTACTTTTTTACCCTTCTTCGGTAAATTTTCCTTATGCAAAAGTTTTGTCGGGTGAAAAATAACGGTTGGTATAAACATAACAATAAAAGCTAAAATATAAATCATAATTACCCCCTTAAATCTTTAAAATCACTTGAACAAGTAACCGCCGTTGAAAATGCAAGTTGCAAATTGTAACCACCAGTCAAAGCATCAATATCTAAAACTTCGCCAACAAAATATAAACCTGAAACCAGTTTACTTTTCATGTATTTTGGATTGATTTCTTTTAAATTAACTCCGCCTGAAGTAACAATAGCTGTATCAATATTTTCAAGAGATTTAAATGAAATTTTAAAGTTTTTCAACAAAAATGATAACATTTTGCGTTTTTCTTTATCTAATTGATTTGCTTTAAACGTTAAATCTATCTTTAATCTATCAGCAAAAACTTTAACAAGTGACTTTGGCAAAAATCCTTCTAATAGCGAAGAAAATTGTTTTGCTTTTAAAGAAATAATATCTCTATCAATTCTATTTAACAAACTATCATTTGATAAAGCCGGTTTAAAATCAATAAACAATTTTATATCTTTAGCATCAAACTTATTTATAAAACTGGAACATGACAAAACAATCGGTCCTGAAATGCCATTATCCGTAAAAAGCATTTCTCCAACTTCACTTTCATAAACAATCTTTTCTTTTACTTTGGCAATTAGTTTTACATTTTTCAAACTTAAACCTTGTAACGATTTAATATCTAAATCATTCGAAATAATGGCACAAAGTGCAGGCTTAGTTTTTTCAACAGAATGTCCTAGACTTTCCGCAAATTTATATCCATCGCCAGTCGAACCAGTTGTAGGATAACTCACACCACCTGTAGCAACCACAACAGAATCAAAATTTATTTTTTCTCCATTAACCACAACACCTTGAACAACGTTTTCTTCTGTTAAAATTTTATCAACTTTTGTGTTTAGCTTAACATCAACACCCGCCCAATGCATTGCTTTTTCGAAGGCCTTAATTATATCACTAGATTTATCACTTTCAGGAAACACTCTGCCACCACGTTCGATTTTTAATTTAACACCAAGTTCTTCAAAAAAGTTGCGAGTGTCTTCAGAATTAAATCTAGTAATTGCACCCATAACAAATTTTTTACCATTAACAACATTATTCAAAAAATCATTACCCGTACTAACATTAGTTACATTACATCTGCCCTTGCCAGTTATGTAAATTTTCTTGCCAAGTTTTTCATTTTTTTCAAAGAGTGTTACTTCATGACCTTTTCGTGCAATCATTGTTGCACACATCATACCCGAAGCACCACCACCAATTACACAAACTTTCATCTTTCCACCTATATTGATTTTAAATAATTAATTTCACTTGGCTTAAGAAGTCTGCAAGTTCCACGTGTAAGCCCGCCAAGTTTAATAGTTCCTATCGACACACGTTTTAAGAAAATTACATTATAACCAAACTTATCAAAAATCTTTCTAATTTCTCTATTTTTTCCTTCGGTTATTCTAACTTCCAGTTTTGTTTTTCTATCCTTGATTTCCAAAATCTTAATTTTGCATGGACGGAATTTTTCGCCATTAATTGTTTCAACACCTTTTTCCATTTCCAAAACATCATTTGCCGAAACTTCCCCTTCAACCTTAACTGAGTAAGTTTTTTCAACATGCTTTGCAGGACGCATAATATTTTGAGCAACTTCCCCATCATTAGTAAACAAAAGTAAACCTTCAGAATTATAATCCAATCTTCCAATAGGTTTCAAAAAATTAAATTCAGCTGGCAATAAATCCATAACAGTTTTTCTTTGTCTATCATCAGATAATGTTGTCAAATAACCTTTTGGTTTATGCATCATTAAATAAGTATATTTCATTGGAAGTGAAACTGGTTTATCATCAACCAATACCTTGTCATTTTCAGACACATCAAAAGCAAGGCTGGTGACCACCTTACCATTAACCTTAACTCTTTCACTCAAAACATATTCTTCACATTTTCTTCTTGATGTAAGTCCAGTACTCGCCAAAAATTTATTAATTCTCATAACAAAAAATCCATACAAAAAATTAAAAAATAAGATGCAACCAAAGATTAAGTTTTTAACTTTTATACCTTATTTTCCAATTAATATAGTATAGTTTTTTAATAAAAAAATCAAGTCATTTTCATTCAGTAAAACTTTTATTATAATGCATTATATTGTTTTAAAGACAAATAAGAATAAAATAAAAATACAAAAAATTAAACAATTTTGCCACAAAATGTATATTTTTCACATATTTTTGTTAAATTTTGCGTTTTAAAATTTAATTCATAATTATTTAATTAATGATTTTATAGTGTAAAATCAGGTTAATATGTTATAAAAATTTACATTATAAGTTATTTTAAGGCCACAACCACACACCAATTAAATAAATTTCATCGCAAAACTAAGATTAATAAATAAAACGCAAAATAAGTCAAAAGATTTCTAAATTTTATAGTTCTATATTAATTTTGCTATTTTTCTTTTGAAAAATTTTTATTGATAAAATTCGCAACTTCAGGTATTGTTTCAATTAATTTTTCAATCGCACCTTTTTGTTCTATTTTTACAAGCTCAACATTGTTTTGTTTTATAACCAAAAACCCTATTGGTTGAACCGAGACACCACCACCTGAACCACCAGAAAAAGGATACTCAGTATCTCGTCTAATTTCTTTTAACTCTGAATAATATTCACCACCACCAGAAACATAACCAAGAGTTACTTTTGTAATAGGAATAATTTCCAAATCTCCACTTTTAATAATTTTGCCAATTACCACATTTGAGTCAATCAATGGCTTTAAATTTTCCATTGCAGATGTCATAATATCATTGATTTTATTTATATAGATTTTATCTTTCATTTTCTATCTCCTTTAATTCACTAATTTTCTTTCCAGCACCCAATAAGCTTTTTATAATTTTAAATATACTAAAACTCACAACCAAATCTAACGTTAATTCCAAATTATTTTCACCAAAAGTTGGACTAATATCTTTATATAATTTCACATTATCAAATTTTAAAGACAAATAGCCATAGAACGATTCAACTATAGACACAATAGTCCCACACATTATTGCAGAGGCATAAGAATTTTCTTTAAATCCACCTGTAAAAAATATTTCTATTTTTTTCACATCTAACTTTTGTAACATTTCCCCAAAAAACTTTTTCATAAATTCATCATTAAATGACCCCGATAAAAAAGTATTTTCATTCATCATTTCTAATTTACCATTCTCAAGTTCAATCTTGCCACATAACAATTTTAATATCCAGGATTTTACTGAATAATAGCATTTCATCTCAAGCAGATTCACATGTCCCATAACTCTGGTTTTAAACGGAAAGATAAAGCATAAAAATAATAAACAGATAACAAAAAAAACTATAAGCAGATTTCTCATACTTATAGTTTGTGAATTTTGTATTAAATTATTTATAAATCGTCATTCGTTTTTGGCGATTCGCTTTTGTTTATTTCTTCAAGTTTCTTATCTAAATCTTCTTCTTGTGGAATAACCGGTTCAAATCTGTTAAATAAACTATCTGAATACGTTTCACGAATTTTCTCAATTTGTGCCATTAAGTCTTCATATTTTGGAAGGTCTGAAACATTTGAAATATCAAATCTTTTCAAAAACTCATCTGTAGTACCAAATAATGATGGCTTTCCAACAGTATCTTTTTTTCCAACAATCTCGATTAATTTATGTTCAAGCAAAACGTTAATAGCATAGTCTGAGTTAACTCCACGAATTTCTTCAATTTCAAGTCTAGTTACTGGTTGCTTGTAAGCAATAATCGCAATCGTTTCAAGTGTTGCTTTTGTTAAATTTCTTTGCCTGATTGGATTTAGCACCGAAGTTACATAATCAACATATTTTGGGTTTGAAGAAAATTGAATTTTATTATTGAAAAGCAAAATTTGTATTCCACTTTTTTCATCATATTTTTTCTTTAAATTTTCTACCGCTTTTTCTATTTGTTTTTGCTTAACATCAAATTTTAAACATAAATCTGAAACAGGCACAGGTTCGCCCGCCACAAAACAAACGCTTTCAATTACATTTTCTAAATTCTCCATTATTTTTCATCTCCATCAAATTCACTATTTGCAATCTCAATCATTCTTGATTCAACGTCATCATTTCTCACGATATCAATATCATCAAACAAATCATTTTGCACTACAGTTATATATTGTCTTTTCAATAACTCAAGCAAAGCCAAAAATGTATTGATAACTTCACTCCTTGTGTAAGATTCTTCAAACATTTCACTAAACTTAAATTCTTTTTTTGTCAAAAGAGTATCTTTTATCTGATTGATTTTTTGTGCAACTGTAAATCTATCTTTTACAATCTTTTTCTCTTGCACAACTTCAGCCTTAACCGTCATTTTTTGCATTAAAGATTTAAAAGCTTCAACTAATGCATCACTTGAAAGTTTGTCAGGTAGTTCATATTTAAACTCACCAACCGAGTTATCTGGTGCTTTGTAAAATCTAGAAATATCTTCAATTTTAGCAAAAACTTCGCCCTGCTCTTTAAATATCTTATATTCTTCAATCTGACGAATAAGTCTTTGCTCAGGGTCTTCTTCTTCAATTTCTTCAGATTCCACAGGAAGCAAGTGTCTTGATTTTATTTCCAATAAAGTTGCCGACATATTGATAAATTCACTAGCTTTTTCAATATCAACATCATCTATATTTTTCATCATTTCAAGGTATTGTTCAGTTATGTCCGATAAAAATATATCACGTATATCAATTTTTGTTATCTTTATTAAATGCAACAACAAATCAAGCGGACCTTCAAATTGATTTAGCTTAAATTTATAATCATCTTCTTCGGTTTCTTCCAAAATTTCAAGAGACTTTTTATCCAATTTTATTGTATCAAAAACTGAAGGAGTGGTCTTTTCTTCTTGAACAACCGATTCATCTTGTTTTGTTTCAGATTGTTTTTCTTCATTTGTATCCAGATTTTTTTCTTCCATCATAACCCCAAAATTTTACTAAATAAATCTACTAAAAACGTAAACAAATTTTCAATAACTATGCCATAGCAGAAATCATAAATACCGGTAATAATAAGTAATATGAAAATAACAAGCGAGTATTTTTTTGCAAATTTTAGGTATGCATTTTCATATCTACACATACTATCAATCATATTATAACCATCAAATGGATAAATTGGCAACAAATTAAAGAACGCTAGTCCAAAATTTAATGAAAATGAGTAATACAGAAACAATTCAAGCATATATCCATAAATACCACTTTCAAAAAAACCATAGTCAATTCTTAAAATCAACATATAAATAAACAAAAAACCAATGCCCAGCAAAAGATTCATAACAATCCCGGCAACAGAAACTAAAAATTGGCTTTTTCTTCCACGTTTAAAATTATTGGAATTTATTGGAACAGGCTTTGCCCAACCAAATCCAAAAAACAACATCATCAAAAATCCACAAATGTCGAAATGAGCAAAAGCTTCTGGTGTGCAACGCTTATAAGCAACGGCAGTATAATCGCCTTCTTTTTTAGCCACCCAAGCATGGGCAAATTCATGAAACGGTATTGCTATAAACAATGCCATTACAAGTGCAACCAATCCTAACACAGCTTCAAGCAATCCACTACCTAGATGATTAAAAAATACCATATTTTCTCCTATCTCCACGATTATAGCAAAAAACAACTTTCAAGTCAATAAAAAAGCGATTTTGAACCTAGTGCAAAACCGCTTAATTTGTCTAATATTAATAATTATAACAATCAATTTAACACAAAATTAAAATTGTAACTTCCAAGTAAATAACATTACCATTTCTTTACTATTAAATCTAATTTTTCTCTTAATCCAACTTCTCCAGTGCTTTCGCCCGAAATCAAGTTAACTTCATCAACCACTAAATTATTTTTATCAAAAATAAACATTTTACCAACAGCATCTCCTTGTTTTATTGGAGCTTTTATATTGTCATAAATTTCATAGTCAGTCGAAAACTCAAACTGTTCATTTTTCTCTAAAAACACATTTATTTCTTTTTCTGGGAAAATAGAAACTTGATTCAATGCATTTTTGAATTTAAAAACCGTTACCGGCGAGTCATTATTTATTAATATTTTTGTTTCGTAATTAGCAAACCCATAGTTAAATAATTTACTCATTTCGGCAAATCTTGTTTTACTGTCATCTGAACCAATGATAACACCAATCAATCTCGTTTGTCCACGTGATGCAGAAGCTGTCAAACAAAACTTAGCTTTGTTTGTGTATCCCGTTTTACCACCATCAATACCATCGTAAGTCTTTATTAATCTGTTTGTATTTACAAGCTCAGTTTTTCTTCCACTTGGGTGAATAAAATCTTCAATCCAAATTTTTGAGTATTTTTTGTATAAAGCATTTTCACTTACTTGCTTATAAATTTTTACCATATCACTTGCTGACGAATAATGATTATCAACGGGAAGTCCTGTGACATTTTCAAAATGAGTATCCATTAATCCTAAACTAGAAACAAGTTTATTCATTTTTTGAACGAAACTTTCTTCACTGCCCGCAACAAATTCAGCAAGAGCAACCGCACTATCATTTGCTGAAGCAATCACAACACTTTTAATAAGTTCCGATACTTTATAACTAGAACCCGCATCTAAAAATGCTGACGACCCACCAGTATTTCCAGCATTATCTGAAACACAAACAAGGTCATTCTCTTTTATAATTCCTTTATTTAAATAATCAAAAACTATCGCAAGTGTTGCAAGTTTTGTCATCGAAGCAATCGGCAATCTTTTATTTGCCTCTTTTTCATAAATAACTTTTTCAGAATTATAATCAACCAAAATCGCCGACTTGGAAGTGATTTTCATTTCTTCATTAGTAGCATGTGATATTAAATTATTACCGCCTATCATTGGGATAAAAAACGCAAAAATTAGTAAAAATATCCAAAATTTAATTATTTTTTGTCTTTTCATAATACTTTCTCCTAAAAGTATTATTTGTCAAAGTTTGTCAAAATATGTAGAAAATTAAAATATTATAAAAATTCTAGACCGTAAGATGAGAAATAATATTAAATTGATAATAAACGAAAAACAAATCATAAAAGCAATTAATATTAAAACTGGTATAAAAAAATCTCTATCTTTAAATCCAAAGGAAAACCGTTTGTATCTCTTTGAGTAAAAACTACGCCTTAAGCAAAGCGATGAAAAAATTATATTTGAACCAAACAAAATGAGATTAATTGGCAGTTGCAAAAACAAAACAATCATTAGTCCACTCAATCCAAATTCAGTTATTATTGCAACTACCGACAACATTAAAGTTGCACTTTGATAAGACACAAATAGATAACAAATTAAACTTGGATAGAAATCCAAACACAATAAAAATATTATCAACTCAAATAGTAAATTTTTTATAATTAAGCTAGTAACTTGTTTTGATAAACTAACACTCCCTTTTACATAATCATAATAAATTTTATCTGTTGATGACAAAATTGATAAATACGAGTCTGAAGTAATCGCAATAATTACACCAATAAGTAATCCGATTACAAAAAAACAAAAAAGCCAAAATAAATATTTTTTGTGCTTTTCAAAAAAATATCTAATGTCAACAAATGAATAATTAAAACTCACATTATAGTTTATGCTATCTACTTAAAAAGTTAAAACTAGATTTGGAATTTTAATTTATTTTGTTGAAACATCTTTGAAGAAATTAATTCCACAATCTTAACAACAAGCTCACTGTTATGTGGATATAAAATGGTATTCTTTAAATAAGTGCATATAAAATTCCCTTCATTTTTAGACGCAAAATATAAAACGTTTTCAAAACACCTTCGCATCGCTCTATCAACACACATGGTTGTGGTTTCATATTTTCTAGAAATTAAAGGATAAATGTCATTGCAAATACTAACTTTCTTTTTGCTTGACATTAAATACAAAAATATTGCATCCTTCCAAAACAAATAACCCGATTTATTAGGCAAAATATTTAGAGCCGAAAAAACTATGTCAACATCAAGGCTAACAGCAACATACATTTCTTGCAAGGTTTGCTTTTGCAAATTTAATTCCACATTGTTTTGAACATAAAAATCTCTATAAGAAATTTTCAAGTTTAGATAAGATTCAACATTTTCCATACCTTCTATTATAATAATATTTTTGATTAAATCAATTAATTTTGTTTATTTTTGAATAATATTGTATAATAATGTGATTTATTTATTAATCATTAAGTCTGCAAAAATGCCATAACCTTTTGTTGGGTCTGAAACAAATACATGCGTTATTGCTCCAACAAGTTTACCATTTTGTATTATTGGACTTCCACTCATTCCTTGCACAATTCCACCAGTTTTTTCAATAAGACTTTTATCAGTTACTCTTATAAACATGCTTTTTGTGTCTGAGTTTGTTTGAAAATAAGTTTTTACAATTTCTATTTCATATTCTTCTGGTGTAAATCCATCAAGAGTACATCTAATCGTTGCTTTTCCGCTTTTAATTTCACTTCTATCAGCAACTTGCATTTCTTGAAATGAATAATCTTTTAAACAATCTTCACTAAACTTGCCAAATACACCACTATTATTATTTGTATCAAGCGAGCCAAACATATTGCCATTTCTCAAAAACAAACCTTTAAGTTCGCCTGGATTATTTTTAACACCTTTTTTCACACCAACAATATTACACTTAAAAATGTTTCCACTAGATACCGGCATGATTGAACCCGTGTCAATATCACAAACCGAATGCCCCAACGCCCCAAATCTTAAGTTATCTTTTCGAATGTAGGTCAAAGTTCCAACACCGGCTGAATCGTCCCTTATCCAAAGCCCGAGTTTATACTTGCCTGTTTCGCTATCAAATATTGGTTTTATCTTTGCACTTTGTTCTTCATTTTTTCTTAAAATTGTTAAGTTTACATTTTCTTTAGCATCAATTTTATCATTCAAAACTTCCGAAATATTTTCAGTACTATTAATGGAATAATTCTCAATTTTCTTTATGATATCGCCTTCCGATAAATTTTCAACATTATCATTTGAAATCGCAACAACCAGCACTCCGTCACATTTAAATGTAAAACCCAAAGGTATTCCACCAACATAGACAGAAATCTTTTCATTTAAAACTGTAGTTTTTTCATTTTTGTTGAATAACTTTTTTACAAATTTTTTTATGCTTGGAAATTCATAAGAATATGCAACTGAACAAAACTTCGCTTGCGTTGGTTTTACTGAAACGGGATTAATAATAGTAAAGCAACATGAAACAAATGCAAGCAACGTTAAAATTAAATTTTTCCAGCCAAATCTTTTTGATTTATTTTTCAATGAAAAAAAACTACCCATATTAAGTAGTTTTCTTTCTTTACAAAAAATTATGTATTTTGATTGAATTTATATCCAGATTCAAGCATAAGTTTTGCATGTTCCAAAGAAAAGTCTGAAATATTGCCACCAATAAGCCTTGCAATCTCCGAAACTCTGCCATTGTTAGATAACAATTCTAATTTTGTTTTTGTTTTCCCATCAATATCAGCTTTTGAAATAAAGAAATGTGTTGAGCCGAAACTTGCAACCTGAGCTAAGTGAGTAACGCAAATTACTTGATGATTTCTTCCGATTGATGCTAGTTTCACAGCTAATGCATTGGCTGTATCACCACTAATTCCTGTGTCAATTTCATCAAAAACCATTGTATCAACCGACACAATATCAGCTGTAACATTCTTGACAGATAGCATAAATCTACTCATTTCACCACCACTTGCAACCTTGTTTAATGGTTTTAATGGCTGACCAGCATTAGCGGTAAACATAAATTCTATTCTATCAAAACCTGCCTCATCACAATTATTTTCATCTAGTTCATAAAATAATATTTCAAACTTAGAACTACGCATTGATAATTCCGCTAAATTTTCTTTTACTTTTTGCACAAAGACTGATGCATATTTTTTCCTAAGACAAGTTAGTTCTTTTGCCGAAATTTTTAATTTTTCTATCAATTTATCTCTTTCTTCTTCAAGTTTTTCAATAATCTCCGCAGAATTAATAAGCTTATTATATTCTGATTTTATATTATCTAGATATAAATTGATTTCTTCTATATTTGAGCCATATTTCTTTTTAAGTGACGACAATAAATCTAATCTCTTTTCATTTTCTGTCGCTGAATATTCATCAAAATACAAAGATTCCCCCATATTTTCTATCTCATCAGCAACATCAACTAGTTCGTATTTGCAAGATGCAATCCTATCTATTAAATCTTGTTTTTCAGGCAGATACTTGACCACATCTTCAAAATCACGTTCTAATCTTTTTATCAAATAAGTTATTCCGTTGTCAGAAAAATATGACATTGCACGCTTCAAAGAATCAATAATTTTTTCTTGATTTAAAACTTTCATTCTAAATTCTTTTAGTTCTTCTTCTTCGCCTGAAACAAAATGAGCTTCTTCAATTTCGTTTATTTGATAGGAATACATATCCAAAAGTTTTTCTCTATCTTTGCTATCAAAATTATAACTCGAAAGTTGCTTTTTTACTTGCTTTAATTTCGAATAAATTTCACGAAATTCTTGTTTTTTTGATTTTATTTCATTCGAACCAAACTCATCAAGACAAGCAAGTTGTTTTGATTCTTTCAATAATTCTTGGTGTTGAAACTGCCCATGTAAATCCATAAGCGGAGACGTTATCGTCTTTAACATTGAAAGCGTAAATGATTTACCATTAACTCGACATTCATTTTTTCCGTCCACTGAAAGTTTTCTGAAAATAATAATTGTATTTTCTCTCTCTAAGCCAAATTCTTCAAGTTTTGATAAAACTTCTTCAGAATTAGTTTCAAAAACAGCTTCAACACTAGCAAAATCTTTACCATAAGAAATTAAAGTTTTATCAGCTTTTTCGCCAAGCAAAAGAGCTAGCGAATCAATAATCAATGATTTACCAGCACCGGTTTCACCTGTTAAAACATTCAATCCATCGCCGAGTTCTATAGTAAGCTCATCAATAAGAGCTATATTTTTTATCGTTAAACTTTGAAGCATTTTAGTCACCTTCTACATCTAATGGTTTCTCGATAAGCCCATCAATTTGGCTTTTAATTACAGAAATTTTACCTTCACATTCATTCAAAATATCTAAACAATTCTTTGTCCAATTCACACTTTCTGAATAAAGTTTTACAGCTTCATCAAAAGTAGTTTCAGGATTTTCAAGTGTTTGTTTTATTTTTTCTAAATTTGCATAAGATTCTTCAAATGTCATATTATACTCCTTTTTTATCAACAACCGCATCAACTTTGCCATCACTAAACGAAATAGTAATTTTATCTCCCTTAGACAAAGATTTTGCTGACAATACTTTTTTATCTTTACATTCAATAAAAGCATAACCTTGTTTCAAAATTTCCAATGGATTAAGTCTTGATAATATCTCAATCATTTTATCAAGTTTATTTTTTTCATTGTGTAATTTTAAATTAATTAATTTATCAATATCCCTTGAAACTTTTATAATTCTTGCAGAATTTTCAGATGTCATTAGTTTAATATTTTTTTCTAAAAGTTCCATTTGAGTAACTAAACTAGTTTTATTGTTTTGCAGTTTATTTTGCAATAGTTTATAAATATTATCATTTAATTCAAAAATAAATTGCAGTTGTTTATTGTAGTCAAAAACCGCTACTTCAGCAGCGACCGATGGTGTTGGAACACGTAAATCTGAAGCAAAGTCACAAAGAGTGAAATCAGTTTCATGCCCAACTGCTGAAATTATCGGCAATCTAGAAGCATAAATAGCTTTAACAATTTTTTCTGTATTGAATGGTGCTAAATCTTCAAGTGAACCACCACCACGAGCAACAATAATAACATCAATATCGTTTCTTGTGTTGAAATATTCAATCCCTTTTGTTATTTCATTTTCAGCACCTTCGCCCTGAACTTTTGACGGGTACACAACAATGTCTATATGCAAATTCTTTTGCTTGGTAACATTGATTATATCTCGAATAACAGCCCCTGTTTCACTTGTTACCACACCTATACGTTTAGCGAATCTTGGAATAGGCTTTTTGATTTCTTCTTTAAAATACCCTTCTTCTTCCAGACGATTTTTTAGTTCCAAGAATTTTTGATATAAATCTCCAAGACCATACGCTTGTGTTTTTGAAACAATAAAGTTAAGCCTACCTGATTTAACATAAAAATTAACCTTACCAAAAACAATGATTTTGTCACCATTTTTTATAGTAAGGTCACCAGTTCCAAACTTCACACAAGAAAGCATAGCATTTTCATCTTTTAAATCAAAGTACGCATTTCCACCAGAAACTTTATAATTTGTAACTTCGCCAAAGATACTTATATTTGACAAAAACTCCTCGGCATCAAGGATATTTTTTACAAAGGTATTAAACTGCAAAATAGAAAGCGTTAAAGTTTTCATTCTTACCTCGCAAACTTAGAAAGAATCCCATTAATATATTTTCCACTTTTTTCAGTAGAATACTTATGAGCCATTGTTATTGCTTCATCAACGCTAACTTTGTATGGAATGCTTGAAATGTATTTAATTTCATAAAGTGCAAGTAAAATAACCGCAAGGTCGGTTTTGTAAATTCTGCTTACGTCAAATTTTTCCGCACTATTTTTAACATCTTCCATTAATTCATCATAATGCGAAATCACTCCATTATAAACATCTTGAATATATGCTTTATCGTCAGCATCAACAGATAAAGTGTATTCTTCTAATGCTTCCATATTTTTTTCATTATCAAATGTATATGAAAATATCAATTTAAATGCAATATCACGTGCATCACGTCTACTCATAATTTACCCCACTAATCGTTTTCTAAAACACTAAAGAATTTTTCTTGCTTGCTAAAATTAGATTTGACGAAATTTGATTCTTGTTTCTTTTCTTCAATCTTTTCTAATTCTTTAGATTTTTCTAATTCATTTTCTTGTTTTTCAACTTGAGTTTGTTCAAGTCTTCTAGTTAACTTCTCTCTCAAATGATTAAGTTTTATGTTGATTTTTGATTTTATAAATGAACCAATTTCCTTTTCTTCAGCATCAGGCAACTTTACTTGTTCAACTACTTTTTCTTCAAACTTTACACCTTTTTTCGATGCAGAAGTTTTTATAGTTAACTTTTGGTCTTCGCCATTTGTGTTTACCGAAACCGTCACATTGCTTAATTTTGGAACAGTAACATTTGTTCCGGCAAAACCACCATAACTTAATTGTTTTTCAACAAATGATTTATATAGTTTATCAAATTTCACAACACCATTTTTTATTGTTTGTTTTTGACTTAAGACCATTAGAATTACAAAATTTGCAAACATATCAATTAACAGTTGTTTTTGCATTTTCTTGTAAAACTTAACACAATTATATTGAACCGCAATAAAATAATCTGCCTTTCCGCCAGTCATCAAATCAATCACATCATAAAGTCTTGTCGCCTCGTTTAAATTACCGTTTGAAATTGCACTAAAATAATCTTGTTTTAGTTTATTCAAAATAGACTTATCTTTTGCATTTTTGGATTTCCCAAGATATGTAAATTTTTGACCAATATCTGAATTTGCATTCTTCGCTATTTTTGTTACCTTATGTTTTATCGAAAAAACTATGGGTACTTCCTTGCCATCTTTGAATTTTGGAGCAATTTCCAACTGCTCATAGACTGTTAATTTTCTGTCCCCGTTTTCATCATATTCCGGTTTTATCCCTAAAAGCGTAAACAAATCAATAACCTTGTCAGATGACAAATACATATCTTCAGTAATTCCACAAAGCTTATAGAAATTTATAATATTAACTATTTGTTCATTTGTTAAATTTTCCATTGCACTCTCTAACTCACAAAATCACTTTCAACTTCTGAAAAGTTAACGCCAACAACGTGAACATTAACAGCTTCAACTTTATATTCAGTCATAGATTCAACACTAGACTTGATGTTCTCTTGAACCCTAAAAGCGACATCTTTGACAGAACAACCAAACTTAACATTAACAAAAACATCAATCTTTGCCGTATTTTTGTCAGTAAAATCAACAATAATACCACGATTAATATTTTTGCTAAATGCACTTTTAACCACTGAAACTGATTTTCTGCTAATAGATGCAATTCCGCTAATTTCTTGAGTTGCCAAAGATACGATACTTATAACAACGTTCTTTTTGTATGTAACATTATCTTTAAATTCGTCTTCATCGGTCACCACAATTTTAACTTTTTTAGCCATATATACTCTCCCACTATTACTTATAAAACGATTATATCACAAAAAATATCTAAAATCAATTTATATTTTATAATTAATGCTAATAAAAAGAAGTCCGATTAATCAAGACTTCTTATTCTATTAAACTGAAGTTATTTTTATTTTTGTTGCCGAAACTCCCGTTTCTCTTACTAGCAAGGTTAAAATTCTTGCCACATCATCACTAGTTAGTCCGTCAGACTTTACTATAACTGTATAGCAACCATCAACATTAGTCACAACTGCATCTTCGTAGCCCGCTGACATAATCGATACTTCAAGAGAATTTTCTTCTTCAATCCTACCAGCAAGTTCCATGATTTTTGCATTGGTTTCTTTGATTTGTTCAGCATCGTTAGATGTTGCTATAATTGAGTCATACATCTCAAGCATAGAGTTCCTTGTCTCGAGTTTACTTGCCCTATAACTTGACAACAAACTAACCTGAGACGAAGTTGTTTGCACTTCTTCATTTGTATTATTTAAAAATAAATTCAAGCAACCAGTAACAACTAATAGTGCAAGCATTCCACAAATAATAAAAATTTTTTTCTTTTTAGTTAACACCTTGTTACCCTCCTTAAAAAACAAAATCTTCATATTACCGCTCCTGCAATATATTTATGCAATCTTGCTCTATATTTAGAACTGAACAAATTGAATTTGTTATGGCTAATTTTGTCGAAGCTGAAACTGAATTTATAATAATCCAAATTCCAACAATTTTAGGGTTCTTCGTGGTCACAATAATGGGTGTATTTTTAGAGCCATCTTTTTCATAAGCAACTTCTTCGCTTTTTGTTGAAGAATTGTCCGATGTTGTTTCGTTTATATTTGTTTTGTATTCCACAATCTCACTAGAATAACAAACAACCATGACACTCGCTTTGTTTACTTCATCTAAGGTTAATAACATTGCTTTTATTTTGTCTTCTACTTTTGATGAATAATCTTGAGCTACATCACATGATGAACTCATATTATTACTATTATTATCATTTTTCTCAGATGAAGATTTTGGATAAAAAAGCAAACAAACAATAACAACCAAAACAAGAGCAATAATAATAGTAAAAAGTTTCTTGTTTTTTGAATAAAGCAAGAATAATTTTTTCTTTAACCCACTTAATATATTTTTCATACAACACCTATAAATAATTTTTTACCTTTAAGACAATTAAGTAAATTACAAGCAATGACAAAAATGAGCGAATAAAACCACCTAGTTTGGAATTTGGACATAGAACAAATAATAGTTCAAAAATTATATTCACTAAAATTATATAAACCACTAGTTCAATCATGTCATACAACCCCAACAGACAAAATCATTAAAAACACAAAAACAAAAACTACCAAGAACGACCCGAAAATTACCGACAAAAAATTTCCAAGGGATTTCGAAACATCATCAAACATATCCGAAAACACTCCATCTCCAACAAAACCAGTCAACACTGATAATACTTTAAACCCCAACGAAAAGAATATCACGAACAAAACCGGCGTTAAAATTTTAAAAATTATAATTATTATTGAACACAAACCAATCGCATTTTTTATTAAAATTGAACAACTATATAAAAAATCAAAACCTTCTGAAACATAACCCCCAAGGACAGGAATATAATTTTTTACTGCAAATTTTGTAAGTTTTAAATTAATTCCATCAGTGCCTGCAGACGAAATTAAATTTACGGTAGACAAAAGTCCAAAAACCGAAAAGAAAATTATTATAATATATTTAAATAAAAGTTTAAATAATTCTATTAATTTTGAAAATCTGCCGTTTGAAAATACAGAACCAAATAAAGATAATAACATAATAGAAACAGCCAACGGAAGCAAAACATACTTTAAAAGCACCAATCCTGTATCTAACAAAAAAACAGAAAATGAACTAAAAACTGATGCAGATTTGACAGACCCGGACATGGTTAATAAGCTAATTAAAATTGGAAACAGAATACTTGCAAATGAAAATAAATCTGTGACAAGTTCCTGAACTTCAAGATAAAAATTTTTGATAACTGATAATATTGTTACGGCAAGCAGAAACAAAAAAATTAATTTAATCGTTGATTTGACATCATTCATTTTTTCACTTGAAAATGATTTAAAGATTTCAAATATAACAACAATTATAAAAAGTGAAATAAAAAATTTTAAGTTTGACCTAAGTTTTTCAGAAAAATTATTTTTTATAAAATCAAAAACTGAATCATAGTTAAAAGAAAAACCACCTGACAAAACTTGTTTGACAAAATCTACAAATGATAAATTTAAATCAGGAACAATTTCTGTTTCCATCTCAAGTTCATCAAAATCTATATCATCTAAAATTAAATCAATATTATCATTTAACTCACTTTCTAAATCCCCATCAACAGCAAAAGCAATTTCAGGCTTAGGATTAAAAAATAAAACTAATAGAAAGCAAGCAATAAAGCAACCAATTCTTTTACAATAGGAAGCATAATTATGCATATCACAACCTTTCCCCCAAAAACAACTTTTGAAGCGATTGAATTATTTCCAAAATCATTTGCAAGACTTGAAACAAATTCTGTTAGAAATCCAACACTAATAATTTTTAATGCAGTTTTAATTATTGAGCTATCAATATTAACACTAGAACCAAGGGTTGAATAATAACTAATTAATTCTGACAAATAATTAAAAGTAAAACTTAAAATCAAAAGCCCACCAGCAATATTAATAATCATCGAAAACTCTGGCGACTTTTGTTTTACGATAACAGATAAAAATATTGTAATTAAGGACAAAATAACTATTTTTATCATTTTTTGAACCTATTTTGCGTTTTTAATATAAATCAAACATTGTTTTTATTGAAGAAAATAATTCGTTAACCATTGACAAAACCATTGCTAAAACAATAACCAGTCCCGCCAAACTTGATAAAGTTGCCAAATCCCCTTTTCCTTGATGCTGGAATAATTGACTCACAACAATCGTCAAAATACCAACAGCTGCAATTTTAAATATAATTGAAATATCCATTTATTCACCATATTATAATAGAAAGAGCAACCCCTAAAGCTAAACAAATTTTAAAATATAAATCGCCCTTTTCTTTTTCGATCTTTTCACTTGTTTTTATCCAATCATCAACTTGTGATAGTTCTATTTTAATTTTTTCATATTCATTACTTTTATCAGACTTACCTAAGGTTTTAAAAAATGATGTCAATTCCAAAACATATAAATCATTAAAAATATATTCTTGCATAAAATTTGTGTTAATTTGATACAAATTATTTATATTTTGGAATATTTTAACATATTTTGCGTTTTTATTATTCTGCTGAATAATAAAATTATTTGTAATTGTGGGGATATCATTTTGATAAACACCAATATTAATTGCCAGAAATTCTAAATAATTTTTTATATAACACAAAAACTCTTTTTGATTCCTGAAACGAAGTTTAATTATATATCCAATTATCCCTGAAATAAAAATAACACAAACAATTATTATATATTTCATGTTAAATAAGGTAAATATAATGCGATTGCATTTTCGTCAAATACACCTTCTATTGTACCCACTCCATTTCTTTTTGATAAACAAATAAATCTTTGAAACATCTTTTGGTTAATTAATTTTTCGAAACCTGATTTTAATTTTAATTCTTCAATATTCCCAGCATGCACAGTCGCTATAACATTTACACCAGAATTAATTGCAAACCTAATACCTTCAATATCTTCTTCACTTGTAAGTTCATCTGTTACAATAATATTTGGATTCATTACTTTTATTGCATCATAAAAAGCAAATCGTTTGTCAGCTCCTTGCATTATATCAACATTAGTTCCTAAATCAAATTTTTGATTTTCTCCCGCAAGCTCAAACTTTTCATCAACAACCATTATATTTGAAATATTCTGATAATCCGACAGTCTTTGAATAATATCACGAAGCATAGTTGTTTTTCCAGCACCTGGTGGAGAAATAATTAAAGTATTCTTTATATAATTTTCTGAAGCTATATAGCCAAAAATTTCTTTTGAGACACCTGAAATACAATGCCCGATTCGAATGTTTAGAGACGTAATATTTTTTATGAATGTGATTTCATTTTTATTTGTAACCGCAGTTCCACATATGCCAATTCGAACACCATTATCTGTCACAATAAAACCGTTCTTTATTTGGTCTTCAAATGCATAAAGTGAGTTTTTGGTTGCAAGCGAAATAATGTAGTCAATGAGTTCACGATTTGCCATTACTGGTTTTAAGTAAAGACCCGAGTCAGATTTCAAGTCAACAATCTTTCCTTTGTAGCAAATCTTTATTGGCTTGCAGTTTCTGATTCTTATTTCTTGGATATCATCAAGTGTATAATTTTTCGCAATCAAACAATATAGCCAATCAGGTAAAATACTTTTCACTTTTCTCTCCTAACACATTTTACGAAAGGCAATAATTTAATATGATTTTTTGTCAAAAAAAAATATGTCAAATAATGACATACTTTTACGAAATTTGATAATTAACTTATACTCTTGACATATATGTTCCAGTTCTAGTGTCAATTCTAATCTTGTCGCCATTATTAACAAATAATGGAACTTGCAAAACAAGACCTGTTTCAAGTTTAGCTGGTTTGTTGCCTGCTTTTGATGTATCGCCTTGAACACCTGGTTCACATTCAACGATTGTAAGTTCAACAAAGTTTGGAGCTTCAACACTGAAAGCTTCGCCTTTGTAGAAAGCTATTGTAACGTCCATGTTTTCAGTAATGAATTGCAAAGCTTCTTCAACTTGACTTTTATTGAGTGGAAGTTGTTCGTATGTTTCATTATCCATGAAATAATACAAATCGCCATCACTGTAAAGATATTGCATTTGCTTTCTTTCAATTTGAGCTTTCTCAAATTTTGTAACTGGGTTGAAAGTCATTTCAATAACTTGACCAGTTACAACGTTTTTAAGTTTTGTTCTAACAAATGCTGCACCTTTTCCTGGCTTAACATGCAAAAAGTCTACAACAACATAAACTTTTCCTTCATATTCAAAAGTAACGCCTTTTCTTAAATCACCTGCAGTAATCATAAATTCCTCCTATTTTTAACAAAAATATTTTAACATATAAACCCATAAAAATCAATGCATTTTTTATGATTGCTTAAATATATTTGCTTTATTCGTATAAAAATACATCACAAATCAAATTATCCCCTTGATTATGATACATTCCAATTAATTGATTATTATTTTTTATAAAAAATAATTTATCGCTTTTAATATTTATTTCTTGCTTTTTTAATTTTACACCATTTAACAATTTCTTTAAAATTACACTATCTTTAATATCAAAAAACTCAAAATTACAAAAAACTTCTTCTATCGATAGCAATCTCGGACTTATCTTTAGTTCATCTAAAGTTATGGCATCATTAATATTAAATGCTCCGCTTTTTTCTCTAATAATAACAGGTGTGGTTGCAACAGTTCCAAGAGAAATAGCAATATCATTAAACAGAGTTCTAATATATGTTCCAGCTGAGCAATGAACCCTAAATCGAAACAAATTGTTTTCTAATTCATCTATTAACTCTAATTTATATATTTCAATTTCTCGCGGCTTTAACACGACATTTTCGCCACGTCTTGCGATATCACAAGCTTTTTCTCCGCCAATTTTAACAGCTGAATACAATGGCGGTATTTGCTTTATTTTACCAATAAATTTAGGTAAAACCGAGAGTAATTTTTCCTTTGTAACTGCAATATTTTCTTGTTTTAAAATAATTCCAAAGCTATCTAATGTGTCAGTCAAAACACCAAATTGAACATCAGCAACATAAACTTTATCTTTTGATAAAAAGTAATCAAAAAACTTAGTTGCTTTCCCAAATGCTATCGGCAAAACACCAGATGCAGGTGGGTCTAAAGTTCCCAAATGTCCAACTTTATTCAGCTTTAATGTTTTTTTTGCACCACAAACGACATAGGACGAAGAAACTCCAGTCGGTTTTATTATATTAATAAACCCACTTCTTATCATTAAATTTTCCACCCTAAAACATTTAATGTACTATCAATAAGTTTTTGTTTTACGTCATCGTAAGAGCCAAAAATTTTACAGCCACTAGCATTTGGATGTCCACCACCACCAAATGTTTCCGCAACACTTCTAGCAGAAATATCGCCTTTTGACCTAAATGAAACCCTAAAATAACCTTTATCATCTTCAGATGCTAAAATAGCAAACTGCACACTCTCAAGTTGCAATGGCAAATCCGGAAAAGCATTTGTATCATCTAAAGTTGTTCCAGTGTCGATAAAATCTTGTCTTTTAAACATTACTAGAGCAAATTTATTGTCTGAATAAAACTCTATACGCTCATAAAGTTTTTTTAACATTTCAAAAGAACTATAAGACATCGAGTTAAACAATGGTGTCGTTAAACTCTCCATATCAAGTTTTCCAAAATGCAAAAGTTTTGACACAATCCTAATTGTTTTTGGCGTAATGGAATGCGAAAACTTACCAGTATCCGTTAAGATTCCTGATAGCAAAAATCTACAAATATCTCTATCAAAAGTAATATTTAGTTTCTTTAAAACGCCATACAAAATTTCACAAGTTGAAGAAGCTTCCAAAACATAAGAAAATCTAGCAAACTTTTCATTTGAAAGTGTGTGATGGTCTATCACAATGACATTTTTAACATTTTTTCTATAAGTGAACTTATATTTTCCCAGTCTATTTTCATTTGGAGTATCCAAACAAACAACTAAATCATATTTATCACAAGTTTTTTTATTAAGCTGAGCAATATGTTCGCCATAAAATTTAAAGTTTGAAGGAAAATCCGAGTTTGAGTAAACATCAACATTTTTTCCAAGCTGTTTTAATGCTAGTTTTAATGCTAGCGAAGACCCCATTGCATCACAATCACTGTTGATGTGAGAATAAATGGATATATTTTCAGCATCATTCAATAGTTTAATTATCTTCTCGAACATCGTTTATTTCTCCTTCGATTTGCTCAAAAAGCTTTAAAACTTTTTCAGCACGTTCTTCAACTTCGTCAACGATAAACAAAAGTTCAGGAACGGTTCTAAGTTTTATACTGTGAGCAAGTTCGTATCGAATGGTCTTTTTATTTGCATTAAGTTTTTCCACTATCAAAGTTTTTTTAGATTTATCCCCCAGCACACTAATAAACACTTTAGCCATAGAAAAATCCGCAAATGTTTCAACCTTCATAATCGAAACAAGTGAACCTGAAATATTAACATCGTCAAATTTTGAAATGATTCCGGCTAATGCTTTTTGAATTTCAGCATCAACTCTACTCATTCTTTTATTTGTCATAATTTTCTCCTAAAGAATACTAAGCAAACAAAACGTTGCTTAATAATTCTAATTAATTCTCTCTAGAACATAAGTTTCAAAAGTGTCGCCTACAGCAAAATCTGTGAAACTAGCAAATGTTGCACCGCATTCAAATCCTGCATCAACATCTTTTGCTTCATTCTTTTCTCTTTGAAGTGAAGCAATTTCGCCTTCATAGATTTTCTTTTCTCCCCTAAACACTCTAACTTTGTTATTACGAGAAATCTTACCATCAAGAACATAAGTTCCTGCAATCAATCCAACCTTACTTGCCTTAAATGTAGCTCTAATTTCAGCATGACCTGTGATAACTTCTTTATATTTTGGTGTGAGCATCTTATTAATTTTTTCTGTGATATAGTCAATCACTTCATAAATAATACGAGATGTTTTGATTTCAACTTTATATTTATCAGCCAAAACTTTTGCTTTGAAATCAATTTTTGTGTTAAATGCAACAACCAAAGCATTTGAAGCTTGAGCTAACGAAATGTCATTTTCAGTAACTGCACCAACTGAGCCCGAAACAAATCTAACCTTTACTTCTTCGTTTTGGATTGCAATGAGAGCTTGTTTTAATGCTTCAACAGAACCTTGAACATCAGCTCTGACGATAACATTATAATCTTTAAAGTTGCTATCAGCGATTTTATTCATCATATTTTCGATTGATAAGTCTGCACTCTTAATCATATCTACTTTCGCTTGATTTTGACGCTCTAGGGCAACTTGACGACTCATTTTTTCATCAACAACATAAAGTTCATCGCCGGCATTTGGAACACCAGAAAGACCCATAATTTGAACAGCAATAGATGGTCCAGCTGACTTGATTCTTTCGTTTTTATCATTCATCATTGCACGAATTTTACCAGTGCATGTACCAACAACAACATAGTCCCCAACATTAAGTGTACCATTTTGAACAAGAACAGTGGCAACTGCACCTAAGCCACGGTCAAGTTTTGCTTCGATAATTGAACCTGAAGCTTTTCTATTTGGGTTTGCTTTCAAGTTTTGGTATTCTGCAACAAACAATACCATTTCAAGAAGTTTGTCAACATTTGTTCCATGTTTTGCATCAATAGGAACAATAATTGCATCGCCACCCCATTCTTCAGGAAGCACGTCATATTGAGCAAGCTGTGTTTTTACATTTTCAATGTTAGCACCAGGTTTGTCAATCTTGCTTATAGCAACAATCATAGGAACGTTCGCATTTTTGATTTGCTTAATAGATTCAACAGTTTGTGGCATAACACCATCATCAGCTGCAACAATCAAAATTGCAATATCTGTTAGTTTTGCACCCCTTTCACGCATTGCAGTGAATGCTTCGTGTCCAGGAGTATCAATAAATGTAATGTTTTCGCCATTAAGATTAATGGTGTAAGCACCAATACTTTGAGTAATTCCACCAGCTTCGCCAGACACAACATTTGTTTTTCTAATTTGGTCAAGAAGTGATGTTTTACCATGGTCAACGTGACCCATTACACACACAACAGCTGGTCTACGAACCAAATCATCTTCTTTGTCAACAATTTCATTGTAAGTATCAGCAAGCTTTTCTTCGAAGGATTTTTCAACCTTCTTCTCTAAGGTAATGCCAAACTCACCTGCAACAAGTTCAGCAGATTCAAATTCAATATTTGAGTTAATGTTAACCATCATACCGAGTAGCAAGAATTTACCCATAAGCTCAGGAACAGATTTACCGATTGTTTCAGCTAAAATTTTGACAGTCAAATTATCAGTAGTGATAACTGCATGGTCAATTTTCTGAACAACCTTTTGAACCTGAGTTGCTTCTTCTTTATATTTTTTGCTATGAACTCTAACTACGCCATCTTCGTCCATCGAACCTTCATCACTAACATATCCACGCATTAAAAGTGATTTCTTGTTCATTATCTTCTTTTCATCACTCTTGTCATGCGACTTTTTCTTTTGTATTGTTGAACGATTTGTATTTTTAGCTAAACCAGAAGATGCAAAATTTTCTGTTGGTTTAGGAAGTCTTGGAGCATTTCCATTACCAGCAGTTGCACCAAAAGGCTTTCTTTGGAAACCATTTTGACCAGCAGGTCTTTCGCCAGGTTTTGCAAATCTTGGATTATTTCCAGTATAAGAGCCATTTCTCTTGTCGCCGTAGTTATTATCAAATTTTCTTTCCCCAGTTGCAACAAATTTGCCACCTTGACGACCTTGGAAACCACCTTCTCTTGATTGGTAACCCTGACGGTTATTGCCCTGTCTTTGATTATTCAACGCATTTTGCTTGTTTTGATAAATTGTCTTATTATCCAAAGGTTGTTTTTTAGCTTGTTCTGTAGGTTTGTTTTGAGAAACTTGTGTGACTTCAGTTTTTACTTCGGTTTTTTCTGAAACCTTAGAAACTTCTTCAACTGGCTTTTGAATAGATTTCTTTGCTTCTTCATTCTTTTTCTTGATGTCATTAATTTTTGCACCAACTGAAACTAGCCTTTGCTTTAAAGACTTCACACCCATTGCAAGTTTAGAAATACCATTGGTCTTAATAATGTTTTGCAAGTCTCTGATATTTGAAAAGTCAACTTGCGTTTTGTTTTCTGTTTTATTCAATGTTTCCTCCAAGACTAATTGTTAGTCAAATTCTTTTTTATAGCATCAGCAAGATTATTGTCTAATATTGCTATAGCTTTAACACTGGTATTTTGAATAATCTCATAAAAACAATCAGAATTTAGCACAATCATTTTGACTGATTTTTTTGAAGAATATCCAATTAATTTATTCATTCCAGACTCAGTTAAAGACTCTGAAACTATTATTAAACTAGCATAATTTAATTTAAGTATATCATCAACACCGAACTTAATTTTTCTGGATTTTATTGCAAAGCCAACATAAGTTTTAATTTTCTCAGCGTTAAATTCCATTTTTAAGTTCTCCGTAGACGCAAGCTGGAACACTTGTTTTGAATGCACGATTTAAAGCTTTTGTCTTTTCGCATTTTTCTATGCAGTCTGCACACTTGCATATATATGCTCCACGACCATCAAGCTTTTTATCTTGCTCAACTCCAAATGAACCATCTTTATTTTTGACAATTTTAATAAAATTATCTTTTGTACCTTTTGTTTTGCAAACGATACATGTTCTTATTGGTTCAGCACTCATGTTGCCCCCTAGTCAAGACTAATATCTTCAGTACCGCTAAAGATTCCACCAATATCATCAACATCAGTATGATTGCCTTCATTCTTAGCTTTACTTTCGCTCTTAACATCAATTTTCCAGTTAGTAAGTTTTGCCGCCAAACGAACATTTTGACCACTCTTACCAATAGCTAAAGATAATTTATCATCAGGAACGATAACTCTAGCAGATTTTGTGATTTCATCAATTTCAACTGAAATAACTTTTGCTGGAGAAAGAGCTCTTGCAATATATTCAAATGGGTCATCTGAATAAACGATAATATCAATTTTCTCGCCACCTAGCTGGAATACAATAGAGTTAACTCTGACACCTTTGTTACCAACACATGCACCAAGAGCATCAACATTAGGGTCTTTTGAATTGATTGCAATTTTAGTTCTGTAACCAACTTCACGAACAACGTTTACAATTTCAACAACACCGTCTTGAATTTCAGGAACTTCAAGTTCAAAAAGTTTTTTAACAAAACCAGCATTAGACCTTGAACAAATGGCCTGCACGCCATAGTTGGTTTCACGTAGTTTTTTTACATAAACTTTTATTCTATCGCCAACATTGTATTTTTCTGTTGCAATTTGGTCGTATTCCGACATAACACCTTCTGTGTTTGTGCCTGGAAATTCAATATAAACAGAACCAGCATCAATACGAGTGATAACACCGGTCATAAGTGAATCAACTTTACTATTAAATTCGCCATAAGCGGAATCTTTTTCTTTTTCACGAAGTTTTTGAGTAATTACTTGTTTTGCAGTACTTGCAGCAATTCTACCAAATTCCTTTGGTGTAATTTTTTGTTTCAATTTATCTCCAAGCCTAGCGGTTTTTTTAACAAGTTTTGCATCTTGAAGTGCAATTTCAGAATCAGGATTTGTTACTTCGCTAACAACGGTTTGATAAGCGTACATATCTATTGAATATTTGCCTTCATCTAAAACAACTTCAACAGGTCTAACTTCGCCGAAATTTCTTTTATAAGCAGTTGCAAGAGCTGTTTGCAAAGCATCTAAGAAATATTCTTTTTCAATTCCTTTTTCTTTTTCCAATGCATCAAGTGCAGCAAAAAAATCTTTATTTGTCATAATTTTCTCCTAAAAGTTTATAAATTTTGTGGCTTTAGAAATTTTATTTCTTTCTATCTCCAAATTTTCGCTGTTAATTTCAAGTATAATACTTTCTTTGTTAAATGCTATAAGTTTACCAACTAAGTTCTTCTTTTTTTGAATAGGCTGAAATAATTTTATTTCCAATTCTTCGCCAATATTTCTTGCAAAATCCTTATCTGTTATAATAGGTCTGTCAATTCCAGGGCTTGAAACATTCAAGGTGTATGTCTTGCCTTCGGTTGGGTCTAAAGTGTCAAGTGGCTCGTTGATTGCGTTATGCACAAGTTCGCAATCTTCAATGTTTACACCATTTGGTTTATCAATAAAAATCGTTAAGTTATCTCCATTGTGTTTTTTTGCAAATTCAACTTCAACAATTTCGATTTGTTTATCTAAACCTTCAATAATTGGAGTAATAAATTCTTCTACTTTTTCAGAAATTTTAGACATTAGCTATCTCCTTTTTAACAAAATTTTAGGAGTGGCATTTGCCACTCCCCATAGTCAAGCTATAATCTACTTATAGTATAATCAAAAATAATACATTTTGCAAGTACTATAGTTAAAAAATTCACGAATTTAGCGAATTTTCTATGTCTTTTTGATAGATTTCTTGTATTTTTATAAAAACTTCTGCCGTAGCCAATGCATCATACACCGCACGGTGTGCATTATCAAGTGTAACGCCGAGCTTATCAGCTATTGTTTTAAGCTTATAATTTTTTGCACCACGAACATATTTTTGTGCCCATTTATACACATCATCAGTTTCATTATCAAAATTCCAACGGGATTCTTTCCCTTGACCAACTAAAAACAAATTATCGAAATTTATGTTATTATAACCAATTATAATCGCTCCACGAGTCCATTTATAAAAATCCTGCAAAACTTTATCAGCTGTTGGTGCACCCTGTACATCGCTATCAACAATACCCGAAATTGCCGATGATTCTTCCGGAATATGCATTTCTGGGTCGACAAAACTCATGAATTTTTGAGTAATTTTGCCATCTTCGATTTTAACTGCACCAATTTCAATTATTCTATCTCCCTTAGCGTAACTGAGTCCAGTAGTTTCAAAATCATAACAAACAAATGTCTTGTTTTGTAAAAATTTTGGAACAACTTTTTCGGTATTAAAACTCAATAAATTATCTTGCGTGAAAGTAACCATTTTTTCAGGTTCAACAAATTCATAAAAAGGTTTTTCTTTGCGATATTCAATGTATTCGGTTTTATTGTCAGGCAGTGAACAATATGCCAAATCTTTAACCTTTAGTGTATTTCCACCTGAATAATTGTCAACTTCCAAAGTTCCACGAACTACAATAACCGAGCCTTTATCCAGTTTTTCTATTTTCGCCTGATTTTCTTTATTCGAAAAGAAAACACAATTCATGCTTCCAGTAAAATCCGATAATGAGAATTTGTATAGTTTTCTTTGATATTTTGTTTTATCGTCTGCGTCAGATTGGTTGTTTTCTTCGCTTATTTTATTTTCGCTAGTTTCTTTGGATTCTTCATCTTTTCGCACTTCTTGAGTTTCATTTGATTCTTCTGCTTTATTTGCCTTTGGTTTTCTTTTTATAACTTTTTCTTGTATAGAATCAATAGTTCCACAAACAATTATTTGGTCTTCTGGCATGGTTTTATCCTTGATATAATCAGCCTTTTCGCCTTCTTGAAACTCGCCAACAAGTGGAACAACATCAAAAAATTCAATCTTGCGATTAGCATAAATATCTTGCGATTCTTCATGATAATTTTTAATTAGTTCTTCCCTTTCATCTTCAACATAAACCTGACCTTTTTCAAACTTGCAACTATAGTCAAAGTTTTCATATTGTTGTTTTAAAAAGTTCTCTATTTCCGCATCAACCCTGCGTTCAACAGCATGTCCAAAAGATAATTCGTCAACTTTAATTAGGATTGAAAATTTATTATTTTCCAAAGTAACTTTTTCTATTTTGTTTGAAATTGATGGAAAATTTTTAGATAAAAAAATTTTTGTATCATCTAAAATTCTGTCTTCATTTATGTATCTTTTCACAAAATTAAACTCGTAAACATATTCTTTCGGTAGAATAGAAATTGCATAATTTTCAATTTTCTTTTTATCAGCAAAATTTAACATTATCCCATCTTTATAAAGAATTTCAACCACACAAAAATCCGCACTTTTATTTAAAAGTGCAGATCCGAGCATAAACTCATATTTATTTTCTGAACATTTGTTAATTTCTTCAATGAATTTTTCCATACTACAATAACAACCTTGCCGAAACTGCGAAATGATAAATATCAAAAAATACAACTAACCCCAAAAGGATAAACAAACCAACAGTGTGAATCCAGCCTTCAATTTTGCGTGGAACAGGTTTCTTGAAAATCATCTCAATTAACACAAACACCGCTCTTGCACCGTCAAGCGAAGGTATTGGCAAAATATTAAATAATGCTAAATTCATGCCAAGAAGTGGAAGTAATAACAAGAAGTAATCAATACCCATTTGACTTACTTCTGCAATTTGTGACACAGCAGTAATAGTTCCACCCATATCTTTGAGTGCTGTAGCTCCAGTAAACAAGCCACCAAGAGCAGATAAAATCAAACCACAAAGGTAGAAACAGAATGGCCAAGCTTTTGCAACTGCTTCAAAAAAACTGTATTTTTGTGCAACATAAGTTTGTATCACACCCGTGCCATAACCGGAACTTGCAACAACAATTTTTGCATATCCAAGTTCTTCAGACACTTCGGTTAAACTATCAACTTGACTGCCATAAGAATTTTCAATATTGCCTTCTTCTGCTTTTTCTTGTGTATCGAAAATTGTGTTAAGATAAGTCTTTAAATCTTCTTTTGTCTCAATTTTCATTAAGTTGTCTTCAAAATCATTTATATTAATCTCGGTTACAATACCTTCAACTTTTGTAAACAACTTGCCTTCAAAATCTTGAGACCTAGGCAAGAAACAATATGCAGGAAATTCTTGTTTTTTTGTTACAATTTCTACAATTTCGCCATTACGCTCAACCGTTACTGTAAACTCTTTATCGTTTTCAATCTTAGAAAGAATTGACGCAAATGACCTGTAAGCTTCAATAGTTTTTCCATCAGCAGATATAACAATATCCCCCTTTTCAAAACCCATACATTCAGTTGTGTTAGTTTTAACAGTTTTAACAACGCAAGTTGTCGAATATCCGCTAACAAGCAAATAAATCACAGCGGTTAAAATACCAAATAAAAAGTTAAACGTTACACCTGCAAGCAACACAATCAACCTTTTCCATGCAGGCTGAGTATTGAATGCACCCGGCTTATCTTTACCATCTTCATCTTCGCCTTCAAAAGCACAATAACCACCAAGTGGAAGTGCACGAACTGCAAAAATTTCGCCGTCTTTTTTTGTCTTTTTATAAATAGCTGGTCCAAAACCAATAGAAAATTCGTTGATTTTAAACCCAAAAATCTTGCCGGCAATATAATGTCCAAATTCATGAACAGTAATTAAAACTAGCAAAACCACAAGTGCCAGCAAAATATACAAAAAGGTTGTCATAATTTCTCCTTAATCAATTTTATGATAAAAACTAAAATTTATACAAAAAAGAATGATAGAACTATATAAACAACGACTGACACAAACATCATTCCATCGACCCTATCCATAAATCCGCCATGCCCAGGAAAAATGTTTGAAAAGTCTTTAATTCCAACTTTTCTTTTGTAAGCCGAAGCAACCAAATCTCCAAGTTGGTTTGCTAGTGACCCAATAACTCCAATTATCGCAAATGCAACGATTGAATTTGTTAAACTAGTTACATTTAAAATATCAAACCATTTTGTGAAATAGAAAAATACAAAAACTAGTCCTACACCAACAATTCCACCAAAAAAACCGCCAAACACACCAGCTATTGATTTTTTAGGCGAAACTTCTGGAATAAATCTTCTCTTACCCCAAGCAGAACCAACGAGATAAGCAAATGTATCAGTCATCATTGCCACTGCAAAAATCATTACTATCGCCAAATATCCCAGCTGGTAACCCAAGTGATTTAAAACAAACAAAAAGGATAATGGCAACATTGGATAAGCTATCGCCATCATTGTATTTTTCGTCCTCTCAAATAAATGAGCATTAACTTCAGCAGTGTCTTTTGTTTCATTTATCTTTCGATTTTTGCCGTATAAAATAATTTCATAAGTCAAAAGATATAAAACAGATATAATAACCAAGCTTAATTCAAGCAAAATAATAAGATTACCTTCAACAAAGCCAAAAATTAGAAACTCACATATTGGCACGAGCAATAAGACAAGTTTATCAACAGTTTTTTCCTGCTTTTTGTGAGCTAAAATAATCTCTACACTAGCTCCAAGCATAATTACAAGTGAAAATGCATCAAAAAGCCATAAACTAAATTGTCTAAGCAAAACAAAACCAACTGTAAAAATCAAAATTGCAATACTTGTAGGTAATCTTTTTTTCATAAGTAACCCCTATTTTCCAAATCTTCTATGTCTGCCTTGAAACTCAGCAATACATTCGTCCAAATCACTGCCTCTAAATGCTGGCCAATGTTTTTTTACAAAATAAAACTCAGCATAAGCCATATTATAAAGCATAAAGCCTGAAATTCTTTGTTCTCCACTTGTTCTAACCAAAAGGTCAACATCTGGCATATCACCGGTTGTTAAATAGTTTTTAAAACTTTCTTCGGTTATATCTTCTGGCTTAACTTTTTCTTTTATAATACGTTTTGTGGCATTAACAATATCATTTCTTCCGCCATAAGCCAAAGCAATGTTAATTGTACCAGTTGTGCCACCAGCAGTATCCCTTTCCATTTCATCAATAATATCTAGAATATCTTTAGAAAGAAGTGACCTGTCGCCAGTATGATGAAATCTATAACCATCTTTCAAAAAGTCTTGCTTAAGCTTTATTAAATCCCTAAACAAGTCAAAAAGATAATCAACTTCTTCTTTGCTTCTATTAAAATTCTCAGTAGAAAAACAGAAAAATGTCAAATTTTCAATTTTAAGTTCTGCACCACGCCTAACCACTCTTTTAATAGCTTCAACACCTTCTTTGTGACCTAAGAGAGTTGGAAGACCCCTATTTCTTGCCCAACGTCTATTGCCATCACAAATAAAAGCTAAATGTTTTGGTAAATTATCCATATCTACCTTGTGTCTTTTTTTCTTAAAAAACATTACTACCCCTTTATATTCAAACAAAACTCACCACAAACAAGAGTAATTTTGGATTCACTTTCACGAACCGCACAAACCACAAGCGTGTCACATTTTTCGTTATTCTTTGAATTTATTATTGTTTCTATATTATTATAGCCATTTTTCAATAAAAATTGTCTGGCTTTTGATTCTTCTAATCCAATTAAAGAATTAAATTTCATATTAAACCTGCATAATTTCTTTTTCTTTCTCGTCCATAAGTTTGTCAATCTTAGCAGATTTTTCGTCTAAAATCTTTTGAACTTCTTTTTCATAAGAACTTTCAGCATCTTCAGTTATATCGCCATCTTTTTTAAGCTTTTTAAGTTCTTCAATCGCATCACGGCGAGCATTTCTGCAAATAACTTTAGTATCTTCAACAAGTTTTTTGGTTTGTTTAACAAGCTCTCTACGTCTTTCTTCAGTAAGCATTGGAAAATTTAATCTAATAACCCTGCCATCATCAGTTGGTGTAAGCCCTAGGTCAGACGCCAAAATTGCCTTTGAAATATTTTTGACATTTGTTATATCCCAAGGCGAGATTAAAAGTTGTCTTGCTTCAGGAACTGAAACGTTTGCCATGTGTTGAATAGGTGTTGGTGTTCCATAATAATCAACCAAAATTTTGTCCAAAATATGTGGATTAGCACGACCTGCACGAACAGCTGAAAGCTCAGTTTCATAGTGCTTAATAGCCTTTGCAAGTTCTTCTTCAAACTCAATAAATATCATTTCTACATTTTCGTTTTCGTAATTCATAAAAATCTCCTTTTATACATCATTAATAATACAAGATTTTTTTACAATTATCAAGTGTTTAAATGCGAATTTATTTTTATTATTTATTAAAATGCAACAAATAAAGAAATCCTACCCCAAGCTTAACAACCCCATTTCCTTCTTTCGTATCATTTCAAATAAGACACGTCAGTGCCACATGGGGAAATTTCCATTATACTATACTTACACCTAACAGTTTACCATATTTTTTTACAACAAAAATCGCAGGGGTTACCCCCCGCGACTTTTGTTTATGTTTCTTATTTTTTAGTCTACGCCACCTGCAGTACCTTGCACAAACTCTAAACTAATATTACCAGTACTATTTTCATATCCTTCATTAGGTCTGAATCCAATGTAATATATACCTGCAGATAAATTTTCTAAAGTTAAGCAGTCGTATAATTAGTTGGGAAACTAATATTTACAATTTCTGGATATTCCACTTCAATTGTATGTTTTTCTACACTTGCATCGTCAACTGTTTTATATTCAGCATAAACCAGTTTATTGTTTTCAAATTTAAGTGCAATATCAGTATAGGTTACATCATCTTCGCCAACAGTATATGACTCTAAATGATACATTTGGTCTTCATTTGAAAATGTAAATAAATCAAATATCGATACAAAAGAACCTAACCAAGCACTACTAAACTTAGTTCCATCGTATCCTGCTAAATCCGCTTCATTTATTGAATCATAAGATGTTGTCGTTCTCGTCCAATTACCACCATCAGTTTTTGTGTATGTATAACAACCGGCAATGGCACCCATATCATAATATACTTCTGTGCCTTGATTGTTTTTGTAATATTTTCTATTATCTCTATCATATTTACATTCTTCTAAAACACTGCCATCTTTTTTAAGGCTAATATGCACTCTGCTTGAACCTGCGAAATTAAGAGCATTGCTCCAATAATCTGTAGATGATATGGTTGTTGTCGAACTATTTTGAGTTAATGTGAGAGAGACTGCTTTGTTTGCATCTGAACCGCTATACTTAACACCAATATAAACCGTTGGATTGCCTGCACCACCATAAACAACCAATGTTCCATCAGCAACAAGTGTAGCACTGAATCCATTACTTTTTGTGAAAACATCAACAATTTCTGCATTGCTATCACTTAATTCTACATCAAAATTAATAGCATGACGAATACCATTTGTTCTTTGTCTAGATGCAGAATAATAAACAATACCATGTTGTGCAATCGTTGCTTCTGCCGTATAAATGTATGGACTTATTGAAGTTCCTTCTCCGCTGAGAGTTGTGTCTTTTGCAACATAAAGTTTACCGGTAGTTGTAGTGTCAAATTTATAATTGCCTGAAGCCTGTATACCAACATACTTAGAAGCATGATCTTGTTTCTGCAATTCTTCAACAACCCATTCTTCACCTTCACTAAAAGTATTAGTTCCAGATTGTTTATACAATTTTGCTTGCAATGTATCCGAACCACACAAACCTTCAACATCTGCAGATGTTAGTGTTAAAGATTTTTGGCTAGTATTTGTATTTAATTCCGATGCATTATAAACCATTACGACATTAGTTAATGAAATAACTTTTTTGTTAATATTTATAGCCTTACTTTGGTCTTCTAGACTGTTTATTGTAAGTCCTGTGTGATCTCCATTTGCTTCAACAGTCAATCTTATATAATAAGTTCCAGCATTAACTGGAATATCTGTTGTCCAAACTGGATTGTCATGTGTTGCACTATACTCAACAACAACTTCGTCAAGCGAAACATTAGTCTGCACTAAACTTGATTTATCAAATGCGTGGGCTGAACCATCATAAGTGAAAGTATATGTCCCAGTTTTAAATGCTAATGTTGCTTCGTTTCTTTCGTGAAGACAAACATCGCAGTTTGTTTCAGAATCACTTTCATAAGAGTGTGCTTCTTCTTCAGCGATATAACCGCAATCAACGCAACCCATTTTATGAGTGTAAGTGCCATCAGCTGTGTTTGTTAATGTATGAATTATCTCGTCCTTTTTATAACCACAACTGCATTCTTGCCAGTGTTTTGTATCATTATGATTTTGAGCAAATGTATGTGCTGTCTCAGCTTGCTCGTAACCACAAACACTGCATTTTAATTTATGAGTCGTTTCTGTAGTATTAGTTGCCTCAAACGTATGTTCTGCACTATCTTTTGTTTCTTTGCAATCCTTACTAGTGCATGCATGCCAGTGGCTTGTTGCATCGGTTGACCAGTCTTCACTGTATTTATGTTTGTGACCGCAAGCCGTTAAAGCAAACATTGTTGGCAAAGCAATGCAAATTGCAAGCAAAAATGCCTTAAGTTTATTCTTTTTCATATTATTCTCCTTTTATTTTATTGATTTCAGTTTATCACTTGGGGGGGGGGCGATGTCAATATATTTTATGCAAAAAAAAATTTTTTTTAGCATAAAAAACACATCAAAAATTATGAATAAAAACAAACACTTTCCTTGTAATTTCGCCACCAAATAAACCTAGGGTTAAGAAATATAATAAATAAAACTCGACATCATTTAAGAAATTACTCAACAATGTTTCACGAAAAACATGCATAAAAAAACACGGCAGTTGCCTTGATTGGTTTCTTCCGTGTTTTTAATTTAATTATTCGCCTTTCATTTGTTTTTCAACTTCTTCTGCAAGGTTGTCAGTTCTCTTTTCAATACCTTCGCCCATTACAAAACGAGCAAATCTTCTAACAGAGATTTTTTCACCAATTTTAAGTGTGTAGTCTGAAACAAGTTGATTGATTGTGATATCAGGATTTTTAACAAAATCTTGTTCAAGTAAACAAACATCTTTGTAATACTTTTTAATTTTGCCTTCAACGATTTTGTCAGCCATAGCTTCTGGCTTGCCTTCGTTGATAACTTGTGCTCTTAAAATTTCTTTTTCTTTTTCAAGTTCGCTTGCATCAACTTCTTCAGCTGAAACATATTTTGGAGCATTTGCAGCAATATGCAAACAAATATCGTGACCAAGTGTTTGGAAATCTTCATTTTTAGCAACAAAGTCAGTTTCACAGTTAAGTTCAAGCATAACACCAATTTTACCACCCATGTGGTTATAAAGGAAAACTGAACCTTCAGCAGCAATTCTTGATTGTTTTTTAGCTGCCTTAGCGATTCCCTTTTCTCTAAGCCAGTCTGCAGCTTTATTCATATCTCCACCGCACTCTGTTAGAGCATTTTTACAATCGAGCATACCAGCACCGGTTTGCTCTCTAAGTGTTGTAATATCAGTCATCATTGACATAATAATATCTCCTTTTGTTTAAAATTAATCTTTGTTTTCAGCATTTTCTTCTACTTGAGCTTCAACTTCTTCTTGAGTTCCTTCTGTTTCTTGAGTTTCTTCAAGTGTTTCGCCCCTTGCAGCAGCTTCAGCGGCTTTAATTCTAGCTAAACCTTCTTCGCCTTCTCTTGCTTCGATACAAGCATCAGCCATAGCACCAGCAATAAGTTTAACGGCTCTGATTGCATCATCATTTCCAGGAATAACATAATCAACGTCATCTGGGTCACAATTTGTATCAACAAGTGCAACAATAGGAATTCCAAGAGATTTTGCTTCACGAACTGCAATATATTCTTTTCCTGGGTCAACAACAAATAGTGCTGATGGAAGGCTTCTCATTTCTTTGATACCGCCAAGGTTTTCTTCAAGCTTGTCTCTTTCAGCCTTCAAACCTAAAACTTCTTTCTTAGGTAAAAGGTCAAATTCACCAGTTTGTTCCATTTGATTTAATTTTGTAAGTCTGTCTACTCTTGAACGAATAGTTTTAAAGTTAGTAAGTGTACCACCTAACCAACGGTTGCCCATATAGAACATTCCTGCTCTTTGAGCTTCTTCAATAACTGCATCTTTTGCTTGTTTTTTAGTACCAACAAACAAAATGTTACCACCAGCTTCAACAACTGATTTAACAAAAGCATATGCTTCGTCAATTAAAGTAACTGTTTTTTCAAGGTCAAGGATATAAATATCATTTCTTGCAGTAAAAATGTATTTTTTCATTTTTGGATTCCATTTTCTTGTTGGGTGACCAAAATGAACACCAGCCTCGAGTAGTTGTTTCATAGATACAACTGCCATAATTTTTTCTCCTTCTTGTTTATCCCTCTTTGTGGGTCAACTGTTTTTGGAACACAAAACCATGAAAAATTTAATTTTATGCAACACCAAAAAACATCACCACAAATGTGTGATATCAAGATTTTAACATAGAATTTTGCCAAAATCAAGTAAAATAATAAAATTATTAATAATAAAGTTGTTATTTTCTAAGAAATCTCTCCAATACGGTCGAGATGACAGAGCACAAAGCATTCTTATCCAAGTTGCAAGACTTTGTCGTTGATTTGTTTCAGTGTGTATTTATTTCGTGTCATTTCGAGCGATGTGAAATCTATAAAAACAAAAAAGAAAAGGCAACCCTAACTTGGTTAAGGTTACCTTTTTATTTGGTCATTAAAATCAATAATCCAAAAACATTACAAACTATTTATTGTCGCCACTGTGAGCATCTTCATAAAGTTTGTTGTATTCTGCAAATACGGCATCAATAACTGAATCATCAAGTTCGATTTCAAACTTGTCTTCGCCATCTTTACCCCTTGATACTTTGAATACTAATGCTTCATCATCGTCCATACCTTCAAGAAGTTCCACTGGTTGCAAAATTGCATAGAAAGAACCCTTGTAAGCGATACCTGCGATTTCAACAAAATCAATTTCTTCACCATTTGCTGAAAGCAATGTAACAACATCGTCATCATCGTCTTCCATATGCTCCATTGATTCAGGAAGATTTTTTACCTTTTCTTCATCTGCCATAATTTTTCTCTCCTATTTATTAATTTATGTCAAACTACCCTTTTTAAAACTTTTTTTGTCTAGGTATGTTTGCAGTATTATCGTTGCAGCAACACTATCAATCTTGTCTTTTCTTTTTTCTCTACGCATTCCTGATTCAATCAAAATGCGTTCAGCTGAAACCGTCGAGAGTCTTTCATCTTGGTAAATTATTGGACATGAAACTATCTTTTCAAGTTCTGCACCAAAAGTTTTAGCCATCTCAACACTTTGCCCAGCAGTTCCATCAAGCTTGAGCGGTAAGCCTATGACAATTTCTCCAACACTTAAATTTGAAACCAATTTAGCAATGTATTTAACATCTTCAGAAAGGTTTTTACGTCTATATGTTTCATAAGCAGACGCAATGATCTCCATAATATCAGACGTTGCAATACCAATTCTAACAGTCCCAATATCTAGTGCTAAAATTTTCATACACTCTCCTGCAACAATTTTACAAATTCATAATAACATAAATTAAATTTATTGTCTAATCATTTTTATTCTTTTTAGAAAAATTATTTTTTTGAGAATCATACCTAAAATCATCGTCTTCATGACTGTAATTTTGGTTTTGACAAGAACCATTCTGCGGGCAAGTACAATTCGAATTTTGCTCAATCTTTTCTTCAATACTTTCCTTAACTTCCTTAATTTTACCTTCTGCAGTTGTTAACCCTTCTCTTAATTTATTTGATAATTTTTTATTTTTGGCAACCACAATTCCGCCAACAACCAAACCCGTAATCATTCCTAAAGCGATGCCTTTACAAAAATTTTCCATATCTAACCCCCTTGCTTGTAGTTTGTTACATTTTCTTTAAATTTATACAATTTGCTTAAAAATAATTTAATTTATGGCAAAAATTGACAATTTATTTATCGCAACTTAGAATAAATGCAGGAGAAAATTATGTCTTTTAAACTTTATTTTAAATATGGTGTTATGGGTTGCTCAAAATCTGCTCAAGCACTTATGACAAAATTCAACTATGAACAACAAGGCTATAATGTTTTGCTAATAAAACCTAGCATTGACAACAGAGATGACCATGAAAACAAGTCTATTGTAAAAAGCAGAATTGGTCTTGAATCGGAAGCTATTGCATTTCCAAAAAAACAAAACCTAATTACACTATTCAACAAACACAAAAAAGAAAACATTGGGGTTATTATTGTTGATGAATGTCAATTTTGCACAAGCACTCAAATTGATGAACTAAAAGAACTAACAAAATTCGTTCCAGTTTTGTGTTATGGCTTAAAAACGGATTTCAGAACTAAGCTTTTCCCTGGTAGCAAACGACTTCTAGAAATTGCGGATTCTTTAACTGAACTCAAAGCAATTTGTGCATGCGGAAGAAAGGCAACCATTAATGCAAGATTTAAAAACGGGCTTTTAGTCACAAAAGGTTCAGTTATTGAAATTGGCGGAGATGACAAATACAAAGCCATGTGCTATGATTGTTACAAAAAACTTGAAAAACAAACACTAAAACACCAATCATCACAATAATTTATGCAAGAAAAAAGTAAGTAGTTAACCCACTTAAATGTGAAAAACTACTTACTTTTATTTATTTTAATATTTTGCAAGACAAAAATTATTCTTCGCCTTTTGCACCCTTTTTGCCGATATTGTCAAGAGCAAGTCTTGCACAAGCAACAACTGCGTGTGCTAGATACATTCTATTTTCAGGAATCTCTCCAGCCATTGAAATTATATCATTAACTGTAAGTTTTCTTGCATCGTTAATGGTTTTCCCTAAAAGGTATTTATTTGCAAAGCTAGTTAAAGCTATTGCAACAACTCCACCGAATGTTTGATATTCAGCTTCAACAATTTTATTGTCTTTAACGATAATGAATATTTTGATAATTTCATCGCCTTCTTCACAAACGACTTTACCAACACTTGTTGCACCACGAAGTGCTCCAAAGTTTGTGGTATCATAAAATTCTTCCATAATTTGATTTGAATACATACTATAATTCCACCTTATTCTTATAAATTCTGATAGCTGAGATACTTCTAACTTTCTTTACGACTTTTCTAATAATTTCAACAACTTCATCAACATCTTCTTTTGTGAAATCTAAACCAAATGTAAATCTAACGCAACATCTAACGTATTCTGGTTTATTACCCATAGAAATAAGCGTTCTTGATGGCGAAAAAGTTCCGTTTTCAATACCCGTGCAAGTTGATGCACAAACTCCTTCTTTGCTAAGCAATGCTACAACTGCTTCAGCTTCTGCACCTTCAAACATAATATTTGCATTATTTGCAAGTCTTTGAATTGGGTGACCATTTAAAGCAATGTTATGTACTGCTTCTGAAAGTTGCTTTTGAAAATATTTTCTAACAACTCTTATATTTTTTACTTTTTCGTCAAGGTCGGTTGTTGCATTTTGAATAGCAAGACCAAACCCTGCAATAAGTGGGATATTTAAACTTCCCGCTCTCAAACTTTTGCTATCGCCTGAAATAAGTTTGTTGATTTTTGTGCCTTCTTTTAAATAAATTGCACCAACACCTTTTGGTCCACCAACAGTTTGTGATGAAATTGACATACAATCAACACCAAGGTCTTTTGCACTAATATTTATTGCACCAATAACTTGAGATGCATCTGTGTGAAATACTACTCCATTTTGATTTGCAAGTTCTGCAATAGCTCTGATTGGTTGAAGCGAACCAACTTCCTTGCTCGCCATTGAAATTGAAATCAAACAAGTATCTGGTCCAATAGATTTAATAATTTCAGCATAATCAACAATACCAAATTCATCAACAGGAATATATGTAACTTTGAAACCTTCTTCTTCAAGTTCATGACATGCATCTAAAATAGATTCATCTTCCAAAACTGATGTTATGATATGTTTACCTTTTTGTGAGTTGCCATGTGCAAGTCCTTTGATTGCCCAGTTGTTAGATTCAGCTAAACCTGATGTGAAAATAATTTCTTCTGGATTTGCTCCTATAGCTTTTGCAACCTTATCTTTAGCGTCCAAAATTTCCGCTCTTGAATTATCCCCAAAAAAGTAAACTGCTTTTTCGTCTCCTTGACATCTTGTGTAACACTCTAAAATTTTTCTATAAACATCACTAGAAAGAAATGAAGTGTTAGCATTGTCTAAATAATAAATTTTTTCTTCCATTATTTTTCCCCTTTTATATGACTAGAATAATTATATAATAATAATCATTAAAAATCAATAGGGTTTGTGAAATTTCCACCCAAAAAACGCATTTTTTTAAAAAATTACAATAAATTTAGCTAAATTTTTAGATTTTTAGCAAAAATCTTGCGTTAATTTATAAAAATCTCAGTTGTTTAATAAATTTTTTTGCACAAAAAAACAGGAGTTATTCTCCTGTTTTTCTAATTGTATCATTCAAAAATTTCTCAACTTCTTCCATTTCCATAAAACCAGAAGTTCTGCCAATTTCTTTTCCTTTTTTGAAAACTATCAAAGTTGGCACTGATCCAACATTATATTTTTCTGCCAAATCTTCTGCACTATCAATATCAATTTGATAAAATAAATACTTGCGTTTATATTTTTCTGAAACATCTTCCATAACTGGAGACATCATTCTGCAAGGCATACACCAAGATGCAGAAAAATCACAAACACAAATATCTTTAGAATTTAAAATTATTTCAAATTCTTCAGCGGTCATAATTCCAGCATTTAACATAAACTTATCCCCCTTTTACAGAATATATTTACTTAAATCAAACTTTTTGCAAATATTATTTAGATGTTCATCAACGTAAGCTTTGTCGATGTTAATTTCAATAACCGGGTGGTCTCCAGTGGCATTGAATGAAACATCTTCAAGCAAAGATTCCATAATAGAATGCAATCTTCTAGCACCAATATTTTCATTTGTTTCATTTGCCAAAACTGCTATTCTTGCAATTTCTTCAATTCCGTCCTTTTTGAAATTAAGCTTAATATTATCAACATCTAATAGTGAAGAATATTGAACTAAAAGCGAATTTTGTGTGTCTTGCAAAATCTTCACAAAATCTTCATACTTCAAACTATCAAGTGCAACAATAGTTGGGAAACGTCCTTGAAGTTCTGGAATCAAATCTTCAATTTTTGACATATGAAAAGCACCTGCAGCAATAAACAAAATGAAATCTGTTCTAATTGGTCCATATTTTGTTGATACAGTACTTCCTTCAACGATTGGAAGTAAGTCTCTTTGCACACCTTCACGTGAAACATCTGGACCATGACCAGAGCCCGAACTAGACTTACTTGTAATTTTATCAATTTCATCAATAAACACAATACCGTCTTGCTCTGCACGTCTAACAGCTTCTGCTGAAACATTGTCCATATCAATAAGTTTTTCACTTTCTTCATTTAAGAAAATATGCATTGCATCAACAACAGCCAAACGCTTTTTCTTCTTTTTCTTTGGCAAAATTCCACCAAGCATTTCACCAATATTAATTTCCATTCCCATACCGCCACCAAGCATTTGCATAGGAGAATTTGAATTATCTTCAACCACTTCAACTTCAACAATTTCATTGTCAATCTTGTGTGATTTCAAATCTTCAATGATATGGTCACGTAAAGTCTCATCAGTCATTTCAGGGTGCTTGGTTTTATAATCTTGATATAAAGCCAAAACAAGTCTATCAAGTGTTGCATTTTCAGCTTTTTCACGCACTTCTTCAAATCGTTCTTTTTTAACAAGTCTTACTGATGCTTCAGCCAAGTCACGAATGATTGATTCAACATCACGTCCAACATAGCCAACTTCCGTAAACTTTGTTGCTTCAACCTTAACAAAAGGTGCTTTAACAAGTCTAGCAAGTCTCCTTGCAATTTCAGTTTTACCAACACCTGTTGGACCTTGCATAATGATATTTTTTGGAGTAATTTCTTCTCTAATATCAACTGGAAGTTTGCTTCTTCTGTATCTATTTCTAAGAGCAATCGCAACTGCTTTTTTAGCTTCCCCTTGACCAATGATATATTTATCAAGCTCGCTTACAATTTGTTTTGGTGATAAACTAGCGTTCATATTACACCTCCTCCACTGTTATATGATCATTTGTATACACACAAATCTCGCCCGCAATCTTCATTGCTTTTTCGGCAATCTCTTTTGCGGTTAAATTAGTGTTTTCAAGTAATGCTTTTCCAGCAGAAAGAGCATAGTTACCACCTGAACCAATGGCACATACACCACCTTCTGGCTCAAATACATCGCCATTTCCGGAAATGATTAAAAGTTGTTCACGGTCAGCAACAATCATCATTGCATCTAATTGGCGAATACCTTTATCACTACGCCACAAAAGAGCAAGTTCAACGGCAGCACGTTCAAGATTTCCTGAATACTTTTCAAGCATTTTTTCAAAGTGTTCTGAAAGGTTAAAAGCATCAGCTGTAGAACCTGCAAATCCAATCACAACTTTATCATTGAAAATTCTTCTTACTTTTCTTGCATTACCTTTAAAAATTGTGTGTTCGCCTGCAGTTACTTGACCATCTCCAGCAAGAACAATTTTCCCATCTTTCTTTACACCAATAATGGTTGTTCCCCTAAAATTCATAATTATTAATCTCCTTATATTCTCTCAAATCGTTAATCGCACGATTTGAATATTCTTCTTTTTTCAAAGTTTTATCTTTTATAACCTTATCAAGTGGTGGCAAAATTCCAAAATTTGCATTCATTGGTTGAAAACTATCAGGCTCTGCACTAACCAAATAATTAGTTATAGCACCAATTATAGTTGTTTTTGGAAATTTAGCAAGAGTTTTTTCTTTAATTTTCATAGCCATGGCAATACCAGCAACAAGTCCGCTAGCGGTACTTTCCATATATCCTTCAACTCCAGAAAGCTGACCTGCTATAAAAATATTTGGGTTATTCTTTAAGCTAAAATCAAAATTAATGTACCTTGGACTGCAAATATAACTATTTCTATGCATTACACCAAACTTTACAAATTCAGCATTTTTAAGTGCAGGTATCATAGAAAACACACGTTTTTGTTCGCCCCATTTTAAGTTAGTTTGGAAACCAACAATATTATAAAGTTCACTTTCAGTGCTTTCCCGTCTAAGTTGAACCACTGCAAACGGTTTATTTCCATCATTATCACGAAGACCTACTGGACGAAGCGGTCCAAAACGCAAAGTATCTTCTCCACGTGATGCCATAACTTCAATGGGCATACAGCCATCAAATATTTCTTTTTTCTCAAATTCATGAAGCTCAGTTTTTTCAGCATTAACGAGTTCTTTGACAAAACCATAATACTCTTGCTTATTCATTGGCATATTAACATAATCACTTTCGCCTTTGCCGTATCTTCCAGCAGTAAAAGTTTTTGTTTTATCAATAGTTTTTCCATCTATAATTGGAGCTGAAGCATCATAGAAATGTAAATTATCTTCGCCCAAAAGATTTTGAAGCTCCTTAGATAAACCATCGCTGGTTAGCGGACCTGTGGCAATTATTGTTGGAATAGATAAATCTATTTTTGTTATTTCTCCAATATGAATATTAACATTTTTTAATTGTTTTAATTCATTCGTTACTATCTCTGAAAATTTGTCTCTATCCACAGCCAATGCTGAACCTGCTGGAACTTTTGTTTTATCTGCACACTTTAAAATAAAACTATCAAGTTCTCTTAATTCCGCCTTTAGACACCCAGAAGCAGTTGAAAGCAAATCACTTTTAAAAGAATTTGAGCACACAATCTCCGCAAAGTTTGAACTTGAATGAGCATCAGAAAATTTGGTTGGCTTCATTTCATAAGCATCAACCAAAATTCCACGCTTTGCTAGCTGATAAGTTGCTTCCGAACCAGCTAGACCTAATCCTATAACATTAACCTTATTCATTTTGTTCATCTAATTTATTTAAAATATCTATTTCATCTATAGCTTCAACATTTTCAGTTGTTTCACTATCTTGTTTTTCAATTTTTTCACGTCTTGAGTAATTGCATTTACCACATAAAATAACTTTCATGTTTTTGTATAGTTTTACAATCATTTCTTCGCCACAATTTGGACATTTTTCATTCGCTGGGATATTCCAAGCTGAATAGTCGCATTCAGGATAACCAACACAAGAATAGAAAATCTTGCCACGTTTAGATTTCTTTTGTACTACATCTTTACCGCATTTTGGGCATTTTGCAACTACTTTTTTGCTTTCTTCTAAAGGCTTAGCATTTTTGCATGTTGGATAGTTAGGGCAAGCTAAGAATTTGCCAAATTTGCCAACTCTAATAACCATTTTAGAACCACATTTTTCACAAATTTCGTCTGTTGGTTCATCAGGAATTTTCGCCTTTGTTCCATCGCTCATTGCTTGCTTTACACACGCATCAAAATCATAGTAAAATTCTTGCAAAACCTTATGCCAATCCTTGCCATCATATTCAATATCATCTAGATTATCTTCCATTTCAGCTGTAAATTTAATGTCCATAATATTTGGGAAGAATTTAATAAGCATATCAACAACAATGTTTCCAAGCTCCGTTGGTTTGATTGCTTTGCCTTCTTTTTCAACATAGTTTCGATTAAATAACGTTGTTACTGATTGAGTGTAGGTAGAAGGTCTACCAATGCCTTTTTCTTCCATAGCCTTAACAAGACTTGCTTCTGTGTATCTTGCAGGTGGTTTTGTCCATTTTTGTTCAGGCTTAACTTCTTTTTGAATAAATGTATCGCCTTTTTCAATATTTGGAAGCTTTGCTGAAGTTTCATCATTCTCATCTTCGGCTGGTTGATTATTATAAAGTGCTGTATAACCTTCAAAAATCAAACTTTTGCCAGTAGTTTTGAATTTATATTTTTCGCACTCCAAATCAACTGTAAGTGAATTGTAAGTTGCATCTGCCATTTGACTTGCTAAAAATCTATCATAAATAAGTTTGTAAAGTCTATATTCATCTTTCTTAATTTTGTCTTTTAAGTCTTCTGGACGTTTATCAAGAGAGATTGGACGAATTGCTTCGTGGGCATCTTGAGCATCTTTTTTATTTTTGAAAAATCTTGGTTTTTCTAAGGCATATTTATCGCCATAATTTTGTTTAATAAATGCCTTTGCTTTTGCTTGAGCTTCAGGGGCAATACGAGTTGAGTCAGTTCTGATGTAAGTTACAAGTGGTTGTTTGCCACGACCTGGAATTTCAACACCTTCATACAAAACTTGAGCGATTGATGAAGTTGTTTTCAAGCTCATGCCAAGTTTATTTAACGCTTCTTGTTGCATAGTTGAAGTTGTAAACGGAGCAGATGGCGAAGATTTTGTAACGGATTTTTTAACATTAGTTGCAACAAATTCTTTATCTTTAATAGTTTCTAGAATTTTATCCATTTCTTCTTTAGACTTAACTGTTTTATCTTTGCCAAGATTTAAGGTTGCTTTAAAAGTTTCTTTTGAACCATCAGTTTTGTTTAAGATAACTTGAAGTGTCCAATATTCTTCAGGCTTAAAATTTAAGATTTCTCTTTCTCTATCAACAACAAGCCTTAGTGTTACAGATTGTACACGACCAGCTGAAAGTTTATTTTGAATTTTTTTGCAAAGAATTGGCGAAATTTTGTAACCCACAAGTCTGTCGAGTATTCGTCTTGCTTGCTGAGCATCAACTAGTTTTGTATCAATAGCTCTTGGATTTTTAATAGCTTCATTAACAGCTGTTTCAGAAATTTCGTTGTATGTAATTCTGTTAGCTTCATTCGGGTCAATTCCAAGAAGATGACACATATGCCAAGCAATAGCTTCCCCTTCACGGTCAGGGTCGCTTGCAAAATATACTTTTTCGGCTTTTTTCATTTCCCTTTTAATATCATCAACATACTTTTTATGGTCAGGAACAACAACATACTCAGGCTCAAAGTTATTATTTACATTTACACCAAGTGTTTTTTCTGGCAAGTCTCTACAATGACCAAATGTTGGCATAACTTTATATTCACTACCCAAATAATGTTGTACACTTTCCCTTTTACCAGGACCTTCTATTAAAACGAGTTTCATAAAATCTCCTAAATTTATTTTGAATTACTATTCTTTTATTATTGACCAATAATCGCAGTCAATCAAATTTCCTTTATTATCTAAATCAGATTTTCGCAAAGTTCCTTCATGAGTCATACCGATTTTTTCCATAACTCTGCCACTTTTTGGATTTTCGGTATTATGATATGCCCAAAGACGAACAAAACCTAAACTAAATAAATAATCACGAACAACTCTGCCCGCTTCTGGCATCAAACCCTGACCCCAATATTTTTCAGACAAGCACCAACCAAGCATAATTGATTTTCTATTCAAATCAGCCTTATGAGCATCAATACAACCAATGACCTCGTTTGTTTCTTTTAAAACAAGCACCCATTTTAGATTATATTCTTCATTATACTCTGGAATTGCTACATTATTAATGTAAGATTTTGTATCTTCAAGCGACTTATGAGTATTCCAATAAACATACTTTGAAACATTATCGTTTGAACAATAGTTCTTGTACATGTCTTCAGCATCACTTAGTTCCATTCTTCTCAAAATCAATCTATCCGTTTCAAACATTATCGTTTTGTTTTCCATAGATTTCTCCTTTGCACATTACACACAACTTTAACACACCCAAATAAAGTTTGTCAAATGTTATACTTTGTCTAAAATTTTTAAGTCGTCATATATTGTTGTTTTTTCTATAATTTTGTTAAAATTAAAAACCACTCACATAAATCTAAACGAGTCATTTTATCAAATTATTTACTTTTTATAATAAAGTCCGTCATCACCAACCTTGATTAAATCAAGCATTTCCATTTTTATTAATTCGCTTGATAACTCTGCTGGTTTCATATTTGTTAAATCAGATAGTTCATCAAAAGATTTTTCTCCACTATCCAATGCAAAAAGTATTGCATTATTTTCAAACCCAACCTGCACAGTTTGCTTCTGTGATGTTTTTTTCTTTATCTTTAATCTAGATAAAATCCTATCCGGCGATATTGTGAAAGTGTCCGGCATTTCATCTATTAAGTTGTTTGTACCTTCACTTTTGCTTGAATAAATATTTCCAGGAACAACAAACAATTCTCTTGATTGCTCGATAGCAAACCTGGCTGTTGCCATTGTTCCACTTCTTTTTCCCGCTTCAACAATCAAAGTTCCCAAACTCAAGGCCGACACAATTCTATTACGTTGAATAAATGTGTAATTAGCCGGTTTCATTCCTGGACGAAGTTCTGAAAGAAGCAAACCATTTTTTATAATTTGATTAGCTAAATTTGTATTAGATGCAGGATAAATTGAATCAAGGCCACCAGCCAAAACTGCTATCGTTTTTCCGCCCACATCTAAAGTTGATTCTGCAACTATTGTATCAATGCCATAAGCCAACCCTGAGATTGTAACAAGCCCCGCCTGAGATAATTCTTTGGTAAACCTTTCGCAAACAAGTTTTCCATATTCACTTGGACTTCTTGTGCCAACAATGGAAATAGATTTTTTTGATAGTAAACTCACATCGCCTTTTGCATATAGCACGAGTGGTGGGTCATCAATAACTTTGAGTTTCTCAGGATAATCTTTTGAAACATATGTTACTACCATAACATCATTTTTATATAATTCATCTTCAATTTTTCTTAAAAATTCCGTTTTATCTAAATTTAAAAGTTCTTGTTTTATATGTTCCAAATCTTTTTCAAAAAACGCATTTTCTAGTAATTTTTTATCAAAAAGTGCTTCAATTTGGTCAAATTCACGCAAAATTCTTTCAAGTTTAGAAAATGAATAACCATTATAATCAAACCACAAACACACCAATTCTTGTTCTGTTATCATAACTTCTCCTACATTTGAAATTTATCAATATTTCTATAAGCTAAAGCTTCAGTCAAATGATTGATTTGAATATTTTCACTCTCATCAAGGTCTGCTATAGTCCTTGCAACTTTCAATATTCTTGTATAACCACGAGCTGAAATATGATATTTTTCAAACGCAATCTTCATCAGATTTTCACTCTGTTCATCTAATTTGCAATATTCATTTACCATTTTAGACGTCATTTTTGCATTTGTTCGAACAGCTATTCCTGCAAATCTTTGATGTTGAATTTGTCTTGCTTTGTCAACTCTTTTCTTAATATCTTCACTGGATTCTTCTTGAGATTTTTCAGAAAGTTCGCTAAATTTAACTCTTTCAACATTTATTTTTAAATCTATCCTATCTAAAAGCGGGCCAGAAATTTTCTTTAAATATTTTTGAATTTGTGATGGCGAACAAGTACACTCAAGTTCTCTTGAACCATAATTTCCACAAGGACAAGGATTCATTGAAGCAACTAACATAAAATTCGCAGGGTACTCAAAACTGCCCGTAGCCCTTGAGACAGTTATAATACCATCTTCAAGTGGTTGTCGCATGGTTTCTAATGTACTTCTTTGATATTCAGGAAGTTCATCTAAAAATAAAACACCATCACTTGCCAGACTCACTTCCCCCGGTTTTGCATCTCTGCCACCACCAGTAATTGCAACGGTTGAAGCGGTGTGATGCGGAGAACGAAATGGTCTTGAACTAATAACACCTTTTTTCAAATCAAGAGTTCCAGCTATTGAATGAATTTTTGTAATTTCTAAAGCTTCATCAAAAGTCAAATCCGGCATGATACCTGGAATACATCTGGCAATCATTGTTTTACCTGCCCCTGGCGGTCCAACCATTAATATATTATGTCCACCACTAACCGCAATTTCAATAGCACGTTTTGCAATTTTTTGCCCCTTCACTCTTGAGAAATTTTCATATATTTTATTAGATGCTTCACTTGTCCAAACTCTTTTTGCAACCGATTCAAAAGAAATTGTACCCATTAAAAAAGCAACTGCGTCAACCAAACTTGAAAGAGCATAAACTTCAATGCCATCAATAAAACTTGCTTCGCTTTCATTTTCTTTTGGTATGATAAATTTTTTATAGCCAAGTTCTCTTGCTGAAATTAAAATTGGCAAAACCCCTTGAACCGCTTTAATTTTTCCATCAAGTCCAAGCTCGCCTATAATAACAAAATCTTTTAGTTTTGTTGAAATCAACTGTTTTGTTGAAACAAGTATCGCAAGAGATATTGGTAAATCAAAAAGTGGCCCTGCTTTTTTAACATTTGCAGGTGCTAAATTAACTGTAATCTTATGCACTGGAAAATTGAATCCCGAATTTTTTATTGCCGAACGCACCCTTTCTTTCGATTCTTTAACAGCAACATCTGGGAGACCCACAATATCATAACTTGGGTTACCTAAATTTGTATCAACTTCAACATCAATCTTTAAGCCATTCAATCCAATCAGAGAAAAACTATTAATCTTTGAAAACATAAACTACCTCTAGTAACATAATAACACAAAAATATTAATTTGCAAAACAAAGAGATATTTATGCTCAAAAAAAGAGATACAAAATTGTATCTCTTTAACATTTTCAAATTATCTTGCTTCTTTAATTCTTGAGTTCTTAGCGGTTTTACCTTTAAGATAATAAAGTTTAGCACGTCTAACAACACCATGACGAACAACTTCGATATGGTCAATCTTTGGTGAATGAAGTGGGAATGTTCTTTCAACGCCAATACCAAAAGAAATACGGCGAACAGTGAAAGTTTCTCTAACACCACCATTTTTACGAGCTATAACAACACCTTCAAAAGCTTGCAATCTTTCACGTGTACCTTCAACGACTTTAACAAAAACGTTAACAGTATCACCAACTTGGAATGCAGGAATATCAGTGCGCATACCTTCTTTTTCAAGTGAATCAATAATATTCATTAGGTTCTCCTCCTTGTTTTAGTATGTTTACGAGTGTTCGTGCTAGCTCGGAACAAGTGCAGAGGACCACTCACAATTAACGTATAAAGTATATCATTTAAATAACTCAAAATCAAGTATTTTTGACAAAAAAATATTTTTTCTGCAAAATAACCACTATTAATAAATATTTGGTTATATTTAAATAACTAAAAAGCGTTTTCAATATATGTTACAACTCCACTATCCACACTAGCCACATCAAATCTAAATTGATATTTTGAAAGAAGTTTATCTTGTTGCAAGAATCTTGCACCACGCATAATATTGTTCTTCTTATAATCTGAAATTGCTTCAAGTCCCATTCCAAACTTATTATTTTCACGAGCTTTCACTTCGGTTATAACAACCAAATCCTGAATGGTCTTAATATAATTTTTTAAACTATTTTTGTAAAGTTTTCTATATTTTTTATCTTGCTTAATTTTCTTTTTATATTCTAGTTTTATCTTTTTTATTTGTTCTGCTTTTGGTAGCAATGCCACAATGTCAAGTTCAACACCAACACAAAAAAAATTGGTGTACAAAATTTTATAGCCATGTTTTTTCATGTACTGCTGAGCTAACTTTTCTCCACTTTTCCATGTTTCTTCTTTAAACATTTATTCTCCTAAAAATTTCAAAAATGACAATCTATGATACACACAAGGTCCATAAGTTTTAAGTGCTTCTATATGTTGTTTTGTTCCATAACCTTTATGTTTGTCAAAACCATACTCTGGGTATTCTTTTACTAAGTCACACATGAGTCTATCTCTCGTAACTTTTGCCAAAATACTTGCACAACCAATCGAATATGATAACGCATCGCCTTTAACTATCCCTTTTATAGGAACATCGACATCAAGTTTATTTATTGCATCAACCAAAACAATATCAGGTTTAACAGACATTGATTCAATGGCATTTTTCATTGCTAGTTTCGTTGCTTCCAAAATGTTAATTTTATCTATAGTTTGTTCGTCAATCATTTGAACTGAATAACAAATTGCTTTTTCTTTTATTAGTTCAAATAACATTTCACGTTTTTTTTCTGATAATTTTTTACTATCATCAATACCATCAATTAAATCATCAAGAGGCATCATTACACAAGCTACACAAACAGGTCCAGCAAGTGGTCCTCTGCCAACTTCATCAACACCAGCAATCAAAAAATGACCTTTTTCTTGTTCCTGTTTTTCAAAAAGGAGTTTATCAATCTCTTGTATTTCTTTCTTCATTAAAGTTACTCCAAAGTAATTTTACCAAATTTTCCGTTTCTAAATTCATCAACAAAAGTCTTTCCAGCTCTGTCATAGTCTACTTCATTTCCTTTACAAATAAACCCACGTTTAACGCAAATTTGGTCAATAAATTCCAAAAATTCATCATTTTGTGGCAAAATACCAAACTTTTCTAAAATTAAATTAGGGTATCTATTACACAAAACCTGCATTAATTCATAACCCATATCAGCCATATCAAACTCTTTATCTGACAAAGAACCAATAAATGCTAGATTATGAGATAATTCTTCATGAAATCTTGGCCAAAGAATACCTGGAGTATCCAGCATTGTAAACATATCATCAATTTTTAGCCAAGTATTTGCTTTTGTAACCCCAGCAATATTTCCTGTTGTTGCTTTTTTAGAACCACAAAGCATATTTATAAGCGAACTTTTGCCAGTATTTGGCACACCCAAAACAATCACTTTATACACGATATTTATGTTTTTTTGCTTATTTCGAGCTATTTTTTCACTCAAAACAAGCTTAATTGCGTTTTTTACAGAATTTCTAAATGAAGCAGAATTTGCCACAGTTTCAATAACAACTTTACCTTCATTTGTGAAATGTTTCTTAATTTCCTTTGTTCTTTCAGGGTCAGCCAAATCACATTTATTTAATACATAAATAATTGGCTTATTATGCACAATTTTATCCACATATGGATTAATGCATGAAAAAGGAGCTCTTGCATCAACCACATATAAAATGCAATCCGCTAAGCCAATTCTTCTTTCTTCAATATCTTCCATAGCAGTTTTCATATGCCCTGGAAACCATTTTGAATCTTTCATAATTTTTCCTTTATCTTTTCTATTTTATATTCTATTAAATTGAAGTCGTCATCAAACTTAAATTTACACTCAAGTTTTTCGCCAGCAAGCACTCTATTAATCCAAAGTTTGTCATCTGAAAACATTTTTTCATAAGGCAAATTACTTATATCAAACCACATCGGTTTCATTTCATCACTTTCCATTGGCTCGCCAGTCCACTTATCAGACACAAACACATGACATGGATAATTTTCTCTTGAATCTTTATAAATTGTATCAAACCAAATAACCGCTCTTTTTTCTGGGTTAATTAAATCAATACCAAGTTCTTCTTTAATTTCTCTAATAACCGCCTGTTCTGGTGTTTCATTTGACTCAAGCTTACCGCCTGCACTATTGATTTTTCCCTTACCAAAACCACGTTTCTTTTCAGCTAGCAAAATCTTATCGCCTTTATAAATTAAGCAAAGTGTAGTTTCCATCTTCTACTCCAAAGTTATATTTTTATAATTTGTCTTCATCTTCGTTCATTATATCAGGTCGTCTTTCTCTCGTTAATTTTACCGCTTGTTTTTTTCGCCATTCATCAACTTTTTTATGGTCGCCAGAGACCAAAACTTCAGGAACTTCCAAACCCATAAAAACTCTAGGTTTTGTGTATTGCGGATACTCTAATAGTCCATTTTCAAAACTCTCAATTTCGGCAGATTCTCCAGAATGTAAAACACCTTCCAAAAGTCTAGAAACACTATCAACAATAACCATTGCAGGGAGTTCGCCACCAGTCAAAACATAGTCGCCGATTGAAATTACTTCATCAATCAATAAATCAATTATTCTTTGGTCGACACCTTCATAATGCCCACATAAAATAATTATATGTTCATAACTTTCTGCTAAATTTTTAGACATTTTTTGATTAAACGTTTCGCCCTTGGGACTTACATAAATCTTGTGAGCTTTTTCATAATTTGAAATAGAGCAAAATGCATCGAAAATAGGTTGAGCCATCATAAGCATTCCCGGTCCACCACCAAAAGTGTAATCATCACATTTTTTGTGTTTATCTTTTGAAAAATCTCGAATATTAATCACATTGATTTCAAGCTTATTATCTTTTGTAGCCCTACCCATAATACTTGAAAAAAGTGGTGTAAACATTTCAGGAAATAACGTCAAAATATCAATTCTCATAGTCACAAACTTCCATGAATTTTTCTTTATTTATCACAAGTTTTTTCTGTTTATAGTCAAATGACACAATCACACCTTTAACATTTGGAAACATAATTTCATTTCCTTTTGATGTGTTAACGAAAAATACTTCAGCAGTTCCATAATCTTCTACATCAGTTATTTCGCCAACAAGTTCATCATTTTCAAAATGCACTTTAGAACCTTTCAAGTCTTCAATTAAAATTTTATCTTTCACGATTTCACGATCAATGTACATCATTTTATTTATCATTGTTTTTGCTTTCTCAAGGTCAACACCATCGAATCCAATATAAAATCCATCGGTATTTTTTAGTAATCTTTTAATAACAAACTCATTATCATTTTCATCATACATCTTCGCAATTTTCTTTAAATCTAAGTCATCATCGTACTTTGCATTCATTTTAAATTCTCCACGAAATCCGTGAAGTTTTACAAGTTTTCCAAGACAAATTTTTTCCATTAAATTTCTCCTTTACTTAAATTTATATCAACGTTTCTATGCTTTATTAATCCAACAATACCACAAACTATCATTACAGTTTCTAAAATCACACCAAATATACTTCGCAAGAATATGTTGTAAATTATCCATGCAAGACTTGAACAAATCCCTAAAACTTTATACCACTTGCCTTTTTCATTCCAAATAGCAATCGTGTAAATAATTGTTGCAATATATGGGAAAATTTCGAAAATCCTTCCAAAAGAAAATATACCTGTATTAACAATCAGACATAACACAAAATCAAATGAAACAAGCCCTAAAATAAAAATCAAAGCAGATAATTTATGCTTTTTTGTATTAGTAGTAAATCTAGCAACCAAATAAAATACAAGATTTCTAAAAAGCGATATTGTACTCATCATTACCCCAGCCCAAGCTGACAAGAATATGTATGAAATTGTAAAACATAGCGTTGATAAAGCATTTAAAATCAATATGGCATTTTTTCGTTTTGTGAGATATGTTACACCTAAAAAACCATAGGCAAAAATAACAATTATCTGTGAAATAATATAAGACATCTCCAGTCCAACTCCTATATCGTATAGTTTAACACAATTATTATTTTATCACAACAAAAATCTCCTTGGGTAACCCAAGAAGATTAATTTTTTATTCATCTAAGAGCTTAATGTGAACATCTTTTAAAAGTTTTTCATCAACCGTATTTGGTGCATTGCAAAGTGGGTCTTGAGCATTTTTATTCATTGGGAATGCATAAACATCACGAATAAAATCATTATGAGTTAATAACATCATAAGTCTATCAAATCCAAGTGCTGAACCAGCGTGTGGTGGTGCACCATAAGAAAATGCATTATAAAGTGCTGGGAATTTACTTACAACAACTTCCTTATCATAACCTGCAAGATTAAATAGTTCTACCATCATATCTTGCGAGTGGTTACGAACTGCACCCGACAAGCTTTCATAGCCATTGATTACCAAGTCGTACTGATAAGCCAAAGCTTCAAATGGAGCTTTCTTAATTTCTTCCAAAGTGCCTTGTGGCATTGAGAAAGGATTGTGCGAAAACGCAATATTGCCATCATCGTCTTTTTCATAGAATGGAAAATCCACAATCCAGCAGAATTTATAGTCATTTTCATCAATAAGTTCTAGTTCTTTTCCAAGCTCGTTGCGAAGAACATTTGCAAATTTAATTGCTTTTTCTTTTTCATCAGCAATAAAGAATAATGTATCCCCACTAGCAAAGCCAGTAAGTTCTTTCAATGCTTTCTTCTCGTCATCGGTTATATATTTACTAACACCACCTGAAAGCTCATCATTATCGCCAACAACAAAGTATGCAAGTCCCTTTGCTTCTCTAGATTTCAAGAACTCGGTGAGCTTGTCATACCACTTTCTACCCTTTCCGTTGGTTGTTGCTTTAATGCACTTGATTGTTACATTTTTAAATACACTAAACTCAGTGTTTTTGAAAATATCAGTTACATCTTTAACAATTAATGGGTTTCTTAAATCAGGTTTGTCTGAACAATAATCACGGATAGCATCAGCATACTTAATTCTTCTAAATTCAGAAATTTCAAAGTTTGCAAACTGTTTCCAAATAGCTTTGCACAAGCCTTCAACTATTTTAAATACATCTTCTTGTGTTGCGAAAGCCATTTCCATATCAATTTGATAAAACTCAGTTGGACTTCTATCAGCTCTGGCATCTTCATCTCTAAAACATGGTGCAATTTGAAAATATCTATCAACACCTGAAACCATCAAAAGTTGTTTAAATTGTTGTGGTGCTTGTGGTAAAGCATAAAATTTTCCAGGGTTAAGACGACTTGGAACTAGGAAATCTCTTGCACCTTCTGGGCTTGATGCTGTCAAGATTGGTGTTTGAACTTCTGTAAAATTCTCGTTATGCATGTAAGTTCTTACAAACTGCATTAAATTACTACGTAGTTTCAACATCTTTTGGTTATATTCCGCACGAAGGTCAAGGTAACGATATTTAAGCCTTATGAATTCTTCTACATTTTCGCTATTTTTAATCTCAAATGGGAGTTGTTCGGTGCATTTTCCAAGCATTGTTACACTTTCAGCGACTACTTCCACTTCGCCCGTTGGCATATTTGGGTTTTTGCTTTCACGTTCAACAACCTTTCCTTCAACAGAGATTACATCTTCTTTATTAAGTGAAATAAACTCTTTATTTAAAACAATTTGAGTTTTTCCATAACTATCACGAAGAACAATAAAAGTAAGCTCGCCAAGTTTTCTAATTGTATCAACCCAACCTGCAAGTTTAACAGTTTTGCCAGCATCTGAAATTCTCAAACTTCCATTATCTATAGTTCTATATTTGTTTACAGCAATTTTTTCCATACACGTATGTCCTTTACATAAATTTACATGATAATAATAGCATAATTAAGTAAAATTATCAATGTTTTAAAATAAAAAGACAAGAAAAAATCACAGGACAATCCTGTGAAATTTTTATTTTTCGAAACGCACGAATACGTGTTTGTTGTTTTTCTTGGCTGAAGTTCTAACAACTGTTCTGATTGCAGTTGCAACTTTTCCACTTCTGCCAATAATCTTGCCAAAATCTTCGCCATCAACTTTAACGATGTATACAGTTTCTCTGTCGTGGTCTTCTTCACGAATTTCAACTGCGTCTGGATTTGATACAAGATTTTTAATGATAAATTCAACTAATTCTCTCATAAGCACCACCGAAATTATTTAGATTTTTTTTCGATTGCACCAGCTTTTTCCAAAAGAGCTTTAACTGTTGGAGTTGGTTGAGCACCATTTTTAATCCAAGTTTGAGCTTTTTCGCTATCAATCTTAACTTCTTCAGGACTAGTGAGCGGATTGTAAGTTCCGATTAAATCAATATATTTTGCATCTCTTGCAACTCTTGAGTCTGCAACAACGATACGATAAAAAGGTGCTTTTTTGTCACCAAGTCTTGTAAGTCTCATTTTAACTGCCATTTTTCTTCCTCCGATTTTTTATTTATCATACACAGCGGGTATTCCGCTGAAATGAACGTTACTAAAATTTAAAATTTCTGCCAAGCATTTTTTGAAGTTTTCCATTGTTCATATTCTTCATCATTTGTTTGGTTTGCTCAAATTGTTTCATTAAGCCATTAACATCTTGAATTGTTGTGGCTGAGCCTGCAGCAATTCTTTTTCTGTTGCTCGCCTTAATGAGTTCTGGATTTAAGCGTTCTTTTTTGGTCATTGACTGAATAATTGCTTTGTATTTCACAAGTTTTGCTTCGTCAAAATCTGTAACTTTAAACTTTGAACCAGCTCCAGGTATCATACTAACAAGGTCTGCTAGATTTCCCATTTTGCCAATTTGTTCAAACTGGATTAAAAAGTCTTCAAGTGTAAAGGTGTTTTTCCTTAAATTTTCTTCAACCTTTTTCATCTGTTCTTCATCAACAACAGCTTGAGCTTTATCAATTAACGACAAAACATCGCCCATGCCAAGAATTCTTGAAGCCATACGGTCTGGATAAAATGGTTCAATATCCCCTATTTTTTCTCCAACACCGCAAAACTTAATAGGTTTTCCTGTTACAGCTTTAACAGACAAAGCAACACCACCACGTGTATCGCCATCAAGTTTTGTTACAATTACACCTGTTATTTCAAGTTTTTCATTGAACTCTTTGGCTACGTTAACCGATTCTTGACCAGTCATTGCATCAATAGTTAAAAGAATTTCTGTTGGATTTGTGGCTTTTTTGATTTCGGCAAGTTCATTCATCAATTCTTCATTAATTTGAAGACGACCTGCAGTATCAATAATAACAACATCATTACCCATTTTACTAGCTTGTTTTAATGCTTCATTTGCAATTTTTACAGGATTAATTGTTCCTTTTTCAAAGAAATCAACACCTGCATTTTTTGCACCAATCCTGAGTTGTTCAATCGCTGCGGGACGGTAAATATCACAAGCAACAAGCAATGGTTTTTTACCTTGTTTTTTAAGCATAAGCCCAAGTTTTGAGCACATTGTGGTTTTACCAGCACCTTGCAAACCGCACATTAATATTACAGTTGGCGGATTTGATGCAACCCCAAGCTTAACGTTTGTTTCGCCCATTAATGAAACAAGTTCATCACGAACAATTTTTATGACTTGTTGTCCAGGAGTCAAACTTTTTAAAATATCTTCACCAATAGCCTTTTCAGAAACTTTATTCACAAAATCTTTTACAACCAAAAAGTTAACGTCAGCTTCCAAAAGTGCAATACGAACTTCACGCATCGCTTGTTTAATTTCAAGTTCTGTAAGCTTTCCATGTTTGGTTAATTTTGAAAATATATGATTAAGTCTATCGCCAAGTGATTCAAAAAGTCCCATATATGCTCCTTAAAATTTAGTAATAATTTTTTCAAGTTTTTGTTTTGCATCAGAATTTAAATTTGATTCAAGCAATCGTAAATCACTTTTAAGTTCTTGTTTGAAGCGAACAAAACCACATTTTTCTTCCATGTCAAGGAGTTGCTTTTTTGCTTTAGAAATAGCATCATGAATAGCTTGTCTCGAACCATTTTCAAGTTCAGCCATTTCACTTTCACTAATATCGAGATTTAAGTACTTATACATAACTTCATACTGTTTTCCCGACAAAAGCTTGCCATACTCGTCAAAAAGAAATGTGAATTTTGTTAATTCATCAATTTGCATAACCTTTGTTTACATTTGAAACTAAACTAATTTATGATAATCATATCAAATTAATTACTCACGTTCCAAATTCAGCCCCCTGTAAAGCATTATTACTTTACATAGTATAATATATTTATTTGTCTTTGTCAACACTATTTTTATTATTGCTGAAAATTTATTTGTACAAATTATTCAAAAATTGCATCTACAAAATCTTTTGCATTAAATTCCAACAAATCTTCTGCGGTTTCCCCAACTCCAATATAACGAATAGCAAAGTCATAATCATTTGCTAAGCTTACCAAAAATCCACCTTTGCTTGTGCCATCGAGTTTTGTTACGGCAATATCAGTTAGACCCACAGCTTCGTTAAACAACTCAACTTGATTCATTGAATTTTGACCAGTTGTTCCATCAACTACAATAAATTTGTGGTATTCTGCTTCCTGCCATTCTCTAGACACAACTTTTCCAATCTTTTTAAGTTCTTCCATTAGATTGACTTTATTGTGAAGCCTGCCTGCTGTGTCAATTAACAAAACATCGGCATTTTTTGCTTTGCTTGAAGATATTGCATCAAACACAACAGCTGATGCATCTGCACCTTGTTCGCCTGAGACATATTTAGATTTTGTTTTATCTGCCCAAACTTTTAATTGATCGCCCGCAGCGGCTCTGAATGTATCAGCACCAGCAATTACAACTTTTTTGCCCATATCGGAAAATTTCTTTGCAAGTTTTCCTATTGTTGTTGTTTTTCCAACACCATTCACTCCAACAACCATTATAGCCAAAGGATAAGAATATTCTTCCAATTCATTTTGCTCTAGTATTTCAACTAAAATTTCCTTCAAAACATCTTTGCATTCTTCAGTTTTCTTAAGTTTTCTTTGTTTAGATTCTTCTCTAAGTCTATCCAAAATTTCTTCAGTCGCACTTGTACCAATATCAGCTGAAATTAAAATAAACTCAAGTTCATCGTAAAAATCTTCATCGATATCATTTCCCGTGAAAACATATTTCAGTTTTTCAAAAAATGACTTTTTTGTATTTTTTAATCCACTAGCGAGTCTCGAAAAAAATCCCATAAATACTCCATTTTTATTATTTTTTTAGAAAAATTTGATTAATTTTGCGTTTTATTCTTCTCCGCCATCAATTTTGATAGCATCAGATAGTTTAACTGAAACCACTTTCGAAACACCTTTTTCTTCCATTGTAACACCATAAAGTGAGTCAGCAAGCTCCATTGTTGGCTTACGGTGAGTAATTACAATGAATTGTGTGTTACCGCTGAATTTGTGCAAATATTTAGCATAACGTTCAACGTTTGCATCATCAAGTGCAGCTTCAATTTCGTCCAAAACACAGAATGGCATTGAGCGAAGTTTTAATATTGAAAACAATATTGCAACTGCAGTTAATGCTTTTTCGCCACCTGATAAAAGTGTTATACTTTGAAGTTTCTTGCCAGGTGGTTCGGCAATAATATCAATACCGCACTCCAAAACATTATTTGGGTCAGTAAAGCAAATGTCAGCCTTACCACCACCAAAGAGCTCTCTGAAAGTTACTTGGAAATTACTTCTAATTTTTTCAAAGCATTCGCTAAATTGTTTTTCCATTCTTTCAGTTAAGTCCTTAATAATCGTATCAAGGTCTTCTTTTGCTTTCGTCATATCGTCACGTTGACTTGCCAAATCATCATAACGAGATGAAATTGTTTTTATATCTTCAATAGCTGCTAGGTTTACAGTTCCAAGTTTTTGAATTTGTTTCTTTATATCTTGTGCTTGACTCGTGCCTTCCTTTATATCAAAACTTTCATTGTAAACTTGCTTTGCATCAGCATAAGTCATTTGATATTCTTCCCAAACACGTGTTTGCAAATTCTCAAGGTCTGTATCAATTTTAACTAATCTATTTTCTTCTTTTGCTTTTCTATCATTGGCTTTTTGGATTTCGCCAGCAAGCATCATTTTATTGCCATCGGCTTCATTCATATCCTGTTGAAATTTCTTTTTCGTCTCAGTTATTGATACAATTTTCTGTTTAACTAATTCAATTTTCTTTTGACTAGCAGAAAACGCACTTGTTTGCATAATATCATTGATATTTTGCTCTAAGTCAGAAATTTGTTGATTATTTTTTTGAATATCAAGCATAAATTCTTTAGATTTAAATTCATTTTGCGCAATCAAAATTTCAACTCTTTCATGATTAGAATTATTGGTTTCAAGCTTTGTTTTTAAACTTTCGTTTTGTATTCTAAGTTCGCCAAGCTTTTGGAAAATTTCATCACGTTCAGCTCTAAGCTTACCAAAATTATCAGTTGCTTGCTTTTTATCTTGAGCAACTTTGGTTTTCTTGCTATTAATATCATCTTGAAGTTTTGATATTCTTGAAATTTCATTTTCAACAAACTCAATTTTATCAAGCACTGCCTTAAACATAATTTCTTGCTCAGAAATTGTTTGTGATGTTTCATCAAGCTGTTCTTCTAGCGAATCAATTATTTCTTCTTGCTTTACCTTTTCAATTTCTAAAGCATGAATTTCATCAATCAAGTTATTGAGTTTTGTGTTCTCAATAGAAATCAAGTTTCTAATTTCTTCTTGTTTAGATGTGAACTTTTCAATGTTATGTTTTAAAAGCTCAAGGTCTTTTTTTAGTTCATCAATTTCTCTGTCACGACCCAAAATATTTGCATTGTTTTCTTTTCTAGAACCACCAGTAAGCGAGCCTTGTGGAGAAATTACATCACCTTCAAGAGTAACGATTTTTGTTGAATAACCTGTTGCTCTTGAAAATTCAACAGCATTATCCATATTATCAATAATAATTGTTGAACCAAGCAAGCTATTAAATACTTTTTCGTACTTTTTATCATATTCAATAAGGTCGCTGGCAATTCCACATACACCACGCATATTTAGTTTTGCTTGAGCTTGAGATGAAATAAATCTTTCCTTAACACTTGTTACAGGCAAGAAAGTTACACGTCCAAACTTGTTAGTCTTTAAATAATTGATTAAGTCTTTTGCATCTTCTTCATTTTTGGTAACGATATTTTGCACAGATGCACCAAGCGCCATTTCTATTGCAACTTCATATTTTGCAGGCACACGCATTAATGATGCGACAACCCCGACAATTTTCCCGCCGATAGATGAACCATCATGTGCTTGTTCAAGAAGACGTCTTACACTTATCGCAAAACCTTCGTTGTATTCTTTCATTTCCGATAGGACATTAAATTTACTAAGTTTTGTGTGATAATCAGCTCTAGCTTCATCAATTTTTTCAGTAAAGTCTGAGTAAGAGTCATTAAACTCACTAATTTTTTCTTCAACATCAGATTTTTCATCATTTTTAGATTCAATTTTATCTTCTAGTTTTTCAATCTCATGCTCAGCATTTTCAATTTTGTCTTCAAATGACTTATTGTCTTTTTCAAGTTCTTCTTTTTCATCAAACAATTCTTTTTGTCTAGTCTTTAAAGATTCAAGCTCGGTTTCATATTTTAATAACCTTGATTTGATATCTCCAGATTCTTCCAATGCTGAAAATAATGCAGAGTCAACATTCTCAGCATCAGCTTCGCCCAAGCTTAACTTTTCAAGAGTTGTTTTATATTGAACTTCCAAATTCTTTTGATTTTCTTCGCTCTTTTCAATATCTGCTTTCAATTTGATTTGTTCATCTTCTAGTTGTTGTTTTTCCTTTTTAGATGAGTCAATTACAATTTCACATTGTTTGATGTTATCAAGAGTTCTTTCATTTTGCTCTTTTGCGATAGAAATTTTTTCGTTGTAAAGTTTAATTTCGCCATTTTGTTTTTCGAGAGCTACGGTTAAATTTAAAAGTTCATCACGGAGATTATTTATAGATTCATCAAGTGAAGAAATTTGTTCTTGAGAAAACTCATATTTTTTCACAGCATCTTCAAATTCAGTTTGTTTTAATGTAATTTCTTCTTCTATGGATTTAATCACATCGAAAATCTTTTGTTTTTCAACATTTGAATTGTCACTTTCATAAACGTAAATATTAAGTTCCAATTCTTTTAGTTTGTTGGATAATTCCAAGAATGTTTTTGCATTTTCGGCTTGATGCTTTAATGGTCCAAGTTGTTTTTCAAGCTCAAAAATAATATCATTAATACGAGCCAAGTTATCATTAACTTTTTCAAGTTTTGATACAGACCCCGCTTTTTCTTCTTTAAATTTAGATATACCTGCAGCTTCTTCAAAAATATTTCTTCTGTCTTCTGGTTTTGCCGACAAAATGCTGTCAATTTTACCTTGTCCGATAACTGAATAACTTTCTTTTCCAAGCCCAATACTTCTGAAAGCATCAACAATATCACGGCGTCTACATGTATTTTTATTGATTAAGTATTCACTTTCGCCACTTTTATAGAGTTTTCTTGTTAAAATAACTTCATCAAAATCCAAATCAAAAATCTTTTCTTTATTATTAAAATATAACGAAACTTCACAGTATGATTGTGGTTTTCTCTTTTCAGTTCCATTAAAAATAACATCTTGCATGCTCGAACCACGCATAGATTTTGCACTAGATTCACCCATTACAAAACGAATTGAATCGGCAACGTTACTTTTTCCGCAACCATTTGGTCCAACGATAGCTGTTATGCCCGACTCAAATTTAATTTCAACCTTATCTGCAAAGGATTTGAACCCATAGATGTCTAATTTTTCAAAATTCATATCTTTTTTCCTATACTTGTTTAAGATTATTTATTGCTTTGCTTGCAGCCATTTCTTCTGATGAACGTTTGTTTGTTCCTGTACCAGAACCCATTTTAACATCATTTATATAAACATTAGTTTTATAGGTCGGCTGATGGTCAGCTCCGCTTTTAGAAGTCTGATAAACAATTTTCGCTTGTTTTAACATTTCTTGAAGTTTGGTTTTAGGGTCATCTACAAAACCATTAACTTTTATGTTATCCAATTTTTCGCCAACGGCAAAGTTGAAGAACTTTTTTGCATTTTCTATACCGCCATCTAAAAATATCGCACCAACAATAGCTTCAAACATATCACATTTAACAGCTTTGGAGCTGATTTGGTTTTTGCTTTCGCCAACACCTTTTAGCAGGTATTTTTCCAAACCCAATTTATCCACAGCTTCTGCAAGTGGTTTTTCACTGACAATCATTGAACGAATTTTGGATAAATCGCCTTCTTTCTCGCTAAACTCCAAAAAAAGTCTTTCGGTTATGATAAACTCTATAACCGCATCTCCCAAAAATTCAAGTCTTTCATTAGACTCAACATTATGTTCATTTGAATAACTTGAATGAGTGAGTGCTTTGATTAACAATTTTGGACGGCTGAACTTATAACCAATAATTTTTTCAACTTCCGTCAAATTAATTTGTTTTTTCATGAGTCACTTCCAACCATGCTCGAATTTTTTATACCTTCTCTCATTTTTTCAATGTAGCCTGATTTATGAATTTGGATAACTTGATTTACGCAAGCATAAATGGTCTTAGCTTTGCTTGAACCGTGAGATTTAACTAAAATTTTGTCAATTCCCAAAAATGGAGAACCACCAACATCTGTATAGTTCATTCGAGACTTTAATTTTTTAAATGCTGGTTTTAAAAACAAATATCCAATTTTTGCTCGTAAACCGCCACCCTTGATTTCTTGTTTTAACATTTCCATAAAGGTGTTCATAGTTCCTTCAGCTGTCTTTAATGCAATATTTCCAGCAAAACCATCAGAAACAAGCACGTCATAATTTCCTGAAAACATTTCTCTTGCTTCCATGTTTCCAACAAAGTTGATTTCAGGAGTATTTTTCAAAAGTTCAAATGCCCCATGAACTTGCTCATTCCCCTTATGGTCTTCAACACCATTAGAAATTAACGCAACCCTTGGATTTTCTTTGCCAAGCATAGCTTTCACATAAATTGACCCCATTATCGCAAATTGTTTTAAATATTCAGGCTTGCAATCTACATTTGCACCGCAGTCGATAAGCAAAGTTTGTCCACCAGTTATTGTTGGCAAAAATGGAGCAAGTGCTGGACGTTTTACACCTTCCATTCTTCCAATAGTAAATAATCCACCAGCAAGAACAGCTCCCGTGCTTCCCGCACTAATCATACCAATAACCTCGGGGTCTTCTTTTAAAATTTTAAGACCTGCAACAAGTGAACTTGTTGTTTTTCTACGAATAGCCATAGTTGGAGATTCATTACAAGAGATAACTTCAGGGCTATCAACAATTTTTAACTTATCACCCTTATATCCAATCTCATCAATAACTTTTTGTATTTCTTCCTGTTTTCCTGTTAAAATAATTTCAAGGTCTTCAATTAAATTTACAGACGTTATCGCACCTTTGACAAGTTCGTCAGGCGAGTAATCTGCACCATAACAATCAATAACTATTTTCATACACAATTCTCCTATTGTAAACATAATTATTATAAATGATTTTATTTTATTTTTCAATTAAATTAAATACTTTACAGCAAAAAAGAGTTTGGTATACAAAATATTTAACATAAAAAAAGGAAAAAGAATTTAACTATCCTTTTTCCTTGTTAAAAAACTATCTTTCCATTTCAGTTTCTGCGATAATATTGTTATTTGAAGCATAGTAAGAATTCCTAAATTTCTTTATATCAACTTCTTTTGAAATTGATTGCAAATATTCATACCAATCTTCATAACAAACAAATTTTCTGCCATCTAATGAATCATGTGGAGTGGCACAAAGTGAAATATCAAATGGTTTATCATATTTTAAACTTTGTCTAATAATATGTTCTGTTGCTTCACATGGCTCAAGTCCCACAATTAAATCCATCTTTTTAATATTTGTTCCTTTGCCAAATCTTGCATACTCATCACAAATAAATTTATCATTACTGATTGAAATACCTAAATTACTAGCTTCTTTATCAGTTAATCGAATCTTTGGGTCAATGGCATACATCTTATTCCCAAATTTTTCAAGAGCTTTTGAGAGTTTGCACATTCTTCCAGCACCAACGTCCATGATTTTATTAAAATGTAAAAATCCGTACTTTTTATTGATATAACTCATAAATTTTTCTTCTCTTGTCTTATTATTAACCAAACGAGAAGCAACTAAAAAGTCATAAACCTCATCATCAATCACTTCACTTTGATTATCAATGAAGTTATCTAATTTCTGCAAAAAACTATCCATTTCTTCTTTTGAGAATCGTTCTGGATTTCTCCTTAAATATTTTGAAGCTTCAATATAGACACATATCTTTTCTTGTAATGTCATTTCATCTACCCCCTTGTTCGGTATATTATATCATATCTCCCCTGCATTGTCAATATTGGCTATTTTTCTTCTTCAAATCAAGCAATAAAAAAAGCCCCTTTCGGGACTTTAATTAATAAAAACTATTTCTTCTTGTCAGCTTTAACTGCAACTATTTTCTCGCCATCATAGTAACCACAGTTATCACATACAGCATGTGCTCTTTTTAATTCATGACAACTTGGACATTCAACAAGAGTTGGGGCTGTTGCTTTCCAGTTAGCGATTCTGCTTCTACCTTTAGCTTTTGAAACCTTTTTCTTTGGAACTGCCATTTTGAACCCTCCTATTATCTTAAACCCACTTGAGTTTCTCAAGTAGATTGCAATTTAGATTTTGAACATTTGTGATAAGTTCACACAAATATCAATATAGCATGAATATAATACAACAATATTTTCACTTTGTCAATTATATTCACGAAATTAATTTGTGATTATTTTGCAAGTCTTGCAGTATCTTGAGCAATCATTAATTCTTCATCGGTTGGAATTACATAAATTTTAACTTTTGAATCATTAGATGAGATTACATTAACTTCGCCACGTTTAAAGTTTGTGTTTTTATCTTTATCAATAACAATACCCATACCTTGCAAGCCATCAAGCACAGCTTCACGATATTCTGAGCCATTTTCTCCAACACCAGCGGTAAAGCAAATAGCATCAACACTGCCAAGAGCTGCAAAGAATGAACCAATATATTTTTTAACTCTGTATGCATGCATTTTTAGTGACAATCTGCAAGCATCAGCTCTTTCACTTTGTTCATCAGAGTATGCAATTTCTTCAACATCTCTCATATCTCCTGAAATGCCTGAAACACCCAAAAGCCCACTCTTTTTGTTTAGATAGTTGATTGCTTCATGAATATTCATACCGGTTTTATTCATGATTGTTTCCAAAACTGAAGGGTCAACATCACCACTTCTTGTTCCCATCATAACACCTTCAAGTGGAGTATAACCCATGGTTGTATCAATACATTTACCATTAGAAACAGCTGAAAGTGATGCACCATTTCCGATATGACAAATAATAAAGTTACCTTTCTTGCCTTCCAATTTTTCAAGTTCACCAGCAATAAATCTGTGACTTGTTCCGTGGAAGCCATATTTTCTAATTCCCCAATTTTTATATGCGTCCATTGGCAAGCCATACATATAAGCATAATCTGGCATGGTCGAATGGAATGTAGTATCAAATACTGCAACTTGTGGAACACCTGGCAAAAGTTCTTCGCAAGCTTTGATACCAGCAATGTTAGCTGGTTGATGAAGTGGACCAAGTGGAATAAGTGACTCAATTTTTTCTAAAACATCTTTTGTAATTAACACTGAGTCATTAAACAATTCCCCAGCATGCAAAACTCTATGACCTACAGCATCAATATCTTTAAGTGATGTTACTTCTGGAACAACATCGCTAACCAAACAATTAAATACAACCTTAAGTGCTTCGGTATGGTTTGGCATAGCAACTTCTTCTACAGTCTTTTTGCCATTTGTTTTATTGGTATGACGACCATCAATACCAATTCTTTCACAAAGACCCTTTGTGATTACTTTTTGCTCTTCTGTGTCCATCAACTGATATTTTAATGATGAACTTCCTGCATTAACAACTAAAACTTTCATAAATTTCTCCTTTTATTATAATGATTGAAGTATTGTAACAGCCATATTTAACACAATTTCATCAGCTGTTGTACCACGAGATAAATCATTTACTGGTTGATTTAGACCTTGCAGAATTGGTCCAATAGCCTTAACACCTGCCAATCTTTGAACAAGCTTGTAAGCAATATTTCCTGCATTTAAATCTGGGAATACCAAAACATTTGCCCTTCCTTCAAGTGGAGAACCTGGAGCTTTTTGTTTTGCTACCGATTCAACAAGTGATGCATCGGCTTGAAGTTCGCCATCAACAACAAGTTCTGGATATCTTTCTTTTATAATGTTATATGCTCTTTTTACTTTGCAAACACTTTCATCAGTCATTTCATCGCCTGATTTTGATGAATAAGTTAAAAGTGCAACCTTTGGTGTTTCAATTCCACAAATTTTTCTAGCTGTTTCGCTTGCAAGGATTGCAATCTCAGCCAAATCTTCATCTGTTGGATTTGGAACAACTCCGCAATCTGTAAATACCAAAAATCCATTTTCGCCAAATTTTTCAGCATCTGGAGATTCCATAACAAACACTGATGATACTTTTTTAACACCCGGTTTTGTTTTTACAATTTGGAATGCTGGACGAAGAACGTCAGCCGTGTGATTTATTGCACCAGAAACAACACCGTCAGCATCGCCAAGTCTGAGCATAAGCATTGCATAGTTTAATTTATTGTTAACTTGAGCTTTGGCTTGTTCTTCAGTCATACCCTTTGCTTTTCTGAGCTCGTATAAAGCATTAGCGTATTCCATTTTTTTATCAGTATCTTCTTCGACATCAATGATTTCAATATTTTTTAACATTTCTTGGCTATATCTTGAGCTTAACTCTTTTTTACCAAGCAATATTACTTTGCAAAGACCCATTTCAGCTGCTTTTCCAGTAGCTTCCAAAACTCTTTCGTCTTCTGATTCAGTTAAAACAATTCTTTTTTGCGTTTGTTTTGCACGCTCGATTAGTTGATCAAAAACATTTAACATTTTCTTTTCTCCAATTTTATTGATTATAAACCAATTTTGTTTATAATAGACAATATACACCAAGCATGAAATTTTATCAAGCGAATAAGGAGTAAATTATGCAATTTTGTGGAATTATATGTGAATTTAACCCGTTTCATAATGGTCATAAGTACCTAATAAATGAAGCTAAAAAGCTAACAAATGAACCTGTTGTTTGTTTAATGAGCGGAGATTTTGTTCAACGTGGCTCGCCCGCTATCCAAGAAAAATATATTCGTGCAAAAAATGCCATTGATGGCGGAGCAGATTGCGTTTTGGAACTTCCAACAGTATTTGCTTGCTCAAATGCTGAAAATTTTTCATTGGGTGCTGTTAGAATTTTATCTGCTCTAAATGCCACGCACCTAGCTTTTGGAATTGAAAACACGAGTCTTGAATATTTGCAAAAAATTGCAGAAATAAAATATAACAATTCCACAGAATTTCAAAACTGCTTTAAAAATGAAATAGAAAATGGATTTAACTATAATACTGCCATAAAACGAGCAATTTCAAAAGAACTTGGAGACGAAAATTCTGCTGAAATTTTATCTAAGCCAAACAATATTTTAGCGATTGAATATCTAACCGCCATCAAAAAACTTGGTTCGAAAATTATTCCTATTGCAATCAATAGAGTCGATAATGGTTATAACTCAATTCTTGAAAAAAATGAATACTTATCTGCCAGCGGAATACGTGACAGACTTAAAGAAAATCAAAATGTATCACAGTTTGTGCCAAATGCCATAGATTTAAATCAAATCTTTAATAATAAACAAAAAACAATATTTGACACACTTTCTCTTTTCAAGATTAGAACAACCCCGCCAACGGAACTTGAAAAATTTTATGATTATAGTGAAGGCATTGAATATAGAATAAAAAAACAATCGGATATTGCAAAATCTTTAAGTGAACTAGAAGAAATGGTCGCAACCCCAAGATTTAGACGTGCTAGAGTTCAAAAACTTTTAATCTATCCAATTCTCGGTATAACAAAAAATATAGAAGCACAATCAAAACAAGCCAAGCCAGCGGTAAAAGTTTTGGCAATATCAAAAAAATTTAAATCATTTTTATCAGAAACAAAAAAAATTAAAGTGAATTTAATAGCCACAAACAAAGATTATGAAAAACTAAATAAATCTCAAAAGAAAATTATTGACATTGACCTAAATGCTAGCAATCTATATAACACCATTATAAGCAATCAAAATAATAATGATAAAAAAACAGGAACTTTATTTTTATAAAGTTCCCTTTTTCTATTTTGATTTTTTATAAACTTTCAATTTTTGCTCAATAACTTTCTCGTTTTCAATTTTCTGATATTGCTCACAAATTCTCATGTACTCATTTTCATAAGTTGCTTTTTGATAGACATTTGTTACTACATCAAATACAAGATAAGATAAATACAAAACCGCAATAATTATAAGTTCGAAATTTTGATACTCAACTGCACCAACAACCCATAAAATTATGCTCAAAATTAAAGCAAAAGCTCTATAGTAATAATAATCGTTATATCTTTCATTTCTAAGCAATGCTGAAGCCACCAAAAGACCAGCACTTGTAGCATCAAGAATTGCAAACCTAGCACCCAGTCCAACGTCAAGCATATAAAGCATAGCCGACAAAAATACGGTAAAAATTACATATAAAACCTGATATTGGTCTTCCATTTCTTTTCGGATTTGAACGAAACTTCCGCCATAATATGTTTTAGTTAAAGCAAACATTTGGAAAGGTATATAAAAGCCAATATAAATTATTGCATTTGAATAAAACCTAAAGTTACACGCCAATGCAAAATACATGGCAGATACAACAACACAGAAAACAACCGAAATTTTATTGTCAAGTTTAACATAAAAATTCCAAAGCATGCCAAATAAAAGGACTAAAAATGCAACCGGTGAACTAAATCCAGCCAGCCAACAAAACAATCCGAAAAACGACATTAGTGATGTTAAAACAAGTTTGAACATTTTGTATTTTTCCGTCTCAGGCTTAATGATTTGACCATCGAAATAATCATAAAAAAATTTCTTTTGATTTGCCATAACTTTCTCCTAATTTACACAATTATTTTAGCATATATTTTAATATGACAAAAACAAATTTAGCAAAAAAAACAAAATTTTTTATTTTTAGCATTAAGAGAAATTTATCAAGCATAACTTTTTCATGTTTAGTGCTATTTATAATGTTCTTAATTATTTCAAACCCCGCACTATTTTCCGGGTCGACAATCTCTGGCATAAAACTTTTTTTCTATTCAGTTTTACCTGGACTATTTCCATTTATGTTTTTAACAAAAGTCTTAACTGAAATCGGTACAGTTTTTAAAGTTTCAAATAAATTAAACAATGTTTCAAACAAATTATTTGGAACTCCAGGTGTATCTTTATATTGTTTTGCAATGAGCATTCTTTCAGGATATCCGATTGGTGCAAAAATCATTAGTGACCTTTATCAAAAAAATATGATTACTCAAAAAGACGCAAAAAAAATGTCAATTTTTTGCACAACATCAGGTCCAATATTTGTTATTGGCGCAGTTGGAGTCGGAATGCTCAAAAGCTTTAAATATGGCGTGATTATTTATATTTCGCATATTTTATCAAGCATCATTTCTGGGTTTGTTTATAATATTTTAAGCAAAAGTAAAACTGAAAAACAAGAAAAAATATTTACTCCTGTAAGTCCAAAAGAAAATATTTTTGCAAATTGCCTAAACGATACTATTGTTTCTTTATTTTTGGTTGGCGGATATATTACAATATTTTATCTACTAACAGAAATACTTAATCTTTTGGGAATTGTTACATTTTTATCTAAGACTTTGGAAAATTGTTTTTCAAAATTAAATTTAAGTTCAATTAACTTCAAAGGTTTAATATATGGCTTGGTGGAAGTTACGCATGGAATTAAAGAAATTTCTTCAGGTCAAATTGTTAGCATTCCTTTAATTTGTGGACTAATTTCATTTAGCGGAGCTTCAATAATAATGCAATCCATGTCATTTTTAAAAACCACACAAATAAAAACACACACTTTTATATTTTCAAAGTGTGTGCAAATGATTTTATCTATTATTTTATGCAAAATAATAATTACGATTCTTTAAATGTTTCCGTCTCATCATCTGGAATATCTGAGTTTTTCACATTGTTAATTGCCGACTCTAGTTCATCACGATTGCGTTTAACAACTTCCAAATTTTGGTCAAGATAAAGTTCAACTGATTTTAAAAGTTTGTCAACATTTTCTTTTGTTACAGCAAAAAGCTGGTCACATTTTCTATTTGCTCTCTGCAAAGTTTCATCAGCTATTCTTTCGCTACGTTTTTTTATTTCAGAAGCATTTACAAGTTGTTCTGCTCTATATTCAGCTTCAGCAATAATATGTTTTGCTTCAGATTGTGCATTATTTAGTATCTGCTCTTTTTTGGACAATACATAACTTGCCTCTTGAATAGCCTGTGGCAAATTTGCCCTGATTTCAGCTATTAAAGATGCACATTTATCCATATTAACAAGAGTTTTTTTGCTCCACAAAAAGTTTTTTGAATTAGCAAACTCTCGTTCCAAAGCATCAATAATTTGATTGATTTCCATATTTATCCTTTTTTGTTAAAGACCAGCACGTCAACATATGCAATGCCGTATTTCTTTGACTTCTTTATTATATAACACTCGGGCAGATTTTGCAAGTCATTTGCAAATTTATGTTCAACAACAATAACTGCTTCTTCTTCGAGCAAATTATTCTTATTTAATAGTTCTAATGATTTTATTGCATAATCACTATCATATGGCGGGTCAAGGTAAACTAAATTAAACTTCTTATTTTTCTTTGAAAACTCAGAAATAGCATCAACAAAATTAGATTTGATAATCTCAAACTTTTCCGACATTCTTATTGTATTCTGTTTTATTGTTTTTATTGCCTTATCTTGTTGGTCAACAAAATAAACTTCACTTGCACCCCTGCTAATACATTCCACACCAAATGCCCCACTACCAGCAAAAAGGTCCAATACTTTCGCACCAGCAATTTTATCAAATATCAAATTAAAAACCGATTCCTTAACCCTTGCAAGAGTTGGCCTTGTTTCGCTTGAATCAACAGCAATAAGTTTTCTAGCTCTATACTTTCCCGTTATGATTTGCATATAGTCTCCTTACTTTTTTTACAAACGTATTATAGCATAAATTCATAAAATATAAAATATATTTTTATTATTTTTAAAATACATATTCACTACAGTTAAAAATTAAAAATTTTAATAATTGCCGTTAAATTGAATAAATTTTATTATTTTTTGCACTGTTTTGCGTTTTTATATTTATTTAACGAAATAAAAAAGACACCTTATTGGTGTCTTTAGAATTAATTATTTTCTTCTGTTATTTTTGCAAGTTCTTCAAATTCTTTATCTGCATCAATTCTTGGAAAAAGGATACCAATTTCATCTACAGCATTTCCTGTCTTTAATGCATAAAATTCTTTAGCATCTTTATAAAGTTTTTCTTTTACTTGCAAAGCTGATAAAACCTTTTCAGAAGCGTCAGGCAAAAATGCCGATAAAAGAATTGTTCCAATTCTAACCGCTTCAAGCAAGTTTCTTAATACTGTGTCAAGACGTTTTTGTTTTGTTTCATCTTTTGCTAGTCTATAAGGTTCAGTTACTTCAATATATTTGTTTGCCTTTGAAAAAATATCAAAAATTGAACCAAGTGCTTTTGAAACATCAAAATTAGTTTCAATATGTTTTTTTGTTTCGCTAACAGCAGAATGAATTGTCGTGATTAAATCCTTGTCAATTTCTTCTTGAGATTCTTCATATTCAGGAATAATAGAGTTTCTATATTTTTTAAGCATTGAGAAAGTTCTTGAAACAAGGTTGCCGTAGTTATTTGCAAGGTCACTATTAATTGTGCTGAAGAATAACTCTGTTGAGTAGTTTCCATCACTTCCGAAAGGAATTTCACGAAGCAAAATATATCTAACACTATCAGCAGAATATCTTGGAACTAAAATTCTTGGGTCAACACATTCAGTGCTGTTAACAGTCTTACTCTTTGATAATTTATCTCCACCAAACAACAACCAACCGTGACCAAACACACGCTTAGGCAAAGGAATATCCAAAGCCATCAAAATTGCTGGCCAAATTATTGCATGGAAACGTACAATTTCTTTTCCAACAATATGCACATCAGCTGGCCAATATTTTTTGTAAAGTTCATCATTGTCTGCACCAAACCCAAGACCCGTGATATAATTTGTTAAAGCATCAATCCAAACATAAACCGTATGTTTTGGGTCAAAGTCAACAGGAATACCCCATTTTACACTAGTTCTTGAAACACATAAATCAGATAGTCCAGGTTTAATGAAATTGTTAACCATTTCATTAACACGAGATTGTGGTTGCAAAAATTCAGGATTATTTTTGTAAAGGTCTAAAAGTTTATCGCCAAATTCTGAAAGTTTGAAAAAGTACGCTTCTTCTTCTTGATCAATAACTTCTCTATGACAATCCGGACATTTTCCATCAATTAATTGAGATTCTGTCCAAAACGATTCACATGGAACACAATACTTGCCTTTGTAAGCAGACTTATAGATGTAACCTTTATCATAAAGTTGTTTAAAAATCTTTTGAACACCTGCAACGTGATAATCATCAGTGGTTCTTATAAATTTATCGTAATTAATATTTAAAAGTTTCCAAAGATTTTTCGCATCGGCAATCATTTCGTCCAAATATTCAATTTCACTCTTGCCTGCATTTTTTGCAGTTTGTGCAATCTTTTGACCATGCTCATCTGTGCCAGTCATAAAGAAAACATCTTTGTCTAATAATTTATTAAATCTTGCGAGAGCATCGCAAATAACAGTAGTGTAACAATTTCCAAGTGTAAATTTTCTACTTGGATAATAAATTGGTGTGGTAATATAAAATTTTTCTTTTTCCATAATAAAACTCCTAAAGGTAAATTTGTGTAAATTTAATTAAATCAAATTATTCACACATCACACCTTTAGATGACCCATATTTTTTGCTTAATATTATATAGTCTATAAACATGATGTTATTATAACAAATAAAAGACTAACTATCAAGCAAAAACGGAAAAAATAAACAAAATTGCATAATGGAATAACTTACTCAATCTCCAAATCTTCATTAATAAATAATTTATCATCTAAAAATTCAAGCAGAGTCATATTAAAACCACGAGCAAGTTGCATTACGGTTTTTAATGTGATATTTTTATTCCTTTCATTCATTATACACATCATTGTCCCATGTAATATACCAGAATTTTGTTCCAATCTATAAAGTGACATATCCTTTTCTGCCAATAAGTTACTTATCCTTAACCCCACAGCTTTACATATATTCATAAAAACTCCAATAAGTATTTTTAACTATGTATTTATACTTACCCAAATTTTAACAAATATATGATTTTATTTTATGTAGTTATACCTACTTAAACATTTGGAGATTTTTATAATTATATTTATACTATAAGTAGTTAAATCTACATAGGTGTTTTATGAAATGTTGTTTTATTGGTCATAGAAAAATTAATGAAACTTTAGAACTAAAACAAAAACTACAACTAACTATCGAAAAACTAATAAAAGAAAATAATGTGAAAATTTTCATCTTCGGTAGCCGTAGTGAATTTAACGTTTTATGTCATAAAATTGTTTCAAGTCTTCAAATTCAATATCCTTTCATCAAAAAAATAGTTTACACCTGCCAAAATGAATATGCAATCTTAAAACATGACAAAGAGAAGCTTCAGCGAATTATTTCAAAAACTTTAAAACAAGATATTTTATTATGTGATTATGACGAAGAAATTGAATATAAGACAAAATTTTCATCAGGAAAATCAAGCTATATACAACGAAATCAAACCATGATTAATGATAGTGATTTTTGCATTTTTTACTATAATAAAGACTATAAACCTGCAACTCGAAAAAATAAAAGTAATAGCATTTTCGAATACCAACCAAATTCAGGAACTGCAATTAGTATTAATTATGCAAGACAAAAGAAAAAACATATAATAAATGTTTACTCAAAGAGTAATAATGAATAAACAAATAAAAAAACTGGCAGTCGCCAGTCAATTTAAATTTGGTGGATCATCGGGGACTCGAACCCCGGACCTTATGATTAAGAGTCATCTGCTCTACCAACTGAGCTAATGATCCAAAAATAATGTGTTGTTTTAGATACTCGTGCTTTGATTTATCATAAGTGATGAAAAAGATAAAACAAAAGGAGGTGTTTTAATGGAGAATAAATCATTATGAATTTTTACCATCAAAGCCGAGCTTTTATCTAAAGAACATATACATTATAACACAACTATAAAAAAAATCAATCAATTTTGTAAAAATTTTTAGAATTAATTTTTTATGATTTTCTTTTCAACAAAAAACAGGAGCTAAAATTAACCCCTGTTTCATTTTATTCACTTTCATTTTCTGTAATTACGATTGTATAAAGCACAGTGCAACTGCTAGTTTCGCCACTCGTTGAGTAAATGATTTGAATTTGTTTTTTATCCGAACTTATTGCAATCCCTGAAACATCAACAGTCACTGAAGAAGATTGAAAACGATTTTTTATCACATTTCCAGTAGTATCTGAATATTTTATCCATAGATTTGAAGCACTGTTTTTCAAATATCTATTATATGATTCTTCGTCAATTTGAATTGTTAATGTTGTTGAGTCGTCTTGAATCGAATAATTTGTACTTCCCGCATAATCACAGCTAATAGCGTCTCCATTATTCAAACTAAGTGTTTTTATACCGTTTAACCCAAAATTTTCTTTTTTGAAAATTTCAAGATTTGACTCAGCACCAACCATTGATATAACCAAAGCTTTATTTAAAACATCTTCAGTCATTACAATAGTATAAACACCATTTGTTTTTGTAATGGTTTTATCTCCCAACTTAACTATAAATTCGCAACCACTTACCAAAGTAAATGAAATAACAGAATCAATATCAAATTTTTCCTTACCTGAAAAATCTTCAACACTAAATGCATTGTCATTTAATGTTAATGTTTCAAAATAATTCTCACGAACAACAATATTAACATCAAAGAAATATTCATTAAACACAACATTACCAACATGCAGAGAACCTAGTGCAATTTTTACACGAATTTTATTTAACCCTTCATCTAAATCAATAACTGATACAAATGAGTCAACATTAGAAGAACCTTCATTTCTAACACCATAACTAACTTCAAGCAAATCCCCATATTTCACTTTAGTGCCAGCTATAAATTTATCCACTAATCTTACGTTAAATGAATTATCATCTTCGCCAACAACTATTGTAGTGTTCCATTCTTGATTTTCTGAATCATATCTCAAACCAAGCAAATTACTTGAAAATGTGTAATCTTCTTGAGTTAAATCAGCAACTGAAAGTGGCTTAATTTCCCAATCAATCGAACAGGTCGACATGCTGAGAGTGTAGTTATATTGATAGCCAGTTAACAAATTCATAGTTGCACTTGCTGTATAAGTACCTATATCTTTTTGTTCTCCGTTCAAGATTGTAACATTCATATACTCTAAATATTTACTTTTAAATTCATCTGAAAAATCCAAATACACTTTTTGATTTTGACCATTGTAAATAAACTCATGACCAGCAACTTCACAATAATTTCCATTATCATCATAGGTCATATATTTTGCCGAAGACATATCTATTACATATTTATTAATTCTCCAAACAAGTTGACGTGATGGAATTGAGCTATAAGACTTTCTATCTTTTTCCTTTTCAGCTTCAGTTTCCCCAACACCATCGTAAGAAAAAGTAATGTTAACAGTATAAATACCTGCAACCGAAGTTTGAAATTCTGAAGAAACAGTATTATCTTCAATCTTTTCAAATTCCCAAGAAATGTGTTTATCCTGCAAGATTTTCGCACTTACTGAGTTTAATGTTGCCTGATATGTGATTGGAGTAGCTGGCGAATCACTCACAGTGTAATTTTCAAGTAATATTTCAGGAATCTCAATTTCTCCAATTGTAATCTTCCATTCTTTTTGCAATGTTGTATCGCCAACAAACTTGTAATTGTCTGGGTCAACTAATGATAACGTTGCTGTAGCCAAATATGAAGCATCATCATAACAAACATCTTTTTGATTATTATCCCCATAAGCGATATTAACAATACCATCAAGATTTTGTTCAATCTTTGGCGAATGGTAATTTCCATCATATCTAAAACCATTTGTATCCCATGTAAAGTCAGCAGTGTTTATACTTGCCTTTTCAACTTTCAACGTTACTGTTTTTGTTTCAGTTAAATCGGTATACCCAAAAGTTAATGTGTATTCCCCAGCTGGAGTTTTTTCACCTGCTGGAATTGTCGATGAAAACGTGTAACCTGCAGTCTCATCAGTTTCAGCTTGCAAAACTTTTTTTGAACCATCATCAAAATTTGCCATAATTTCAAAATCAGAAGCATCAAGAGCATAATTTCCGCCATAAGTTTTGGTTATTACTCCGTCAACCATAGTGTACGAATTATTTACAATCTCAATAGATACACTTGTAACCTTTGCCATTGTGTCATTTTTTCCGCAAGCAGAAAGACCTAGGCAACCACAAAGAACAATCATGCATGACAATATAATTTTCGCTATCTTTTTTTTCATACTCACTCCTAGTTATTTTCCATTTTCTAAAGCAATAATATACAATGAAATTATAACACAAATTATTTTTTAATAAAAATAATTTGCGTCATTTAATAAAATTTAGCAAAAATTATTAAGATGTTAATTCAAATAACAATAAGAAAAATACCCATAAAATTTGCATTTACAAGTGTTTTTGTGTGGTTTTCCTATTTTTTCTTTCGTATAATTTCAAAAAAATATTACATATCATTTCGGGCGAAAAGGTTTAAAACATCGTTTTTAAGTGCAAAATTAGAAACATCGAGAAAGTTTGAATCATAGCCATATCTATTTTGACCAAACGAAATCCACATTTGTCCCCAAGACAAACCACTATCAATCAAAATTTTCACACTATCTTTCTTTTTATAAAGCTTATTTTTTTTGACATGATTTATTTTCATGCAACCATTCAAATCATAAATTCTAGCTTGCAAATCACATTCCAATTTATCACAAAAGTAAGCAAATTTTGCTTCATTTGTTTTTCTTTCATCAAACTCAAATATTAATTTTTTATATTCTTTTTTATCAATTAAACCAGAAAAAATATCTTCAACGGCTTTATGCCCAATGACGTTTTTTTCTTCCTTTTTAATATCATATAATGTCAGGTCGCCAATAATTATTTCTTCGGTTTCATGAACAGCAAGCATTTTCAAAACCTTGTCTAAATCAATATCATATTTATACTCACTTTTCATTGCAATCGCAAGCATCATTGTGCCGTAAACATGTTCTGCAACACTTTCAATTCTTTTAGTCTTAACTTTCCAATCAACCCAACCTTTCCTAATCAAATTTTTTAAGCGGTTACATAGCACATAATATCTTAATACATTTTTAGCTTCATTTTTCATAAATCCCCCAATTTCAGACCAGCCTTGCATATTTTAATACTTTTTCAATATTTTTTAACCTATTTTGCGTTTTTTATTTTATTTTGTACATTTTATATTATAATTCATTTATTAATAAAGTCAAATTATATAGCATTGTGTTTATTTTTTATTGTCATTTCGACTTTCCCAAGTCATTTCGAGCAGGGTTTTTCGTGTCATTTCGAGCGGAGCAAGGCGAAGTCAAGAAATCCCCCATTTCGAAGACATAATATATTTTATTAAAAACAGAATTTTAACAAAAATCTTATTTTTATTGTATTTTTTTAACATATTTTGCGTTTTTTATTTTAATAAACAAATAACATCTATCTCTATTTTATAATAGTTTTACTATCCAAAATTAAAACCATATAACAATAAAACAACCTTCATTTTATTTTGAATAATATCCAAATCATGCTAAAATAAATTTATGAATATAAATAATTGGATAGAAAAAAATTGCATTTCATTAGAAGGCAAAACAATTTGCATTACAGGTAGTACCAGCGGTCTCGCAGTAAAATTTACAGAGCAACTTGCAAGCCTCGGAGCTAACTTTATTTTTGCAAATCGTAACAAAGAAAAAAGTGAAAAGCAAAAACAGGAACTCATCAAAAAATACCCCAACATCAAAATTAAGATAATGATTGTGAACATGTTTGATATGAACAGTGTTAAACTTTTTGTTTGCAAGCTTATGCAAGAAAAATTTGATATGCTAATTATCAATTCAGCAGTTTACAATGTTCCACGAAAAACATCATCTGCAGGGTTTGACAACATTTTTCAAATTAACTTCATTTCTCCTTATTTTATAATCAAAAAACTAATCCCAAACATGAGAAAAAATAGAATCTCAAAAGTCATAATTATTGGTAGCATTGCCCACAATTACTCAAGGGTTAATTTTGATGATATTCAAAAATTAAAAACAAAAAAGCAAAGTGTAATTTACGGCAATTCAAAAAGATTTTTAATGTTCGCAACACAAAGACTTTTAAGTGATAATAACATAAACCTTGCAATAGTTCACCCAGGTGTAACCTTAACCAACATGACAAATCACTATCCAGCAATCATTAACCCACTCGTTAAACTTGGAATCAAAACAATTTTTCCAACCCCGCAAAAAGCAAGTCTTTCAATTCTCGCCGGAGTTTACACCAATACATCACACAACGAATGGATTGGACCAGCCAAACACAATGTTTGGGGATACCCAAAACTACAAAAACTAAGCACCTGTTCAAAATCCGAACAAATCAAAATCTTTGAAACCGCCGAAAATATTTATGATTCATTTAACAAATAATCCTCAAAATCAAAATACTTTCAATCCCACCACATATATTTAACACATAGCTTTCATGATTGAAATTCTAATCATCTAAATTTAATTTTACACAAATAAACCCAAACATCACAATTACAAATTTAACAATATCTGAAAAGTTTAATTATTATCTCACAAAAAAAACGAACCCTAAGCAAATTTCAAGGTTCGTTTTTTATTTGTTTTGGTGCAGATGAAGGGACTTGAACCCCCAAGCCGTAAGGCACTAGATCCTAAGTCTAGCGTGTTTGCCAATTTCACCACATCTGCATATATTTAGTTATAATTTAAGCCAAGTCATTTAGGCTTGGCTTTTGTGGTGGCTCATCCGGGATTCGAACCCGGGACCCCTTGATTAAAAGTCAAGTGCTCTACCAGCTGAGCTAATGAACCATATTTAGTTTTTCCAGCAACGGGTATATTATATATAAAAATATCTAAAAGTGCAAGGGTTTTTTGAAATTTCTTGTCAAAACTTTAAAATTTTTATAATTTTTGGCTGGGGTGGAAGGTTTCGAACCCTCGAATGCGGGAGTCAGAGTCCCGTGCCTTACCACTTGGCGACACCCCAACGAATCGATTTATGGGTTAGAATTAGTTTGGCTGGGGTGGCAGGATTCGAACCTACGAATGATAGAGTCAAAGTCTATTGCCTTACCGCTTGGCTACACCCCAATATGAGTTTATTGATTTAAAATTAATGGGGTGGAAGGTGGGTCTCGAACCCACGACCTCAAGATCCACAATCTTGCGCTCTAACCTACTGCGCTACATCCACCATATGGTGTGCCTTGAGGGATTCGAACCCCCGACCCTCGCCTTAGAAGGGCGATGCTCTATCCAGCTGAGCTAAAGGCACATAAATTTGGAGCGGGTGATGAGAATCGAACTCACGCAACCAGCTTGGAAGGCTGACGCTCTACCATTGAGCTACACCCGCACAACTCAATTTCGACTACACTATAATAACACCATTTTTTTTAATTGTCAATAAAATAAAATAATTTTACAAAATTTATAGTTGATTTTTAAAATCCAATAAATTATAATGAATTTACGCTAACTTAAAAGTAGTATTTTATATTTATATTAGCAATTTAAAAAACTCATGCTGATGTGGCGAAACGGCAGACGCGCAAGGTTCAGGTCCTTGTAAGAGCAATCTTATGCAGGTTCAAATCCTGTCATCAGCACCAAAAATTTAAATTGCATTTATGCGGTTTGAGTTTTTTTTGATGTAAAGGATTTGAACTAAAATAAATTGTAGCGGGATATAAAATAAATAATAAACATAAATTTATTGCGAAAATCTGTCAGCAGCAGATTGGTTTAGATTTTCGAGATAAAACACAACAAGCAGGTTCTTGATGAAGGTGTCTTATCAATGGTTCTGATTGGTGCGTTTTAGCCGAAAAGATGAGCTAAGGTGCGGTTATAAAAGCCGCCGACCGCACGGGAAAGCGGAACTTAAAGACGTTCAAATCCTGTCATCAGCACCAATTTCGAATGAAATAAATTTCATTCAAACCATCGAAAAATCGAAATAGATTATTTAATGTGATTTAAAAAGTAAAAACAGCTTAAGATTAATTCTCAAGCTGTTTTTTGTTTCTAATCTTCTAAACCAAGCAAATAATCCGTTGTTACACCAAATGTTTTTGCAAGTTCCACCACATAACTCACTTTCGGTTCATTAATTCCTTTTTCCCAAAAATCAATAGCCTTTTGCGAAGCCCCTATTCTTTTTGCAAGCTCAGATTGACTTATATTTAACGATTTTCTTAACTCAAATAACCTTTGTGAAAACTTATTCTCCATACAATTATTTTAGTAAAATTCTACTAAATTATGTTGACATAGTAGATTTCTACTTATATAATTTAGATAGCATAAATTTTATGTAATAAAACAAAGGAGAATAAAAAAATGGCTTATTGTTCAAAATGCGGAAAAGAAGTTCATGATGAAGCTGAAATCTGTCCTCACTGTGGTTGCAGGATAAAAAAAGAACCAATGTTGACATCTAATGATGGGAAAAACCTAGTTAGATTTCTTTTAACTTTCTTTTTAGGCTTTATCGGCAGTTTTATTATCAATCACACAAACCTAAAACCTATCGGTTGGAAATCTAGAACCATGGCTTACCTTTTCCTATCACTGATAACATTTAACATTTACAGTTTAGTTGCATCAATTTGCAATTTTACATTCAACCCAAACCAATCATCAAACATCGGTTATTTTGCAGTAAAAGAATTTAACTAAACACAAAACAGCTTAAGATTAATTCTCAAGCTGTTTTGTGTTTGTATTTTATTGTTTTTCTAATCCACCGATTTTGTAATACATTTCTTTTAATTCTCGTTTACCCATAAGTTTTGGAACTGGATACAATGGATTTGCTTCCGACTCCGCATGACTTGCAAGCTCGTCAATGTCGTTTTTATTTATCATATCAAGCGTTTTTGGAATATTAAAGTGCTCATTGGCTTTTTCAATCCAATTTATAAATTTTTCAGTGGCGGTTTTGTTATCATCGCCATTTTCTGCAATTCCAGAAATTTTAGCAAGTTTCGATAACTTTTTCTCTATAGTTTCCCCGTACTCTTTTAAAAAGTAAGGCAAGATTATCGCATTAGCCAAGCCGTGAGCTACGCCATACCTTCCACCAAGCGAATGTGCGACAGCGTGAACATAGCCAACATACGATTTTGTAAACGCTAGACCGGCCTTGTATGAAGCAACAAGCATATTTTGTCTTGCTTCTGCATTCCCGCCATTATCGTAAGCTGTTTTTAAATTTTCCACAATTAACTTAACTGCCTGCTCTGAATTTTTTTTAGTTGACCTTGTGGTACTTCTACCAATATAAGCTTCAACTGCATGAGTTAATGCGTCCATGCCAGTTGTTGCGGTTATAAATTTTGGTAAACCTAAAGTTACATGGAAATCAAGAACTGCAAAGTGCGGAATTAGATTAAAATCATTGACCGGGTACTTATGATGCGTTTGTTCATCAGTAATAACCGCCGCTATTGTGGTTTCGCTACCAGTTCCCGCAGTTGTCGGAACAGCAATCAAAAGTGGCAGTTTTTTTCTAATTTTCAAAAGTCCTTTCATTTGTTGCACGGATTGTTTTGGCTTCACCACCCTTGCACCGATAATTTTTGCACAATCCATAACCGAGCCCCCGCCAAAAGCAATAATTGTTTTGCAATCATTCTCAATAAAAACTTTCAAACCATCTTCAATATTCTTTATCGTTGGATTCGGTATAACTTCATCAAAAACAGACAATTTTACACCAGACTTTTCAATATCTTTTTCTAAAGTCTTAGTGAGCCCCAATCCACGAATAGATTTATCAGTCACCAAAAGAACAGAGGGAACTTTTTTACTTTCCAATATTTTTACAACACCAGACAAGCTATCCATCAACCTTGGCTCACGATATGGCATAAATGGAATTGCAATTTTCATGATACCCTGATACATTCTACAATAAATTTTTTTAAATAAATTCATAATATCTCCATAAAATTAAACTAATATTATTCCGTTGAAAAACTTTAGTAACCATTTTTATTTTATCAAATAGATAAAATTTTAGCAATAAAATAAAATATCAAATTAATTTACATAGACCTTACATTTATGTTAGAATAATTTTATTAAAACAAAAGAGAAATTTATGAAGAAAATTAAATCATTAATTAGTATGACCTTGTGCATTATTCTTGTGCTTTTTATTTCGGGTTGCAAAAATAAAGACGACAAAGAAAAATACAAAGAACTTTATGGTATAGCAATTTATCAAATGACAAACGAAAATAAAAATTGGTCAACTTATTCAAAAAAGACGAGCAAACTTTCAAATTTAATAACAACCACAAACGGAGAAATTGTTTACAACGAAGACCCAGGATTTCTATTTTATATTTATTCAAAAAGTGAAATAACAGCAGATTTATCAGCTAATGAATTTCTATCAAACACAACAATAAACTCTCCAACCATTTCAGATAAAACTTTGATATTTGAAATGGAAAAAATCAAAGAAAGCTCTCAAATCTTAATTTGCTATATTTACAAAAATAAAGATAATTTTACTCTAGAATTTATTCAGAAAGAAAACACTATTCCTGATACTAATGAAACTATTGAACTTGAAATCAACAACCCAAACTTTTCAAAAATTAAACTAAACCTATTAATAAATATTTCAATCAAAAATGAATACTAGGAAAATATCCTAGTATTTTTTTATTCTTCTATTAATTCAGTTTTCTTAATTAAAAATTTATCATCAAAAATGTTTTTATCACAAATAAAAAATTTCGACTGTTTTTGGTTTTCAATTTCACCTTTTGTATCAGTATCAAAACAAATAAAGGCAGAATTATTATAAATTAATTTTTGGATTAAATTTGTATAATTTTGATTGTTTTTATTGTTTTTTAACATTTTTAGATTAAAAATACGTTTTTGTTTTTTGTACATATTTATTGTATTATTTAAATAATTATCCAAAAAATCGTCATTTCTTAAAATAAATCTAATATCATTTTTTATTAATTTATCAAACTTATAAAAACAAGCTCTGCGAGACAAACCTAAAAATTTCTTGATAGTTTTTTGATTATCACTATCTAGATTTTCAATTAATAACGTTGCATCAACATGTTTTAATTTTGAATAAGATTTTTCTGGAGTAAAACCAGACGAATAAAACACCGGTCTATAAAAATTGGTAATATTATCTTTAGATTCCAATTCTTCAAGCACAGTCAAAACTTCTTGCATTGACTTGTCGCCATGTGTTTCAAAAATTATTTGTTTCTTTTCTTCCAGTGCTGTTTTTAATAAAAAATAAAGTTGTTCGCCGTAAATATTGCCAATACCACAATGTAATTTTGTTCCTGAATATGGTTTAGTTAGCCAAGCTTTTAACTCTTGAATTTTACCATCCACCTTCAAATAATATCCACCGAGTCTAAAGTGGTTTTTATATTTTCTATAGGTCACACAATTATCGTCCATAACTTGTTTCGAATCAAACAAATCAACATATGCAACAACATCAAGTTTAAGACTTTTTTCTTCGGACATCTTTTTCCAAAAAGCAAATTCTTTTTTATCAATATCAAATTCTGAAATAGTAGCAATACCTTGTTCAATATATTTTTTTTCAAGTTTCAAATATTCTTTTTTATAATTTTCAAAATTTGCAAAATTATCATAATTTTCATTAATATCAGCGGATATTTGGAAATTTTTTCCTTTATTTGCGTTTTTTATTTTATCATCTATGGTTTTAAAAACATTAACTTTCATTGCAAATAATGTTGGATATACATAATCTCCTTTCAAATCAACAAGTTTCGTTTCTTCATTTTTTAAATTTAAAACTTCATCTTTATCGCCAACAAAAACAACACTTCCTTCATTAATAAGCATGCTTGAATGTGTTTCATGATTTTCATTATTGGTTATAATATTTCCATTGTAATAAATTTTTTGCATTATTTCACCTTACTTCAAAATAAACCTTAGCACAATTTGATAATCTATAGTAATTTATTTCATCTTCACTAGACTTGTTAAAATATTCTTGCATTGCATAAAATGTACAACTATGTGCAACCAAAATAACATTCTCATTTTTATCTTTATGATTATTAATAATCTCATCAAAAACATCAAAATTTCTCTGCAAAAACTCTTTGCAACCTTCAGGATTTTTACTACTGAAATTTTTATTTAGATAATTATCATACCATAATTGTTCCTGCTCATTTTGTGGCTTACCTGACAAAACTTCCCTATCTTTTAATTTATCCAAATACACAACAGGAAGTTTGTACTCATTTTTTAAATACTCTGCAGTCTGTTTGCATCTGTTAATAGTTGAGCAATATATTTTAGAAAATACATAATTTTCTTTAGCTAAGCACATTAACTTACATTGTTTTTTTCCAAGATTTGTAAGTTCATCATTTTCAGCATCGCCATGTCTAACAAACATAATTACCATATTCATCACCTATTTTTATTTTAGTTATATTTGTTTTTATTGTCAAACTCTAATCTCTATTAATTTTATTATCTGTAAAATTATTTTTACGAACACCAATTAAACTTTACATAAATATTAGATTATTTCACAAACTAAAAACAAGGTGAACTATGATTAATTATTTTAAAAACTTATCCCTTTTCAAAAAAAGATACATTCCAATTTTTTCTGCTATGGCATTGGTTTTTGTTATTTCTATAATTTTAATATTTACATTGCCAACAATATCACATGAACTCGTAACAAATAAAAATAAAACGTCAAAAAGCGGTTGGCCAATCAGATTATCAGCCCCATACATCGACATGTCTTCTTGGGTAGACACTAAAAGTGCATATAGTGTCAATGGTGCACCAAATTTAGCAAAACTATATGAAGATTCTGGATTCGCATATTTTAATCTCGGATTTATTCAACCAGACACAACCACCCCACTTGAAAGTGACGGAACTATTCGCTGGGGCTGGGGCGGTTATTATTCACTTAGCGAAAAAAATAATTCTTCAAGTCAATATCAAGGCATTTTAACTTCTCTAAAAAACTTTAGAGCTAAAGGCGGAGATTATGCAATATCTATAGGCGGACAACTTGGAGACGCACCTTGGGTTGTAACACAAAACCAAACCGCTCTTGAAAATTTTTACAACGATATTATCGAAACATACGAACTTAAACGAATGGATTTAGACATTGAAGAATCCAACCAAGACTACGACCAAAACCTAGCAAATGCAAAAGCAATCAAAGTCGTTCAGGATAAGACAAATATTGAAATTACATTAACAATCCCCATCATGCCAAGCGGTTGGGAGCAAAAACAAATAAATATAATTAATGCCTACTTAGATGTTGGTGTTGATGTAGCACTAGTAAACTCAATGACAATGTGTTACGGAACAGGTGTTAATGCAGACGAAGATTACGGCACAGTTTCGGTTAGAGCAATAACAAATTCTGTTGAACAATTAAAAACTATTTATTCTAATCACGGTATTCTACTTTCCACCGACCAAGCCTACCTTAAAACTGGTGCAACTTTTTCGATAGGATACGAAAGCAATCTATACCCCGTTTTCACAACATCAATGGCATCAACAATTATTGAAGACGCAAAGAAACATAGATATGGACTTATCTCAATGTGGTCAATGGGCAGAGACGCCATGCTAACTGAAAATCAAGCAATTTCCACACCATTCACATTCACCAAAGAACTAAAAAAGTACGAAAATATCTATGATTAAAGTTTTACTTGACAAGGTAAAAAAAAAGAAACATAATTAAAGCAGAAAAATTTTGGAGAAACTTATGATTAATTTGTTATATTGTGGAAATGATAAAGTTTTTGATGGACTTTTAATTTCTCTTTTATCAGCATCTAAAAACACTAAAGATACAATTCATGCATACGTCCTAACAATGGATTTGAGCGACATTGATGTAAAATATCAACCAATAACTGAAACCCATAGAAAATTCATTGAAAATGTAATAAAAAAATACAACAACAATAATACCATAACTCTTATTGACATTACAAAGATGTACAAAGAGAGCATGTTAAACTCAAAAAATCTAAAAAACCATTTTACTCCTTATGCTCAACTTAGGCTTTTTGCAGACATGATTGACGAAATTCCTTACAAAATAATTTATCTCGACACCGACACAATCGTCAACGGAGATTTAAAGGAAATGTTCAAAATTGATGTAACAAATTATGAATTAGCATGCGTTGATGACCTATACAACTGGTTGAATCCTTACAGATGGAAAGTTAGACATTATTTTAACTCAGGTGTGCTTTTGCTCAATATGAAAAAAATAAGAAAAACTAAACTTTTCAAAAAATCTCGAGAATTAGTCGCAAATAAAAAAATGATTTCACCCGACCAAGACGCACTTAATTTTTTAGTAAAAGACAAACTCGTTCTACCTGAAAGATTTAACGCAAAGGATAAATATTATAAAGACATTGTTGTTCATCATTTTTGTAACGTAAGAAAAAAACATCATTTCTTCTTTAGAGTGAAACCTTGGCACGTTGATTTAGTTAAACAAAAAATGAATGCATATAATGAATTGCTTGACGAATACTTGACTCTAAAAAAAGAATTTGAAGAAAAACTCACAAACAAAAAGACTGATTAATTTCAGTCTTTTTGTTTTGCAATAAAACTTTATAATAAAATACAAATAATTCCACCTTTTCTTTCATTAACAATCTTTGTTAATGTTTTTCTCATTTTTGTTTGAACATCAGTTGGAAGACCAGCAATCTTTGCATCAATCGATTCTTTTACAAGTTCATTCATCGGTTTGCCAAACATATTTTTATTCCAAATTTCTTGCTTATTAGTTTCAAATTCATTCATCATATATGTTACAAGTGACCCACTCTGCTCGCCACTCCCCACAGCTGGACAAATTTCAGACTCAACATCAACTTTAATAATATGTAAACTCGAAGCTTTTGCTTTTAATTTCAAACTAGAGTTACTACCCTTTGTTACAATTTCCGGTTCATATAATTCTAAATCTTCTAGGTTAGGAGTAACAACTCCATATCCGGTTTCATTAACATTTTGTAATGCATTTTTAATTTTATCATATTCTTTTTTAGCTGATACCAATTCTTTTAAATGCGTCATTAATTGGAAATCGTCTTGAATTTCAATATCACAAGCACTACTAATAGTCTTGTAATAAAGCTCTTGGCTTACTGGAATATCAAAAGTAATCCCACCAGTTGCTAAATTCATTTCCTTTACAGTCGGTGCTTTAAAATCAGAATTTTCAAACAAATCTTCGCAAATTGTTTGAAATTCGCTAATTTTTGAAATATTTTGCGTTTTTTCTTTTATGTCAGCCATTAAACCAACAATCAATTCATTATCATAATTTAAAGCACGAACCCATTTTGGAAGATTGAATCTAAGTTCACTAATAGGAAATTCCATAAGAATATTTTTTATAATCTCATTGATTTCTTCAGCACCAATTTTCGAAATATCATAATTTAAAACTGGAACATTGTATTTTTCTTGAAGTTGCTTTGCTAGTTCTAAATTTTCTTCACTATTTGGATTTGTAGAATTTAACACAATAACAAATGGTTTTTGTGAAGCTTTCAATTCTTCAACAACTCTTTCTTCAGCTTTTTCATAAGACCCTCTTTTTATATTTGTAATTGAACCATCAGTTGTAACCAAAACCGCAATAGTTGAATGCTCAGTTATAACTTTTTTTGTTCCAATCTCTGCAGCTTCTTCAAATGGGATTTCTTCATCGCTCCATGGAGTTTTTACAAGTCTTGGCACTCCTTCATCTTCAAAACCACCAGCACCATCTATAGCATAACCAACACAATCAATTAACCTTACCTTGGCTTTTGCATTTTTCCCAAAATCAACTTCAACCGCTTCACTTGGAATAAACTTTGGTTGCATAGTCATAATAGTTTTACCTGACCCCGATTGTGGCATTTCATCAATCGTTCTTTTTTTCTCATTCTCATTCGTTATATTATTTAAAATACCAGACTGCATAAACTTAGTGATAAACGTTGACTTGCCAGTTCTAACCGGACCAACAACACCAACATAAATATCTCCATTTGTTCTTTTTGCAATGTCATTATAGATTTCAAAATTTTCCATATAAATTCTTTCTCCTACAAAATTTATATGAAGCCATATTCTTAAATATTCAAAAATTAAAAAAATAAAAGATGAAACTTACAAATTTCATCTTTATAATTTTATCTTAAAAAATTCTTTATATTATTTTTTTTCTTTGCCAAACATTTGTTCTTTTGCCATTTCATATTCTTCTTCGGAAATAATATTTTTATCTCTAAAGTTTTTAAGTTTCTCTAATTTTTCCAATTTTTCTTCTTCAGATTCTTCATGAACTTCCATTCTTTTCGCATCAGCTACTGTATTTTCTTCACCAACATTTTGTTCCGTTTTTTCGTTTTCTCCAGATTTAGACACTTCTGTCACTCTTGTATACTGAAATCCATCAACTTTAACATTATTTCCATAAATCCCAAAATACGAAATTATTGATAGAAGTCCAAATGGAAAGCAAAAGATTGAAACAAACACTGTATAAAATTTCATTGTTTTTTTATCTACCCCATAATTATCCAACATATGGTCAGCCTTGTAATTAAATTTTTTTCCAGCTGAAAAACAATAGATACCTATCGGTATAAAAATCAATGAGAAAATATATAATGCTCCAAATACAAAACAAAAGAATGAAACTATATTTAATAAGACTTTATTTTTCTTCATGACTACCCCTTTAATTTTGATGATTTTAATTTTTTCTTAGTCTTTTTTATTATACTTGCTTTATTTTCCTTTCCAAGTAGTAATCTTTCAATGTTTTTTCTATGAGCATACCATGTAAACAAAAACAAGAAGAACAATATTAAACATACAATTTGTCTTTCAGTTTCCGGCAACACAGATTTCATTCTAATCCCTTCAATAACCGTTAAAGATGTCATCAATAAAAAACTCACAACCGCACCATACTCAAAGATAAGCCAAATCACAGCACCAACCAATAAACATATAACAGTTGCTAATGGGTTCGCAGCAAGAAACATTCCCATAGTGCTTGACACTCCCTTGCCACCTTTAAATCCATAAACAACCGGAAACATATGACCAAGTATGCTCGAAATTCCCGCAACATAAAGCATAACATAGCTCTTATCAAAAACATAAAAACATACAAGTGCTGGAATATACGCTTTTAACATATCTAAAAGTAAATTCAAAGCACCATACTTAAATCCAAAATTTCTTAAAGTATTAGTCATTCCTGGATTTCCGCTACCAAGTTTTGTTATATCTTGATTTTTACTACGTGAGATAATTCGTGCAAAAGAAATATTACCGCAAAAATACGAAACAACGATTGCAATTACAACTTGCCACCAAATCATAAATATCTCCTTATAAATCTTCTTCTTTTTTGCATTTCATAGTAATTCTAATAGGTACACCTTCAAAATCAAATGTCTTCCTGATATTATTTTCAATATATCTTAAATAATTATTCTCCATTAAATTAATATCATTCACAAACAAGACAAATGTTGGTGGATTAATTCCACTTTGAGTTGCATAAAAAATACGAAGTTTCTTTCCTTTTTTATAAGCCGGACTATTTAACAAATAAGCATCTTGCAACACATCATTCAAATCACCAGAACTAACCTTTCTATGAGCATTCTCTAAAACTTTTTCAACCATTGGCATAAGTTTTTCAGTACGTTTTCCAGTTAATGCTGATAAGTAAACCGATTTAAAATAAGACATAAATGCAAATTCTTGAGATAATTTTTCATCAAATTTATGCATTGTATTGGTATCTTTCTCAACCAAATCCCACTTGTTAAGTATTAAAATAGATGGCTTGTTTTCTTCATTAATAAAAGAAGCTATTTTTAAATCTTGGTCCGATATTTCTTCAGTTACGTCCATAACAAGCAAAACAATATCGGCATTTCGAATTGAATCAAGTGAACGAATAATTGAATATCTTTCAACAGTTCCATCTTCAATTTTACTTTTTCTACGCATACCAGCCGTGTCTATAAATTCATACTTTGCACCATTATATTTAAAAGGAATGTTAACAGAATCTCTAGTTGTTCCAGCAATATTAGAAACAATAACACGTTCTTCTCCAACCATTCTGTTAATCAAACTAGACTTTCCAGCATTAGGTTTACCAACGATTGCAATTTTAACAATATCTTCTTGGATTTCTTGTTTGCTGTCTTTTGGGAAAAATGTTACAACTTTATCCAAAAGGTCTCCAATACCCTTGCCATGCAAACTTGAAATAAGCATTGGTTCGCCAAGCCCTAACTCATAATATTCATAAGCAATAGATTCATCATAATTATCTATTTTATTAACCGCAAGAACAATATCTTTCTTCGATTTTCTTAGAACTTCAACAACATCTCTATCACTACTTGTTAGCCCAGCTTTTCCATCAACAACAAAAACAATAACATCAGCCATTTCAATCGCAAGTTTCGCTTGTTTTACAATATTAACCGAGATTTCATCTTGACTATCAAAATCCAAACCACCTGTATCTACCAACACAAAATTATTATCAAGCCAATTCGCACGATAAAAAATCCTGTCACGTGTAACTCCAGGTTCATCATTAACTATAGAAATACGTTTTCCAACGATACGATTAAATAATGTGGATTTACCAACATTTGGTCTTCCAACAATAGCAACTAGCGATTCTCTCATAATAACTCCTTAATTTAACAATCTCATTATACTAAAATATCCAAAATTAAGCAATACATTTTTAGGCTTTTATTTCACACAAAAAACCTAGACGCTTCAAAAAATTACCTAGGTTTTATTTAAAAAATTTTTATATAACTTTAAATCATGTTCAAACTTTATCTATTCATTTCTCTTGCGTTTACCAAAAAGACCCGCAAACATCTCCGAGAAAAACCTTCCAACTTTATATCTTGCTTTTTTAGAAAAAATCAATACTAAAGTAAGCATAAGCAAACATACACCAACAACCGACAGCACTACGATTAGTGTTTCATTTGAATTAACTTTACCACTACTAGACAATCCAGTTGCAATACCTTCAATTACATTTTCTTCGCCATCAGATGAAATTAACGAAACATCATTTAGAGATTTTTCGCTAGCCTGTTCACTCCCATACAAAACAACATCTAAAGTTTTAGCCAAGTATTCAGTTGAAGCTATTACTAAATCTTTTTCAATATTTTCACAACCCATTTCAAAAAGCATGGCACGACTAGATAATTGTTGATTGTAATTTCCTTTACCAATATAAATATCTTTTATCAGTCCTGCATAAACTGAATCAGCATAAGATTTAATAGCATATGCAAAATTTTTATTTTCTTCGTAATTGGCACTAGCTTTACCAACAACCATACGAATAGAACTCATCTGTTTTCCCTTTACTTTGGTTAAATAATAATCTCTTTTAGTTGAATCTCTATGAATATCAAAAATTGCCTGAGCACCACTATTCAAAAGAGCAGAAGCTGTAACTTGACTTCGAGTATAAGCACCAGAGTTATGTGGCAAATGCAAATCTTCCCTATAAATAACATCAATGCCTAATTTTTCAAGATTTGAAACCAAAGCACCGCCCACATCATGAATCCCGCCTTTTCCATAAACAGAATCAACACCATCAGGTGTATAATAACTTTCATCATTATGTGTATGATATACTCCAACAATCTTTTGACTTTCAGCCTTCGCTACTTTTTTATTCAAAGAACTATTTGAAGGTAAAACTTTATATTCTGGAAGTATTTCATTACGAATAAATTTTGCTTTCGCTTGTCTTTTCTCATTATCAACAGATGTAATTTCATATAATTTATTATCACTTGACAAATAATTATCCCCCTCACTAACATCATCACCTTTCAAAAGCAAAACATTATTATCTTCATCATAAATTGTAAAATATGCTTTTTGCTCCTTAGTTGCACCAGCAATTACAGTAGAAGGAAAAGAAATAAAAAGAGAAATCATAATAAAGAAACTTATATAAATATAACAACTAAACTTTTTCATCAACATTTTCCCCTTTTACTATTTTCTTATTATTTTGTTCTACTTTTTCACTTTTTCGTTTATTTTTGACGTGATTTGCGTTTTTTATTTCTTTAATTCTACCTTCTTCCACGTGTTGTTTTGTTTGCAATTTTCCATTCTTCTCGGAATCGTAAGTGTACGTTTTAAAGTTATAAACTTTTTCTTCTTTTTTTAATGTAGCACTTTCAATGCATCTGCCAATAAATTCACTAACAGCAACTGAAATTATAATTGCCACAACATAAGTTGAAAAAGCACCACCAACACCAAGTCCCAAAATTGATTTTTGATTTATACAAAGATTAATTATCCACTGAATAAGTTCTGCTAAAGTTATTCCAAACAAACAAGAAATGAAAGCATTCCTTCTACTTCTCCCTAGCACATAAGCCACAATACCAGCAACAACACCGTAAATATACATATTATCTATAATCATTTCTTCGGGGTCAGCAGGCAAAATCCACTCAATCCCATAAATAATTCCACCAACTATAACCGTACCGATAATAGCTCTCACAATATCTCTTGTTCCACAAGACAATAAAAGATAAATTGATAAAGCCAAAGGAATTAAAAAACCACCTATAGAAAAGCAAAAATAATTTCCTATCCAAATTGGCGGTATAATTATTCCAATGCAAATAGCTATTAAAATAATTAATGCAGATTTATCAGATAATCTTAAATCATCAAGTATTCTTTGTCCCACACCAAACATCACAAACAAAATCACAATCGAAACAATACACAAACTTACCGACATAAAAAATCTCCTTTACACTTAGTATGTAAAAGAGATTTATTTTTTATTTAAAATTTTTATAAAAACTTATATCATTTTTATCAATTTCAATTTTTATATCATTCATATAAAACAAATAATCATCACTTGAAAAATGAAATACCACCTTATAAGCACACAAGCATTGGTGTTTTTTGCCAACCTGCTTATTTATAACACTATCGCCATATTTTTCATCTCCCAGAATTGGATAACCTATATGACTTAAATGAGCTCGAATTTGATGAGTCCTTCCAGTCACAAGCTCTACTTCCAAAATTGAAAATTCATTACCAGCTTTGATTAGCTTGTAATTTGTTTTTATTTCTTCATATCCATCTTGTTTAAAATCACTAACATGAACTAAACTTTTTTCAGAGTTTTTCTTTAAATAAGCAACAAGTTTTTGTTCTTCTATTTTCGGAACACCAACAACTTCAGCTAAATATAATTTTTCAAAATTTCTTTGCTTTATTGCATTGTCCAAAGAATTTTTAGTCTGTTCATTTTTTGCAAAAATTACCAAACCTTCAGTATTTCTATCCAAACGATGAACTGCAAAAATCTCATGATTTATATTTTTTTGCACTAATGATTTTAAATCGTCACCCGTGTCATTTAGTGTTTCAATTCCAGATTGTTTACAAACAACCAACAAGTCATCATTTTCAAAAATAATCTTTATCTTTTCTTCTGGAAAATATATTTCAACTGTTTCTCCAGCATTAACAATAATATCTTTCGAAACTCTCTTGCCTTGAATTTTTACATCTTTATTTCTTATCAATCGCCAAACCAAATTGTATTTAATATTAAAATTTTCATTTAATATTTTTGACAACTTTTGTGATTTCAAATTTTCAAATCTTTTAATTTCCATAAAAATTTCCCACATCAAAAAAAATCCACTTATTTTGCAGATTTTTCATTTTCTGGTTTTTGATTTTTTGATTTTCTAAATTTATTTGCTTCATCGACATTACCATTACTAAGCATAAGTTCAAATTCATTAACAAAATCAAAGAAAGTTGAAATATCCTTAAATTTTTTATAGACTGATGCAAAACGGATATATGACACTTCATCTAATTCCTTAAGACCTTCCATAACATATTCGCCAATGGTTTTTGAAGATATTTCTTCTTCTAACGTACTATAAACTTTCTTATTTATGCTTGAAACAAGCAAATCAATATCTGCAATAGATACCGGTCTTTTTTCACAAGCCTTCAAAATTCCAGTTCTAACTTTATCCGTTGAATATCTTTCACGATTGCCATTACTCTTAACAACCATGATTGGAGAAACTTCTATTGTTTCATAGGTATTAAACCTTCTTCCGCAACCCAAACACTCTCTCCTTCTTCTAATTGCATTCAATTCTTCACTTGACCTTGAATCTATAACCTTACTTTCTTCTGAGCCACAATAAACACATCTCATACTTTTTCTCCTAATAGTATAATACATGTTTTTGATTAATTTTGCAACCTATTTATATTTTTTATTTTCTAGTTTACGAAACCTTATAAACGATTCAGATTGACTACTATTTTTCACAGTTAACATTTTATTTTGGTCATTTTTTTTATCGTTATTTTTTACATACTTTCCATAATATGTATCCGCAATTTCAAAACGAACTAAAATAACATCATCTCCAATTCGCCTAACTTTTTCAAGCGGAATAAAAACATCTTCATTCTTTTTAAAAATCTTTTTTTCTCCCGGCACAATAAGTCCAGAAACTTTTCCAGATTCACTATTGAAAACTACATCAATAATCCTACCCATTTTAGAGCCATCACACAAATTAATTATTTCCTTACTTTTTAACTCATTATACGAAATATCCATATTAAATTATATTCAAAAAGAAAAACTTGTACCACTACATGCATAAAAAATCAGTTAATTGAAAAACTTAAAAATAAATCAAGGAGCAAAAATGGCAAACAAAGTTATAATCTGTGGAATTGATACTTCAAGTCTTCCTAGATGCAATAGCGAAACATTAAATAATCTTATGCTAAAAATTAAACAAGGAGACGATGAAGCACGAGACGAATTTATTTTTTATAATATAAGACTAGTTTTATCTATAGTCCAAAGATTTTCATCAAGCAAAGATAATACCGATGATATTTTTCAAGTTGGAATAATCGGACTTATCAAATCCATTGACAATTTTGATATGAATTTAGGTGTTAAATTTTCAACTTATGCCGTTCCAATGATTATTGGAGAAATTCGAAAATATTTAAGAGACTTAAATAGTCTAAAAGTAACAAGAAGCACTAGAGACATTGCTTATAAAGCTTTGCAAGCAAAAGAAAAAATTTTAAAAGAAACAAACAAAGATGCTAGCATTAGCGAAATAGCAAATCAAACCGGAATATCTGAATATAAAATAGCAGATGCAATGAACGCAATAAGCGAACCATTATCATTATATGATACGGTTTTTCATGATAATGGAGACACCATGTTAATTATGGACCAAATAAAAGACTCAACAACCGATGAGTCTATTATTGAAAAAACTGTGTTGCGACAAGCCTTAAAAAAATTAGGCAGACGTGAGCAACAAATTTTATATTTAAGATATTTCGCAGGCAAAACCCAAATGGAGATTTCAGACCAAATAGGAATAAGTCAAGCACAAGTTTCAAGATTGGAAAAAGATGCATTAAAAGAAATTAAAGTTAATGTATCTGACTAAAAACGCAAATTATGTCAATTTTTGTTGAATTTTTGATATTTTATCGCATATATTCAGTATTTATTCAAAATCAACCTTAAGCCAGTTTCATTATTGCAACCTTCATTTTATCTAAAATCTTCTTTTCAATCCTAGAAATATAGCTTTGAGAAATATCAAAATAATCGGCAACTTGTTTTTGGGTCATTTCATTTTTTCCACCAAAGCCATATCTCATATACATTATTTCTTTCTCTTTTTGTGATAAATTTTCCAAAACATAAGTTAGATTTGAAAACTCATCTTGTCTATCTAAATTCTGAGATACTTCATCAGGTTCACTAGAAAGAACATCACTAATACAAAGCTCATTACCTTCAGAATCCGTGTTTAATGGTTCATAAAGTGACACTTCTTGTTTTTGTTTTGCAACCTTTCTCAAATGCATTAGGATTTCATTTTCAATACATCTTGAAGCATAGGTTGCAAGTTTTATATTTTTAGAATTATCAAAAGATTCAACAGCTTTAATTAAACCTATAGTTCCTATGCTTATCAAATCTTCAATAGGCACATTTGTGTTATCAAATTTTTGAGCCGTGTAAACAACTAATCTCAAATTTCTTTCAATTAATTGATTTCTAGCTTCATCAGACCCAACTTTCATTTTGTCTGTCATTTCTTTTTCATCTATACTTGACAACTTTTCGGGTAAAATTTCTCCTGCACTTGCAATGTAAAAAATTTGATTAGCTGGTTTTTTTATTAACTTTTTAAAAAACTTAAACATAATCCCCCTTATATAAAATCTCGCCAAAGCAGACAATCATATTTTCCATTTTCAAATTTCTTATCAACCACACCAACAACACAATCCGCAACAATCCATTCATTTTCAATTTTAACTTTTACATTTATATTTTCTAAAATTGGAATAGCGAAAGTTGAAGATGAAATTGTCTCGCAATTTAATTTGTGACTATTTTCGTCTATCATTTTTTTGTAATCATTTTTAGAAACAAGTTTTGTTATTGTTTGCAACGAAATCACAAGAACTGGTTTATTGGTTTTTGTATCAATCAATGAATTTCCACTGTCGACAAGACCATAAACATTAATATGTTTGTTTTCAATCGTTAATGACACTTCTATTAAATTTCGATTGAAATTTGTATTTTTTGATATAATTCTCGTTAATTTAAAAACAGCAAAAATATAACAAATTATTCCAATTTCGAGCAAATATTGTCGATTCTTTGGAAAATTTCGCATTAATTTAATTTCATAAATGTTCTCTATCCACTTAATTAAAAACCAAGCAAAACCACCAACTGAAAACAAAAGTACATATTCTAAAAATAAAAATTTAATAAGCTTTTTAAATCTAAAGGAATCAGTTAAGAAAATTACCGTTATTAATTTTGCAAATATTTTTATTAAAATCTCTACACAAAAATTAAGTTCCAAAAATAAACATAAAACATTAGCCGATACTTTCGGAATCTGCAAAAATAGCACGTAAATGAATTTATATTTTATTTTAAAAAACTTCAAAACAATAAAATCACAAATCAGTTCCACCAAAAAAGCAATCACAATAAAATTAATTTTTTCCATGCCTTAATTATAAAAAAAATTGTTTACTCGTTATAGAAATAAAATGGAATATAAGTGGTTTTTTAGTCCAATTTTATAACAAGTTGTTTTATTATAAAAGTCTATTATAGTAGCAAAATTTTTACATAAAAAAACAATGACCTTTTTCAGCTATTGTTTTTTATTGTTTTTAATTATTTATTAAATTTCCTTCTCAAAAATGGTGGAATTTCAGCATTGTCAACTTTGACATTTGAATCAAGTCTAGCGGTTCTTTCAATATTTATTGGTTGAACTTGTGTTGGATTTTGAATATTTTGTCTAGGTTGAGACACATCTTGAAAGTTTTGTTCATTCATTGTTTTTTGTTCAGCATAATCTTTGATTAAACCATACTTTCTATCAAATTCTTCTTCTTGATTTTTTGGAGCAACATTTTGTGAAGTTGATTTTAATCTATTCCAAAGGTCAACATCGGTGTATGCTTCTCTTTTTTCTTTAATAAACTCTGGTCTCATAACAGGGTTTTGAACCTTTGGTGGCTCATTTTCATTTCTTTCAAACAAAGACATCATTGTTGGCTTTCCAGCAACATAATCGTTAAACTTGTTTCTATCAAAATTGCCAGTTTCCTGTGGTTTTGAAATATTTGGAATTTGAACATTTGCTAGACGTTGAGCTTGATTTTGATTAGTTGCATTTTCAAATCTACTACCTTCAAATCCAGTTGCTACAATCGTTACAATCATTCTGTCATTATATTCTTCATCAATAGTTGTACCAAAAATTGTATTAGCTTCAGGAGATACAACTTCTTTCACCAAATTAACAGCATCATTAACTTCTTCCAAAGTTAAATCGAAACCACCTTTAATATTGATGATAACAGCTTTTGCACCATTTATAGATGTTTCAAGAAGTGGACTTGCAATAGCTTGACGCACTGCAATTTCATTTCTCTTTTCGCCTTTTCCTTCGCCAATACCCATGTGAGCTAGACCCCTATTTTTCATAACAGTTCTAACATCAGCAAAGTCAAGATTGATAAGTGACGGTGTAGCAATCAAATCTGAAATACCTTGAATACCTTGTCTTAAAACTTCATCAGCATACTTGAATGCATCAACAATACTCGTTCCTTTTGGAGCGATTGATAAAAGCCTATCATTTGGAATAACAACCAAAGTATCGACACATTTACTTAAATTTTTTATACCAACTTCAGCATTTGCAAGTCTCGTTCTACCTTCAAACTCAAATGGTTTAGTTACAACCGCAATAGTTAAAATACCCATTTCTCGAGCAATGCTTGCAATAACAGGAGCAGCACCAGTACCAGTACCACCACCCATACCTGCAGTGATAAACACCAAATCTACACCACGCAATTTTTCGCAAATCTGAGACCTGCTTTCTTCTGCAGCTTTTCTACCAATCTCTGGGTCAGCACCAGCACCCAAGCCTTTTGTCAATTTTTCGCCTAGTTGAATTTGCATGGTAGCTTTACTCATCATAAGAGCTTGTTTATCAGTGTTTGCAGCAACAAAAGACGCACTCTTTAAACCAGATGCAATCATACGGTTAACAGCATTGCAACCGCCACCGCCAACACCAACAACTAAAATTTTACAAATAGGTGTAATATTATTAATTTCCATAATCTACCTCATTAAATTTCTAACATAGTTTCTAGCATTTGCTCATCATGCAAAGCCAAATACATAAGACCAACTTCTGATGAATAATCAGGACTACTGATATTTGGATATGTAGGCGAAACTAAATTGACCTTTCTTTTTAATTTATTAGACACAACCGACTTTATACCTTTTATAAAATTAAATCCGCCACCAGTAAAGTTTATCGGTAAAAATTCAGGAAGTGCATAAACACAATTATCTAGACATTTCTGGATATAATCACAAATCATTTCAATTCTATCGGAGACAATATCATTGCACGCTGCCGCTGAATATGTTTGAATATGTCCATCACTGCCTTCAATCTCGTAAACATCTCTAGGTCCTGCACGCCAACCGAGTATAATTTTACGTTTAAGTTTTTCCGCTTCCGCAAACGAAATCTTCAAGCACTCCAATAAATCTGCTGTTATATATCCGCCACCCATTGAGAAACTATTTAAAAACAAGAGTCCGTTGCCACGAAAGATAGCAACATTGGTTGTAATGTAACCCACATCAACCAAAATCGAATATTTATCTCTCATTTTCGGGTCAAATAAATAAAGTCCTTCAGCAAGATTTGCACTTATAAAACCTTTAACCATAATTTTTAGTTCCGCAAATATTGACTTCAAACTATTAGTAAAAGATTTTCTTGCAAGCACGAATGATACAACACCAGTAACAGTTTTTGCTTTCATGCCTATTGGGTCTATAACTCTTTTTGAACCATCTATTTCATAATATATAACCGACTTATTGATAACCTTAAACATTGGGTCAGTATCAAAATCATTACCTGTATCAAAAATATTCTGCACATCAAATTCTGTTATTTTTTTATACTTTGGAAACGTTAAATTTATTGACTTTGTTACACAAGAACAAAATTCTCCAGGAACACCAACATAAACTTCATACACTTTTTTATCACTAGAAATTTCAGCATTAGAAATACTATTAGCAATTACAAGTTTAAGGTTTTCAGGCTCTAAAAACTCGGCATTTTGAAAACCAGCATAAAAAATCTCACCCTTACCTGAAATGTTAAAGGTGTTATTCACTCCATGTTCTCCAATCATCGTAACAACTGATGTCGAACCGATATCAACTATCGCAACTGAGTTTTTCATGATTTATACTTATAGTTCTCCTATAATAATTAAAGTATATTCGACTTAAAAATTTATGTCAAATAAAAACATTGCCAATTATTAAATTATGTGCTAAAACACTCAATTTTATGAAAAAAAGGATAGAGCTTAATCTATCCCAATTTACAACCTTCATCGTCTGATATTATTATAACTTTTTCATTAAGATTAATATTTTCAAAACTCTTGTCAACATAGGCACTTGTAGCTTTAAATGCTTTATTTTTTAAATCATTTAGCCCAACGAGTTTAATCACACAACCGCCATTATAATCCAAGTCAGTCGCTCTCATAGTTAAAGCGAATGTATTTGTTTCTGTGTTAAAATCAATAGACATAACCGCAAAAAATTCTTCAGTTTTTCCGTAAACACCCGCTGTTATGTCATTTAATTTTGTTAGTTCTGTATTTGAATTAATAAAGTCACCTACACTGGTTTTTGTTGCTTTTAAATACTTAATTTCCACGGTATTTGATCTAAAATTATTTGTATCCAATTCCGATTCAGACACAATCTCCAACACCTTAAATTCATCATCTAGTATATACCATTGACCAGCAGATGAAGAAGACTCCATTCTGTATTTTGGTATACGTTCTAAAACATAGACACAAATTTTGTTTGGAAATTTACGAATTACTTGATCAACCTTAATATAAGGATTTGCCTTTTCGATTTTTTCAACGCTTTCCTTTGTATTTGTAAATAGTACAGATTTTTTATAGTTGAATTCGCCGTCTTTTTTAACTTTGTCTAAAATGCCCGTTTCTAATCTGGTTTCATCAACAAGTCTTGTTCTAAAATCAACACTAACAGTTGTAAGCTTTGTCAAAAAATGTACTCCCAGACACAAAACAAAAATTCCAAGTACTGTACAAGCTAACGTAATCCATAACTTTTTTCTTTTCATATCAAACGTAATCTACCTTTTCAATATTTGCTCCTAGACTTTTTAATTTTTTATCAAAATCGAAATAACCACGTTCTACATGAAAAACTTCATCAATCACAGTTTTTCCCTTTGCAACAAGCCCAGCCAAAACGAGCCCAGCTCCACCCCTAAGGTCAGGACATGACACAAGTGCAGGTTTTAGCTTATTAACCCCAACTATTGTAGCGTAACGTTCACTAACATTAATTTTAGCACCCATTTTTAATAATTCTTGAACCACTTTAAATCTTGCTTCAAAAACAGTTTCGTGAATTATTGATGTGCCTTTTGAAATCGTTTGCATAACAAGTATCAGCGATTGCAAATCAGTTGGAAACCCCGGAAACGTACCTGTTTCAATTTTTTCAATAGATTTTAGTCTAGTAAAATTCTCTATAACTATTTTATCACTAAACAAATCAATCTTGCAACCAGAATTACGTAAAAAAACAATAAGTGGCAATAAAAATTTGGGGTCAATGCTATCAACTTCAATTCTACCACCACACATTGCCCCTGCAATTAGAAATGTGCCAGCCATAATTCTATCTCCAATGCATTCAAATTCAGTACCATGCAGTTTTTTAACCCCATAAATAACTATGGTTTCATATCCAGCACCAAAAATTTTTCCGCCCATACTATTGATAAATTTCGCCAAGTCCACAATCTCAGGTTCTCTTGCACAATTTTTTATAACAGTAATTTCCCCATCTGACAAAACAGCTGACATCATAATATTTTCTGTTGCACCAACACTTGGAAAAGATAATTCAACTTCTCCACAAATAGTTTTGCTCGCATCTGAATAAATCAAATCATTAGCATATGAAAATTTCACACCCAGTTCCTTTAATCCCGCAATATGTATATCTATTGGACGTTTTCCAATATCACACCCACCAGGCGAAGTGAAAATAGCTTTTTTATACCTAGCAAGTATCGGCCCAAGCATAAAAATACTTGAACGCAAAGTTTTAGTTTCCGCCATAATAACAGAAGTACTGTTAAGTGAACCTGAAATTATCAAATTGTCGTCCTGAACCTTGACACTCTTTCCTAATTTTTCCAAAATAGCCGACATTTCAATAACATCTAAGTACATCGGCACACTTTTTATTATACATTCTTCATCGCACATAATAGACCCCGCAATAATCGGGAGTATTGCATTCTTTGCAAGGTCTGTCTTAATCTTACCAAAAAGTTTATTTCCACCATTTACAATATATTTCATAAATCACCTACTAATTAGGTTATTCAAATCAAATAAAAATGTTGAAAATAAAAATCGTTTCGCATACCTTCGAATTGGTTGTACATATCTCGTGTCATTTCAAGCGCAGTCGAGAAATCCCATAAATATAAAATACTACACTCTTTTAACCATACTCACACAATAAAAAAACACCCCCTTTGGAGTGTTTAATAACAATATTATCTATCTTCTTTACTTATAAAATAAACAGCCAAAGTGCCAGGACCTGAATGACAACCAATAACCGGTCCAAGATTTGTTATAATCGGTTTTAAAGGCGTTAATTCTTCAACTTTCTTTTTTAAAAGCAAAGCATCTTCCAAACAATTTGCATGTGAAATAAAACAATATTCACTATCATTATCGAATTTATTTTGCGTTAATTCAGCAATAGACGCGATAGACTTTTTTCTTGAAATCACTTTATGCATAACTTCCAACTCGCCTTTACCATTCATACGCATAACAGGTTTAATATTTAATAAATTCCCAAAGAATGCCTTTTTGCTGTCAATCCTGCCACCATTTGCAAGGTATGTCAAAGTATCAACAGTGAATAAATGATTTAATTTATGCTTGGTTCGCTCGATATAATCCACAAGTTCATCAATACTCACGCAAGTTTTTGAATAATTTCTAGCTATAATTCCCAAAAGTCCATGTCCCGAACAAGCACAAAGTGAATCTATAACACAAATTTGAGTTTTATTTGTTTTATTAAGTTCTTCAGCAACAGTTTTTGCAACTGCACCAGTTCCACTTAAGCCACTCGAAAAAGCCAAATGCAAAATTGGTTTATTAAATTTTAAAAGCTCCTTAAAATATTCTTCATAATGATAAGCATTAATTTGAGATGTTCCAGTTTTTTTCTTTTGTACCATTTTTTCATAAAGCATTGTTGAAACAACATCATCATTTTCGGTATTAAATTGAGTCCCATCAACTTCAAAATCCATATTAATTACAGATAAATCATATTTTTCAATCATATCTTTATCTAAATCACAAGTTGCTTCTAACGAAATAATTACATCTAACATAAATTTATCCCCCTAATTACAATACACATTATAATGCAACGGGTTAAATATGTTGCTCTACTTGCAAAAAAAATTCTATATTGTTATAATTCGAACTATACCGACAATAAATCCAACTCTACTCTCAGTAGAATCGCTTAAAATAATTGACATAAATGGCTGAATTTTTATAATAAAAAATATGGAAACTATTGAAAAAATATTCTCAAAAAATTTAACAAAGTATAGGCAATCTTTAAATCTAACACAAGCTGACCTAGCAAAAAAGATAAACTATTCAGATAAATCCATTTCAAAATGGGAACGTGGCGAAGGCTTGCCGGATTTGAAAGCAACAATCAAGATATGCGAAATTTTTGGAATAAGCATTGATGATATGTTAAAAGAAACCGATGACCATGATAAGAAAATTTCAAAAACTATTACTGCAAAAAATAAGAAACACTTGCTCATTTCACTATTATCTGCAAGTGTAGTATGGCTTATTGCAACAATCATTTACACATCTCTTTTAATTTTTAAAGTTAACGGAAAAATTTGGTTGCCTTTTATTTATGCAATACCAACTAGTGCGATAGTGTTTACTGTTTTCAGTTCTATTTGGGCAAATATCTATTTGCAATTTTTAAGCATATCCTTAATTTTATGGGGCATGATTTTTTCGATTGCATGTTCTGTTCCAGCAGAACTCATTTGGTTTATTTCAGTAATCGGAGCTGTCGGACAAATCATGATTTTGCTATGGTTCGCATTAAAAAAACTCAAACAGAAAAAGAACAAATAAAAATGTATACAATCTTGTATACATTTTTTTATTTTAAATTTATTAAATTAATTTAATACTAGTATCGTAATCAATTATATCATCTTCAACATAACTCTCCAACTCATTCTATTTTTAAAATTTATCTTTGCCACTAATACCATATACAACGCAGTTCGTTATGTAATTTATTAATTAATACTATTTCTATGCACATTTTGCACTACTCCAAGCATTGCCATAAATATCATAATAGACGTAGACCCAGCCGAGATAAATGGCAGTGGCAAGCCCGTTGGCGGAACTAGACCTGTTACAACCGCTATATTTAATAATACTTGTATTAAAATTAGAGAACCAATACCAGCAGAAAGCAATGAGCCAAGTCTATCTTTTGCACGTTTCGAAATTTTTATAATTATCAAAAACATGAATACAAAAAGTAAAATTATAAAAACAGACCCAACAAAACCAGTTTCTTCAGATATTATTGAAAATATAAAATCAGATTCTGAAAACGGAAGAAATAAATATTTTTGTCTTGACTTAAATAATCCCGTACCAAAAATCCCACCAAGCGAAATTCCAAGAAGCGACTGCACTAACTGAAAACCTTCACCTTTACTAGAAGCAAAAGGGTCAACAAATGCAACAAGACGCCTTAGCCTGTAAGGTTCAACAACAATCAACAAAATAACCACCGCCATAGCTGGCAAAATCATCAAAAGAAAATGCTTTAGTTTTGCACCGCCAATAAACAACATCACAACCATCAAAACCGCCATACAAATAGTAATGGACATGTTTGGTTCTAAAATTATAAAGCAACAGTATAACACGCCAACAGCCAAAACACCTAAAATACCCCTAAATGATTTAACCGTTTCGCTGGATTTAGATAACACACTTGAGGCAAAAATTATAAAAGCAAATTTTGCAAGCTCAGATGGTTGAAAAGTAATAACTCTTAAATTTATCCACCTAGTTGCACCATAGTTCGTTAATCCAATCCCCGGCACAAAAACAAGTCCAAGTAAAATAAAAGATACTACGACAAAAAACCATTTTAGTTTTGCAAGTTTGTGATAATCAAAAAAAGTAAAGAATAAATAAAAAACAAAACCAACAATTATTCCAAATATTTGTTTTTTTAAAAAGAAAGTTTCAGAACCATAAGTAATTTTTGCTGAATAAAAACTAGCACTATAAACAAAAATACAACCAAGTCCTAAAAGTAAAAACATTATTGAAAAAAGAAAATAATTATGTCTCGTTTGTTTGGTCATTTTCAAAGAAAGAAGTTTCATCACATTCTAATTCCCTGACAACCTTTTTAAAGAAATTCCCACGTTCTGCATAGCCACTAAAGAAATCAAAACTCGCACAAGCCGGAGAAAGTAAAACAACACTTTGGGGTTTAGATAGCTTAAATAGAAGCTTAGTTGCAGACACTAAATTATCACACAAATAAATGTTTTCAAATTTATATTTATTAGCAGAAAACGCAATTTTATATCTAGCTTCTCCAAAAATTGCTATATTTTTGACATTTCGTGGCAATTTTTTAAATAATTCATCAAAGCCATAACCCTTATCACTTCCACCTAAAATTAAATTTATATCATTTTTAAAACTAGAAACAGCGACTAAAGTACTAGCAATATTTGTCGCTTTACTATCATTATAAAACTCAACACCGTTTATAGTTTTTACAAATTCTATTCTATGCTCAACTCCAGAAAAGGAAGTTATACCTTTCAGCAGTTCAACATTTCGAGTCTCCAAAAACACAGCAAGTGCACCAGCCAAGATATTTGATAAATTATGCTCGCCTTTTAATTTTGTATTAGATAAACTAAGCAATCGAATTTCTTTATTGTTGTCATTAAAATATATGCTATTATTTTTAATGTAAGAACCTAAAACTTTTTGTTTTGTGCTAAAATAATAAATTTTCGCTTTGGTTTTCGGTGGGTGTTTTTGCAAATATTCATCATCAGCATTCAATAGCAAATAATCATTCTTATCTAGATTATTTGCTATATTATATTTACATCTGATATATTCTTTCATTGTTCCATGGCGATTCAAATGATCTTCAGTTATATTTAATATTACAGCGATATGCGGTTTGAAATTTTCAACAGTCTCAAGCTGAAAACTAGATGTTTCTAATACAAAAATTTCTCCACCTTTAATTTTATTTAAAAAACTCACAACTGGAACTCCAATATTACCACCACAAAAACAACCACCTTTATAATCTTTTAAAAGATAGTTAATTAAGCTTACAGTTGTTGTTTTTCCATTTGTACCAGTGACCGCAATAATATCATTATTAATTTTACTTGTAGCAAATTCCAATTCTCCAAAAAACGCAATTCGTCTCCGTTTTATCTGAAATATTAACTCATTATTGCAAGATATCCCCGGACTTAAAACAACTAAATCAACATCATTCAATAAATTATTGATATAGTTTTCATTAAAAGTTTTAGCATTTATATCATCTTCTTTTGCAAAATCATATTCAATATTCTGACCTTCAAAGTAATCAGCAAGAGCCCTTCCAGTGCACCCTAAACCCAAAATCAAAACTTTCATAAACACCCCCTAAAGGATATTTATCAAGATCACCACAACCCCAACAAGCAAACTCACAAGTGCATAACAAAATGTAATTCGAACTTCATGCACACCTTTCTTTTCAAAATGATGATGAAGTGGAGACATTAAAAATATCCTTTTTTTCGTCATTTTATAATATGCAACTTGCAAAATAACCGACACAGAACTTGTAACAAAAACTATACCTAAAATTGGAATATATAATTCCATTCCTGAAAAAATAGATACACTAGCAATTAAACTTCCTAGAGCCAACGAACCAGTATCCCCCATAAATATTTTTGCAGGAAAACAGTTAAACAACAAAAAGCATAGTAGAGCTCCGCAACCAACAACACTAACGATAGAAATATTTTTTAATTCTTCTATATTTGACACATTTGCAACCAAATAACCTTTTTCTATTAAAATTAATTGTAGAATTACAAAAGATAACATATAAATTAAACTAGTTGAAGTCGCCAACCCATCTAAACCATCTGTTAAATTTACTGAATTTGTTGTTGCCAAATAAACAACAGCTACCAGCGGAATAATCCACCAACCCAAGTCAATTACCTTATTACAAAAAGGAATCAAAAAAACCCCACCTAGATTTTTATAGACAAATAAACCAGCAAATACCGAAACAAGTAACTGAAAAATAATTTTTTGATATGGTCTCAATCCAAGATTACGCTTGAATTTAAATTTAATAAAATCATCTAAAAAGCCAACAATACCATAAGCTAAAAATAATAAAATTGTTATTTTTGCATAACTTGACTCTCCATTAAAACAAATCATAGAAACAACCGAAATTGTTACCAAGAAAATTAGACCACCCATCGTTGGAGTACCATTCTTTTGTTTGTGTTCATCAACATAGTGCAAGATTGTTTGTTTAATTTTTTCACGTTTCATCAAAGAAATTAAACATGGCGAAATAATTAAAGCAAAGAAAAACGCATATAAAAAATACTCCAACAATTTTAAATAATCCATATTTTACTCCAAATTATTAATTTCATCAAAATCACTATATGGCAATTTTATACCATTTTCATCTATATAATTTTCTGCACCTTTTCCAGCAACTAAAATCAAATCCCCTTCATTTGAAATTTTATTTGCAAATTTAATCGCTTCTTTTCTATCTAAAATTATTTTATAATTTGAATTAGTCACACCTTTTTCAATATCTTGTGCAATTTTTAATCTATCTTCAAAACGTGGATTATCTGAAGAAATTATGGTTAAATCAGCATAAATTGATGAAATTTCGCCCATTTTTAACCTTTTTTGCGTTTCTCTATTTCCACCACAACCAAACAAACAAATTAATTTTTTATTACCAACTATCTGTTTTGCAACTTTCAAAACATTTTCAAGTCCATCTGGTGTGTGAGCATAATCAACAACAAACAGTTTCCCATTTTTTATAATGGTATTAAATCTACCCGCAACAGGTTTTAAATTATTTAACAAAGCCTGCAAATTACAAATATTTATTTGTAATGTTTTCATAACTGCTATGCTTGATAATAAGTTATAAATATTAAACTTTCCGATAAAGTCTGTAAAATAGTTTTTATTATTAAAATAAAACTCTTGTTTAAATCTATTTAGTTTATATCTTTCCACTTTAAAGTCAGCTTCACTATCAATAGCATATGTAAATCTATCCAAATTTATACTTTCATTTAATCTCTTTCCGTATTCATCATCAACATTAATTATCGCAGTTTTTACGTGGTCACTTGTAAATATCTTTTTCTTCGCTTCATAATAATTTTCCATGTCACTAAAAAAATCTAGATGGTCTTCAGTTAAATTTGTAAAAACCATAATTTCAAAAACAAAACCATCAAGTTTATTAAGAAAACATGCATGTGCAGAAACTTCCATACAAACATATTCTATTTTTTCTTTTACCATTTTAGAAAATATTTGTTGCAATTCTATAGGGTCTGGAGTTGTCATTCCAGTCTCAATTATCTTGCCCGCAAATTTAACACCATTCGTACCAATCAATCCGCAACTTTTGCCCAAACTTTCAAACATATTACTAATTAAATGTGTTGTTGTGGTTTTTCCATTTGTACCAGTCACTCCAATAATTTTTAAGTTATTTGCAGGATTTCCAAAAAATTCACAAGCTAATTTACTCATTGTTTTTCTGACATCTTTCACAATAATTTGAGTAATCCTATCAATCCCTTTTAATTCTTTATTTGAAACAATAGCAACAGCCCCATTTTTTATAGCCGTTTTAACATAATCTTCTCCGCAAAAATTAACTCCTTCAATGCAAAAAAACAAACCACCCGCTTGAACATTTTTATCATTATGATATAAACCCGAAATTTCAACAAGCATTGAACCATATACTCTGCATTTTATATTTTTTAGTAACTTATATAATTTCATAACCCCCCTATTCAAAAACCAACAATATGACATCTCCTTGTGAAACATCGCTTCCTGGTACAGGAATTTGATTCATAACATAATCCCCGTCTCCTTGAGTTAAATACTGTAATCCGGAAGACGCAACTTTTGATACAGCCTGAGTCATTGTTAAACCAATAAATGTATCAAGCACAAACGTTTCTTTTCTTTCAGTGTCATTTTGACTATAACTTTCAAACTCAAAAATCTTTTCAAATATTTTACTTGCAACTGGAGCAGCTACAACCCCGCCGTAGTAAGCCCCCTGCGGTTCATCAACAATCACATACACTTGATACTCGGGATTATCATATGGTGCAAAACCAATAAACGATGCAATATATTTTCCTTGAGCAATCTTTCCATTTTCATATTTCTGAGCTGTGCCTGTCTTGCCACCTATAATATCATAGCCGTCAACCTTTGCATATTTTCCACCACCTTTACTTACAACAGAAAACAACATTTCACGCATAAGCTGGCTTGTATCTGAACTGAATATTTGTTCTTTTTTTGTCACACCACGAGTGTAAACCGTAACATTATCTTCAGAGTAAATTCTTTTAATAAAATGTGGCGTTAACACATTTCCACCATTAATTACAGCGGAAAATCCTGTCATTAATTGCATAGCCGATATAGCTATGGTTTGACCAAATCCCATACGTGCTAAATCCGCATCTGTTACTGAAGGCATTGGCATGAGTACAGCCATAGTCTCTCCCGGAAAATCTATTCCCAAACTAGATGTAAAACCAAATCTTTCGAGATAATCATAAAATTTTTCTACACCTATTTTCGCAATCAAATCCATAAAAACACAGTTACATGAATTCATCAACCCTTGTTCTAATGACTGACTACCATGTCCAGAACGTCTTGAGCACCTAATAGTTACACCATTTATAATCCTATAACCACCACAATAATAGTAATGATGTTTACTTGTCAAACCTTCTTCCAAAGCGATAGCTGTAACTATCGCTTTAAATGTTGACCCTGGCTCAAAAGTATCAACAATCGTACTAGCCCTTGAAAGTTGATTTAAATTTGTTAAGTCATCAGTTGGAATATTGTTTAAATCATAAGAAGGAAGCGTGCAACATGCCAAAATTTCGCCAGTTTGCGGATTAGTAACCACAGCTGACACCGACTTTGCACCAGTTTCATTTATAGTTCTAGCCAATATTTTTTCAACTTCATTTTGCAATCTAAAGTCAATCGTAAGTTCCAAATTTAGCCCAGAAATCGCATTTTCGTAGTACGTTAAAGACGAATCTAAAGTGTCTCCTTTTAAATCTGCTTCAACCAAACTCACACCATCTATACCCGTCAAATACGAATTATAATAAGACTCCAACCCAGAAAGCCCAGAATTATCATAACCAACAAAACCTAAAATTTGACATAACATGGAGTCGTAACTATAATTACGCTCCGTATTTGTTGTAAAAAATATTCCTTCCTGAAAATTATTTAAAATCTCTTGGACAATATTTTTTTCAATATCTTTTTTTATTTTTACTTCACTTAATTTCGAAGCTGTGATTTTTTCATATATTTCATTATAATCCAATTCTAGTTTTTCGGACAAAACTTTAGCAACCGCTTCAAAATCTTCAACATCGGCAGGTCTCACATATACATCAAAAGTTGTATAGCTTGACGCAAGTACCACACCATTCCTATCAGTAATACTCCCACGAGTTGCAATTAATGGCAAATCCCTTAACCATTGAGTCATACCTTTTTTAACATAATCATTAACACAAATAATCTGTAAACACAAAAGCCGAGAAATTATACACACAGCAAAAAAGATTATCAGCACAGAAAGTGCCAATAATCTTTTCTTCATTGAATATTTACTATATTTTACAGCCATTTTCCCCCAAACATCACAAAATATCTTTTGTTTTTGTTTGAGATTAATTAGGCAAACAACTTGCTAAAAAATTCACAAACATCATTAAACCAGTTGCTTGGGATTTTCTCTACTGTTGGTTCGTTATACATTTCAGTAAGTTCAATAGTTATTGTATGGTCTTCAATATTTTCGGTATAGCCATTTTGCTCGGCCCAAATTTCCAAGTAATCATCACTGGTTACCCTAATATATTCATTATTCAAAGCAGATATGCTTGCATTTAACATATTGATTTGAGATTGTTTTTCATCAAAACTTGCTTCTATTTTACCAACCTTAACAAAATTAAAAATAGACACAAACAATAAACTTGCAACAATCACACAAAATACCGCCAAAACTGTTTTCATTCTGGTTTCAAAACGAATTTTAGATTGTGATTTTACTAAATTAACCGCTTGTTCACTTTTTTGAATTAATGGAGCTTGCGAAAAATTAGTTCTTTGTGTTTCTTTAACTTCATTTAACGTGCTTGAAGTTGTTGAATTATAAGATTGTTGTTCTGTAAAATTCTGCGTTGCTGAATAGTCATCTTTTTCGTAAGGATTATACGTCTGAGTTTCAGATTGCAAAGAAGACAAATAGTCAGACTCGGGGTTATAAGTCGTTTTTTGTTCGGTTTGTTCAGTTGTTGTTGTCGATGATGACAAATCGCCGAACAAGCTGTTTATATAATCATTATTATCAAACATAACTTAATCCCCCTTAGTTTATAGTTTTTCGATAACCCTAAGTTTTGCAGGAGCGGACCTAGGGTTAATCGATAATTCTTCTTTAGTTGCTTCGACTGGGTGTTTTGTTATTAATTTCGCCACAGCCTTATGTCCACAAACACAAATAGGAAAATCTGGTGGACAAATACAACCCGTTGCAAGTTCTTTGAACTTTTGCTTAACAATTCTATCTTCTAGCGAATGGAAAGAAATTATTGCAAGCCTGCCACCTGGCTTTAATAAATTTACAGCTTTATCTATAAACTCTTTCAGGGCATCAAGTTCTGCATTAACTTCAATTCTAATTGCTTGGAAGGTACGTTGAACATTACTTCTTCCATCTTGACCTTTATATCTTGGAACTGATGAAAGAATAATATTTTCCAATTCTTTCGTTGTTTCAATGGGTTTAGTTTCACGATCTTTAACAATATGTCTTGCAATGCTTTTTGCAAATTTTTCTTCGCCATAGTCACGAATAACTCTGACAAGTTCTTCTTCGCTATACTCATTCACAAGTTCGTAAGCTGAAAAACTATTAGCTCTCGACATTCTCATATCAAGTTTGCTATCCATTCTAAACGAAAATCCACGTCCAGCACTATCAATTTGATAAGAGCTAACACCAATATCAACCAAAATTCCATCAACTGCTTGAATTTTCAATGCACCCAAAATAACGTCAATATTTCTGAAATTATCATTTACAAATATCGTGTTATCAAATTCTGATAAATTCTTTTTTGCAGTCTCTAAAGCTTCAATGTCTTGGTCAATACCAATAAGTTTTTGTATTTTCGCTTTTTGCTGAATTGCTTTTGAGTGTCCAGCCCCACCAATCGTTCCATCAACATAAACTCCATTTTGTTTAACGTTCAATAGTTCAATTACTTCATTTTTTAATACGGGTATATGCGAAAATTCCATTTTACACTCCTAGTTTTGCTAAAACTGTAAAATCAGTTTCATCATCGTCTTCTTCTTGCATTTTATCCCAAACTTCTTCAGCCCAAATTTCAACACGATTTCCAACACCGACAAAAACAATATTCTTGGTAATGTTAGCAAAACTTGCTAATTCTTTTGGCAAAAGAATACGACCTTGAGCATCTTCTTCAGCTTCAAAAGCAGATGATAAGAATTTTCTAACTGGTTTTTGAGCTTCATTATCAAAAATAGAAATATTAGACAATCTTTCATAAAGGTCTGAAAAACCTTCACTGGAGAAAATCATTAAATTCGCACCCGTTCCTTTTGCGATAATACAGTTCGAGCCCAGTTCACTCTTAAACTTAGAAGGAATACGCATACGCTTCTTTGCGTCAATACTATGTCTGTACGTGCCAATGAGCATATTCAATCCCCCTTATAAGTTTGTAATTATATTATAGAGACTTGGAGTGAAAATTGCAACATTTTTAACCACTTTTAACCACTTTTTTAACAAAGTTATTAACAATTTTGTTAATAACTCCACAATCGCTGAAAAATTCAGCATTTACAAAGTGGTCAGTATGACACACTTTTTTTGCAAAAAAGAAAAATATATGCAAATTACACATATTTTCTTATTTTAAATTTAATGTTATTTAACACATATTTCACCCAGTTTATTCTTTTGGAGATGTTTCCGAGGCTTCCGAATCAAGTTTATTTCTTTCAACAATATTTGAGTTTACATTAGATTCACTATTGTTTGTATTATGCAAAGAAACTTTAGCACCTTCTTCCGAGTTAACAGTTTTCAATATTCTCTTTAAATTAATAATAACAAGTATGATACATACCAAATCCAAAATAAAGAACACTATTAACGAAACAAAACTCAATCTCGCCAATGCAAGCATTGTTGTTTCAGTATATTCAATTTTAACTCCTGAACCCTTAATAACAAACTTGGTAGAAGAAATATCACCCGCTTCTTCATATTTACCTGTATCATCATTTAAAGTATATAATTTTCTATCTATAATTTTATATTTAAATGTTTCTACTAGATATTCACTTGTTATATCAACGCCTTCAATATCTACATAATCTTCATTATTGTAATAAGGATTAATCATTTTTATTGTTGCTTCATTACCAGAAAGGGTTAGAGTCGAATCAATATCTATACCCAAAGAATTTGCTTTAAAAGTGTAAGTCTTCCCGTGTGGAAGCAGTGCTATGACAAAGAATCCTACAAGCGAAATAGCAAATAAAACAGAAAAAATCGGTAATAAAAACTTTTGACATACCTTTACAAATCCAGCATGGTTTTTTGATTTTTTCTTCACTTCTGGCTCTTTATTAATTTTGGTTAAAATAACTTCATTTTCAATATTGTGAATTGCAATAATATCTCCAACTAGAACATTCCACTTTGCATTTGCAATATCAGTTTTATACATTTTGCCATCGTCACTTAACATATAAATCTTATCTTCTGTTATCTTTACAACACTATACATCGCAAAACTCTCCTTTTCTTTTGTTATCTTAATGCTACCATAATGTGTAGTATTTGCCAATACATTTGTGTTGTATAACATTTTCAAATGTGTAGTAAAATATAATTATGATAAATGTTTTAGATAGAATTAATGAAATAAGAAAAAGCCAGGGTTGGTCGCTTTATAAATTATCGGAAGAATCAGGAGTTTCACAAAGCACACTTTCGAACATGTTTGTGCGTGGAACAAATCCAAGCATTTCAACACTTGCAACCCTTTGCGATGCACTCGGAGTAACTTTGAGCGAATTTTTTGCGGAAGACTCAAAAGAACTTAACACTGAAGAATTATTACTTCTATCTAACTATCGAAAACTGCAACCGCAAGAAAAGAACATAATTAATTCTGTAATTGAAACAACTTTAAAACAAAAGTCAAAGTCAGTCTAATGTGGAATGATTTTTTATTTTTTTCATTTCGTGCGGAGTGAAACGAAGTCGAGAAATCTTCTATTTCTCTAGTTTCATTTCGAATGAATCTTAGCGGAATGAAGAAATCCCCTTTCTCCCATAGTGTCATTTCGAAGCGGAACGTAGTGTAGTCGAGAAATCCCCATTCTCGTAGACGTAACACATTTTCACACGGATAGTTCATGGAGATCTCTCCACGCAATCGCTTCGCTCCTTTGGTCGAGATGACAGAACACCACAGTGTCATTTTGACTGAAGCTTAGCGGAATGGATAAAACTCATTTATAAAAGATCAAAGTCAGTCTAATTATAAAATGTGTTAAATTAATCTACAACCCTGAATTTAAATAAAAAACGCAAAATCTAGTTAAATTTTCATGAAAAACATATATTATCTTAATAATTTACCTAATTTTAAACACAAAAAACAGTAGAAGAAAATCAATTCAATTCTACTGTTTTATTTATAGTTCAATTTCTACTGGGTTATTATTAATATGGTCACAAGATGTAAAATAGTATGTTATATTATTCTTAATCTGTTTTAATTTGCAATTTGTGTAACCATGAATATGTCCAAAGATAACAATATTTACACCGAATTCGTCAAAAACCTTAGTAAATTCTGTTTCATTACCATTTCCATCAAAAGGTGGAAAATGCATCATGCAAATAATTTTTTCATTGTTGGTTTGTAGTACTTTTGCGGATTGCAAAGTTAGTTTTAACCTTTCAACTTCCCTTTTATAAATCTTTTCATCTTCTTCTGAAAATTCTTTGTTTTCTTCAGGGACATTCCAACCACGAGTTCCACAAACAATAAACCTATCAAATTTAATAGCATCATTTTGGATTGCCATAATTGATTTTGGCAAGATTTCACGAAGAGCTGAAATAGATTTCCACCAATATTCATGATTGCCTTTGATTATTATTTTTTTTCCAGGCAAGCGGTCAATCCACTCTAAGTCCGGCACAGCTTCATCAAGCTTCATTGCCCAACTTATATCTCCTGCAACTAAAACCAAGTCATCATCGGTTACTTTATCATTCCAATTTTTTATAATTTTATCAGTATAACCTTCCCAGTTTCCACCAAAAATATCCATTGGTTTATCACAAGACGTGCTTAAATGCAAATCAGATATTGCATAAATTTTCATTTTACTCTCCATCAACAAACTGATAAAGTCTTTCAACAATTATATCCTTGCCGTAAGCAGTTTCAGAGCTAATCAAATAGATATTTTCAACACCAACTTTCAAATCTTTTGCGATGTCTGAAATCTTTTTCATTCTTTCTGCTTTTTTAATTTTATCATACTTTGTTGCTACTATTGTAACAGGAATATTGTTAAAAGTAAAGAATTGAAGCATCTGTTTATCTTGTTCTGTTGGAAGATGACGAACATCAACTAATAAAACCGCACCAACTAAGTTTTTAGCATTCTCGATATAGCTATCAATAATTTTACCCCAACGTTGTTGTTCAACTTTGCTTGTTTCAGCATAGCCATAACCTGGAAGGTCAGCAATAACAAATTCCTTGTTAAACAAGAAAAAGTTTACAAGTTTTGTTTTGCCTTGAGTTGCAGAAACTTTAGCAAGCTTATTATTGTTAGATAACATGTTGATAAAACTAGATTTTCCAACATTACTTCTACCAGCAAGCATAATTTCTGGAACACCAAATCCTTTGTATTCATTAAACTCTATTTCTGATTTTAAAAATGTAGCATTCTTTATTACTTTCATATTTACCACCACTTCTTTTGTTTTGTTATAATAACATTATATGCAAGTGTATTTTAACACGATTTTACAAAAAAATCAATAGAGAATAAAAATAATCCCAAAATTTTAATAAAATTGGGACTATTTTGCGTTTTTATGCTAGTTTTTCTTCATCTTCTTTAGGTTTTTCAATTATAGTTGGCACAACTTTTGTGCTATTTTCACTTTCAATATCCATAATGATTTTTTGAATATTTTTATTGCTAGGTGCAGTGTACATAACAGGTAGCATTGCATTTTCGATTATAGTTCTAAGTCCCCTAGCACCAGTCTTGAGTTCAATAGCAAGTTTAGCAAAAGCGGACACAGCTTCATTTGTAAATTCAAGCTTTATGCCATCAATCTCAAAAAGTTTTTTGTATTGTTTCACAAGTGAATTTCTTGGTTCAACTAAAATTTTCTTGAGAGCTTTTTCGTCAAGTTCTTGAAGTGTTACAGTTATTGGCACACGACCAATAAATTCAGGAATTAAACCATATTTAATTAAATCATGTGGCTCAACTTTCTTTAAAATCTCATCTTCCTTTAATTCTTTTTTAGTTTTGACATTTCCGCCAAAGCCAAAAGTTGAATTTTCGGTTCTTTTCTTTATAACTTCATCAAGTCCAACGAAAGCTCCACCTAAAATAAATAAAATATTAGTTGTATCAATCTGCAAACATTCTTGATTTGGGTGTTTCCTTCCGCCTTGTGGTGGAACTGATGCAACGGTACTTTCTAATATTTTCAAGAGAGCTTGTTGCACACCTTCGCCTGAAACATCACGAGTTATTGAAACATTTTCACTCTTTTTTGCAATTTTATCAATCTCATCAATATAAATGATACCTTTTTCAGCCTTTTTTATATCATAATTTGCATTTTGAATAAGCTTTAAAAGTATATTTTCAACGTCTTCGCCAACGTAACCAGCTTCTGTTAAAGTTGTTGCATCAGCTGAAGCAAATGGAACATCTAAAATTTTTGCAAGTGTTTTTGCAATCAAAGTTTTACCAGAACCAGTTGGACCAAGCATCAAGACATTACTTTTTTCAAGGTCAACATCATTGATTTGTTTAACTTGGGTTTCGTTTTTATCAGCGAGTTTTTGCTTTTTTTGAATGAAATAATTAATACGTTTATAATGATTGTAAACTGCAACCGATAAAACTTCTTTAGCCTTATCTTGACCTACTATGTATTGGTCGAGCTCAGCCTTAATTTTTTCAGGATTAGGCAAATCAAAAGGAACTTCCTTTTGTCTTTTACGTTCTTCAGCGTCCAAAATTTCACGGCAAATTCTAATACAATCATTGCAAATTCCGACCGACCCTGTTGGATTTTCAACAATTTCTTTAAAAGCTCCACGTGGTCTTCCACAAAATGAACAATTATTATTTTTTGGAATATTTGGTGTTTGATTATCGTCCATAAAATCTCCTTAAAATAAAATCAAGATACGCAAAGAAAACATGTTCTCTTGTGTATCTTGAAAAACCTATTATCTTTTAGCATAAATTTTATCAATAAGCCCGTATTTTTTGGCTTCTTCCGCACTCATGTAGTTATCTCTATCGGTGTCTTTTTCGATAGTATCAATACTCATACCGCTGTTATCAGAAAGGATTTTATTCAAAAGCATTCTAGTTTTCATAATATGGTCGGCATGGATTTTAATATCACTAGCTTGACCTTGAAAACCACCAAGTGGTTGATGAATCATAATTTCGGAATTTGGGAGAGCAAAACGTTTTCCTTTTGCTCCACTTGAAAGAAGTACAGCAGCCATACTTGCAGCCATACCTACACAAATTGTACAAACATCGCACTTGATGTAGTTCATTGTATCGAAGATTGCAAGGCCAGCAACAACGCTACCGCCAGGACTATTGATATACATCATAATATCTTTATCTGGGTCTTTTCCTTCTAAGTATATGAGCTGAGCAATGACTAAATTAGCAGTTTGGTCGTTAATTTCGCCATTAACAAAAATAATTCTATCTTCCAAGAGTCTTGAATAAATATCATAAGACCTTTCGCCACGATTTGTTTGCTCAACAACCATAGGAATAAGCATATCTTTTTCTAACATATTTCCCCCGAATAACTATTTAATATTATTCTTCTCTTTTAAAAGTTTTATAACCTTTTCAGAAATAATATTGTTTTCAATGACTTCTTTTTGACTTGGATTCATTGTCTTTTTGATTTCTGCTGGTTTCTTTTTCATGTTTTTAGCAAGTTCTTCAACTTTTGCATCAAAATCACTTTCTTCAACTTTAATATCATTTTGTTTAACAATTTCAGTTAAAACAAGTGTCGTTTTGATTTGTTTTTCAGTATCAGCTTTTCTTGATTCACGGAGTTTTTCGTCAGTCATGTTAGTGTATGCTAAATACATTTCGTAGCTCATACCTTGGTTAGCCAAAGCTCTTTTCATTTCTTCGATTTCACGATTAATTTGATTGTTAATCATGCATTCAGGAACATTAACTTCTGCATTTTTAACGATTTCTTCAATAAGTTTGTTTTCAACTTCTCTTTCAGCTTGTTTTTCTTTGTCTTCTTTGATTTTTGCATTTGTATCTTTCTTAAGCTCATCAAGAGTGTTAAATTCACTAACATCTGAAGCAAACTTATCATCAATAGCTGGAGTTTGTTTTTCACGAATAGCTAAAAGCTTAACGGCAAATACTGCTGGTTTTCCAGCAAGTTCCTTAGCACCATAGCTTTCAGGGAATGTTACATTAACGTCCTTTTGTTCGTTAATTTCCATGCCAGCAACTTGGTCTTCAAATCCTGCAATAAATGTATGAGAACCTAATTCAAGTTCATAATCTTTAGCAGAACCACCTTCAAATGCAACACCGTTCATTGAACCAACGAAATCGATATTTACAAGGTCGCCTATTTTTGCTTTTCTATCGTTAACATCAACAAATCTTGCTTGCTTTTCTTGAAGTTCTTTAAGTTTAGCATCAACTTCTTTTTCTGTAACACTTACTTTTGTCTTAACAACTTCAATACCTTCATATTTACCCAAAGTTACATCTGGAACAAGTGTGATTGTTGCAACCCAACTTACGCCGTCTTTGCTAACTGAAGTTACTGAAATGTCTGGATAATCAACAGCTTTGATTTCTTTTTCTTTTTCAAGCATATCAAAAAAACTATTGTCACAAACTGTATTCAAAGCATCTTCATAAAAAATGAATTCGCCATAGGTTTTTTCTAAAACTTTTCTAGGAATTTTACCTTGTCTGAAACCATCAAGTTTATATTTTCCTTTATTTTTTTCATAAGCTTTTTGAACTTCAGCTTCCCATTCATCTGCATTCAAGCTAAAGTCAACGGTAATTTTTCCGTCTTTTTTTTCATTTACTTTGTATGTCATTATAGTACTCCTTAATTTTAACTAACACATCTATTTTAATAATTTATGAACGATTTGTCAAGATTATATGTACATTTCATTAATTGCTTAAACAAAAGAAAAAGCAGAGATATTCCCTGCTTTTAAAATAAACATAAAAATGTAACCATCAAGGCAAAAAATAATGCCGAGAAAACAAGCCTAACAATGAGCCAAGTTTTGTTTTCTTTGGTTTTATCAACCAACAATTCTTCGTTTTCTTTAGCTTCAGTTTTTAGATAATAAAGCTTAAATGAACAAAGCACACATAAAATTAAAAATGCAGTGCCAAACAAAACCAATGCAACCTTAAAAACTGTTAAACTTGCAGTAAACTCAAAGACTAAAACTAGTATTGCACCAACAATTAGTGAAAAGTAGCTAGCATAATCCAAGGTTTTTAAAATGTTTTTTCTCGTCATAAATTCCCCTTTTATTTTAAGATGATACCGATAAATATCATAACAACAGCAACTGTCCAAACAACCCAAATCCATGGTTTTCTTCTATTTCTGATGTATTTTACTGATAGTAAACATAGAGCAAACCAGCCAATAGCATTAGCGATTGTTTGCATTGAGCTAACCCATGATGGACTTAAATCAAGCCAGCCAAATAACTTAGCTAAGAATAATCCAACACCACCAATAATAACGGCAGCAAAAGCTAGGATATTCATAAATCTACCCCAAATCGCATTATTTGAGCTTCTTCTTGTTGTTGAAGAAGTTGTCGTTGTTTTAGTTTCTTTTTTTGTTCCATTTTTAGTACCGCTTTTTGTTTCACTTTTTGTAGCAGTTGTAGTTTTTGTAGCCATAATTATACCCCCAAATAAAATTATATACACTAAAAAATTAAAGTCAAATATTTTGTTTGCTAAGTTTCGCTAAAATATTTTTAAAATAATCAGGTAGTTCACACTCAAAAACTAAACGTTTATTTGTGCTTGGGTGCGTAAGTTCCAATTTGTAAGCATGCAAAAGTTGCCCTGTTAAATTAAACTTTTGTGTCTTTATCCCATAGGTTTTATCGCCCACTATTGGGTGACCTAAAAACCTTGAGTGAACCCTTATTTGATGAGTTCTACCCGTTTCCAAAACAAACTCAACCAAACAATAACCATTGTATCTTTCTTTGACAAAATAATGCGTTATTGCTTTTTTACCACTATCAGAAACAGCCATCATTTTTCTATCTTTTTTATCTCTTGAAATAAAAGTTTCAACTGTTCCTGTATCATTTTTTAGATTGCCTTCCAATAACGCCAAGTAGTGCCTAAAACAAGAATGTTCCGCAATCTGCCCCGCCAATGACGCATGAGCCATATCATTTTTTGCAACAACCAAAAGTCCAGAAGTGTCTTTATCAATTCTATGCACAATCCCAGGCCTAATAGCATCTGAACCTTGGCTTAAATTTTCAAAATGGAAAAGCAAAGCATTAACCAAAGTGTGATTATAAGCTCCTGGAGCTGGGTGTACAACCATTCCTTGCGGTTTATTAATTATTGCAAAATCTTCGTCTTCATAAACAATTTCAAGCGGTATATCTTCTGGCTCTGCTTTTGAGTCTAAAACATCTTTTGAGAACGAAAGCTCAATTTTATCGCTATTTTTGACTAAAAAACCTGCTTTTTGCATTTTTCCATTAACTAAAACTTTATTATTATCAATCTGCAATTTAACTTGAGACCTTGTCCAACCAGTTTCATTAGACAAATATATATCAAGTCTCTCTTTTTCTGGCAAATCTTCCACAATGATTTCAGAGTTCAGTTCTATCATTCGTCTTCTTCCTTAAAAATAATATACTAATACAAAATAAAATTGCACCAACAGTAATCGCAAAATCCGCAATATTAAAAATCGCAAAATTCATAAATTTTAGATAAATAAAGTCTCTAACTCCCTTAAAAATCAATCTATCAATAGCATTGGAAATTGTTCCGCCTAATATCAAACCAATAGAAAGTTTTTCAAAATTTCCGCTAAGCCACTTTTTAGAGCAAATTAGATATATCAAAAGAACCGATGCAATCATTGCAATGATAAAAAATAAAAAACTTTTACCTTCAAACATTGAAAAAGCAACACCCGTATTCAAGGTGCTTTCAAACCATAAAAGATTGCCAATGATGCTTCTCGATGCAGTGCCATAAACCAAAAACTTTGTGAGTTGGTCTATGCCAATCACAATTACAGCACAAACTAGTCCTGTTATCATACTCAAAGTGTATCATAATTAGCCAAAAATTTCAACAAATAAAAAGAGTTCCAGACTCTAAAGTTATAATTTTTAAGTCGAAACTCTTATTATTTTGTAAAATCAATAATACTAAGTTATGGGTTATTCTGTTCTTTTTTGACAACCTTTAAGGCACTCGATGTTAAGTTTGATGCCGACATTTGCTTCACCTTGTCAACAGCTTCCATTGCTATCGCACTGCCTGGAATCATACTAACTGCTGTGGCCTTAAGTTTTTCTTTACTATTCTTAACCTTGTCCGCAATTACTTTTTGTGGGAACAGCATCGAATTTATAACCTTTGTCGTTGACTTCAATGTCTTCTTTACGGCATCAAGTGGACTATCTTCCAAAGCTCCTGGACCTGTTCCAACAATGGTTTGAATTACCTCATTGAATGTTTCATCTCCGCCCTTACCATTAGTTGAAGTTACAAGCGTGAATGCTGCGATTTGGAAAATTAATCTTAAAAGCTTGTTTACGAAAGATGCAATTAAGTTATAGTTTAATACCTTGCCAATATTAAGCACATCAATTATTAACCACGGATTACATAATGCATTAGCAACTCTGCCAAGTGCCTTATTTTCAACAAAATACTCTGTCTTCAGGAAAGTTATATCATCAATAACAGGAATAATCACAAATACAAAATTGATAGCAAGTATTAAGCCATAGGTTGAGAATAATAATTGCGTGTATTTTTGTGACCATTTCGCATAACTTCCGCTCTTTTGTTTTTTGCTAATTTCATCTATTGGAATTGTCGCACATGCAAGTGGATAAATCAAAATTAGAATAAATAAGTTTATTGCCCTATTGATAAACCCAAAAATTGCGGTAACCATAATCTTAAACATTACGATTGAACCGATAACTAAAGTTACATAGTTGATATTCATTGGTTCAAACAATAAATTTAGATTCATGCCGTAAAGTTTCGCACTGAGCTTTGACGTTAAGCTATCGGAGAAGAAGTAACTAATATGCAGTTTTCCGCTAGTCATTAAATGAACTTCCGTTGTTTTTTTCGTGTAAGTTGTTTCTAATTTTGACTCATCAATATTTAAGTCAGGAACTAGTTTCAAAGGATTAAATAAATTTGAAACGAATTTTTTAACTGAGTTCCATGCACTTTTAACAGCTGAACCAACTTTAGCGAAAAAGCCTTGGTCTTCACTTGATTCCGAGCTAGTTTCTTCATCGGAATCTTCTTCAGCCTCAATTTGGTCAAGATTACCAACTCCAGTAAGCGAACCATCAGTCACGAGTTCCAAATCATCTCTATAAAATGAAATATCTCCGTCCTGAGTTTTTCTTATTGCGGTCGGGTACGAAGAATTATCAAATATACCCCTAGCCGTGATAATACCATTATTGTAAATATATTGACTTGTGAACGTTGGGTTGCCTTCATAGGCTGATATGCCATTAGATAGCGGTTTGTAATAATAATTTTTAACTATGCTATAAAAGATATCAGAGCCATAAGTAAAGCTTTTATAATTTCCATTTTCATCTTTGAAATAGAACTTAGATTTCATATCATTAGAAATAGAATAATAATCTTCGCCTATTTTATAGTAATATGATTCTGAATTACTAAAGGTTGATGCTTTCACATAATCTTCTTTGTCATTATCATAGTAATAATAAATATCAACTTTTTTGTATCTTGAAGAATCACTTTCCTTTAGATAGTATTTATCAATTTCATAATACGAAGAATCTTTTTTATAATAATCCCCATTAATGCTCTTTGTGTAGTTTCCACCATTTTCAACCTTATAGGCAATGATAAATTTCGCACCTTCAAGCTCATCAACGGCATCTTTTACATGAACATAATCGTAAGAACCACTGGAATATTTCGTTGTATATCTAATATAAGAGTATCCGCTTTTATCTTTTATTTTTGATAACATTTCCGAGTAATTTATGCCAGCACCGCCACCAGTTGTTGCGATTTCAGTTGAACTTTCATTCAATAATCTAATGTTATAATTATTAACAACTTCTTTAAAAGCACTATCTGAACTTAGTGAAGCTAATGACTCAAGCAAATCTTGAATTGTTATAAAATAAAATTCTTCCATAGTATCTAGTGCATAGCCAATAACGTCTGACATCGCAAAATACTCGTCAGCATGAGTACTTAAAACCTTGTACTGTGAACCATTGGTTGAACTTGCTTTATAATCCGAAGATGAATCATAATATTTGTAATAAGTATTATAAAGCCATTCTTCCATACCCGATGTATATTCTTTTGTCTCAACACTTTTGTCTGTGACTGGGTCAACAAAAGAACTTCCTATAGATTTATTTGCATCAAAATAATTTATATTCGGAAACTTTTCATTGCCAATCATTTTTGCGGTATATTGAATAGCCGATTCTTTGTCATCTCCCGAAAACTTGTAAACAATCGGTATTCTCACACCTTTTTCCGCATATGCTTTATATTTATTTGCCGCCGATGCGGAGACGTTGAATACCCTTGCACTTAAAGATTTCGTATTAGACAAATTTGTAGCACTAAACAAGCTCTGCAAAATCACACTTGAAGAAACGATACCCAAAATAGCGATAAGCGGTGTTAAAATAATCAATAACATGGATTTAAAAACACTTCTCATCGTATCACTCGAAGGATTACCCTTTCCGCCAGACTTCAACGAAGATGCCTGCTGTTTTATTATTGCAATAATTGCCGTAACTAAAATCAGAATAATAGCAATAGCAATAAAGTTTTTTAACATAGTCGTAACTGTGTCTTTATTATCTATTAAAAGCTTAAACGTCATGTCTGAACTATTTGAGTCAAAAATAGACGTATCAGCACTTACACCTGCAAGTTGCAAAATGTAAAAATAAATAACATCGACAACGTACATTATCCATTTGCAAGAAAAATATAAAATCTGCAAAAATACTCTAGCAATTCTTGTGAATAAATTATCAGATGAAAGGAACGAAGCAATTACATTATCAGAAGCCAAGAAAATAGATGAACTATTATTCATCAATAAACTTGGTAATATTTTAATTTGACTAAAAATATTCATCTATTTTCGCTCCTTTATTACATAAAATTCTTTCTGAATTCTTGCTGGTATTTTTGCATACGTTCTTTCTGCTTTTTCTTAGCTTCTTCTGCCTTTTTCTTTTCTTCCATAGCAGTCTTTACTGCCTTTTTAGCTAATTCAGGTGGCACACCTTGTGTAATAAGCATTTCTTCAAGTGCAGCACCTGCAGCTTTGTTTGCAGCATCTTTTGCTTTATTAATCATAGGGTCAATAAATTTTTCTTTCCCATCTTTTATCAATGCTGCCCCCGGAATCATGTTGACCATATCAGTCTTAACTTCGTTCATAAGTCCCATCAAAGCCCTGCCGGAAACAACAGAACCAATTTTAGATACAGCATCGTCCATTGAACCTTTAACATCTTTAACTTTTTCAGTAAATGGTCTATTTTCTGGTCCAAGGCCTGGGTGTGGAGATGACAAATCTCCGTAGTTTGCTGTGATAATTGGAAGCAATAATTTAGGTATTCTTTCCAATATACTAACCGCCGTAATCAGCCATAAGCTTCTTGCGAGCGAGTTAATTGTTGGATAAGACACGAAACCACTAAGTCCTGCGATTGATTGTATTTTTTTGTATGTGTCAACAGTAACGAATGTGTTAATGTTGTAAATCATAGGCACCATTATACTAAAGAATGAGAAGCCTATAATATAACCAAATACACCCAAAAGCACACTTTCTATATTTTTCTTCCAAGCATCATAAGTTTTATTTTTACCATCTGCATACAATGAATTAGTTGACATTACTAAGGGACTTGCTAAGAATAAAATAATTAAATCAAATATTCGAGTAGCTGCACCACCAACGGCATTAATCATAACAGGGATAATCGTTATAAACGCAAGCACTAATAATACCCAGGTTTGTCCACTGAATACATAATAGTATGAAAATTCGTCAAGGACAGAAATTCCACCAAAGTCATCTGCTTGAGTGATTAAATACTCAGCTTTCGATTGAACATAGAATGACTGATAGTCAGATGAAACGAGAGTTTTTAAATTAGTTTTTCCGGTATACGTTACTGAAGAACCAATACCTTTCGTGTAGGACGTGCCATATACATATTTTGTATAATTCTTGGTGGTAACTCTGCTAACAGCTCTTGAAGCATCAATTAAATCTTCGCCTTCGCCAAAGTTTGCACCAACATTTGTTCTATAGAAAGTTACAGCATTATATAGAGTTGTTGAAGATGATAACAATCGTTTTTGCTCAATTTCCAAAGGATTATTATATTTCCTAATAGCCGTTGGATAGCCATCAGCCGTAACAACACCCTTGCACACAACTAAGTTTGAAGATGTGTCATAATATTCACTCACAAACTTATGTTTTTGAATATTCCAACCTTCGCCTTCTTTGTTTCCATCTGTATTTTTAAAGTAACTAGCATAGTTTGTATCATTACAATTTTTAGAGCTAGAGCCAAGGACTGGATAATATAAACCATCGGCTTCATTATAAATACAAGCAATAAATGTATCGCCAAAAGCTTCATCGAAATAATCTGCTGTTCTTAAACCTGAATATTCACGTGTTAAAATTTCTCTAGTTGGTCTATTTTCAAGACCTGAAAGCATTTTTACAGTTTCAAGTGTGCTGTTTGATAATGAGAATACACCTGTAAAGTTACTTGAACCTGCATAAAGTTCAACTTCAGAATTATTTTGAGAATCCGAAGCATAACTTTTAATAATTACTTTATCCCCTTCACGTAACTCAATTCTTCCGTTAGAAATAATTCTGCCAAGTGCCGTACCACCATAATCAAACTCGACTTGAACAGACAAAAGATTGAATAAAATCATATATCTTGCCGCTCGTTCATCGGCTGATTCTTCGCCATTTTGCCTATTTTCAATCAGTTGTTTAATAGCAATACGTTTATAGTCTTCAAGCGTCATCTTATCAAATTCTTCATCTTTGACACTATTTAAGAAAATGTATTGCGACAATGCAACAAATTTTTCATGACCGGATTTTCCTTCCGTTATTCTTTTCTTTACAGCTTCACTAAGTCCCGACTCAATGTAACTAGATAATGCACTTTCGATACTATTGCCAGAATAAGTTCCGGAAATAGTAATTGAGTCAGTCAAATAGATTGCATTTTTCGTGTTAATATCAAGGTCTTTGAGATTTGTTAAGTAGTAAAGTTCTGCTGTTTTATCAGCAATTTCTGAAAGGAATGTTCTAAGCTCTAGCCAAGAATCGAGATTTGTTTTTAAGACTTTATCCGCAGGGTCATAAACCTTTGAGGCTTTGATAATACCAGTAAAGTCAGGGTCAGTGTATTGAGCACCAACACCAACACTCTCTAAGAATGAACCGCCATAAACATATTCAGCAAGTCTAACAGGGTCAGTCGAAGATTTGAATGTATAGGTTTTATTTCTAACCGAGAACTCATAACCAGTTGAAACATAGTTTGAACCAAATTGTGCTAAAGTAAATGTAATACTTCTCTTTTGCATTTGGTCAATGCGAGTTTGAGCGGTTATATATTGGTCAAGATTATATTCAAGATCTTGGAATTTTTCAATAATCTTGTCAAGCTGATAGTCTGTGTAGTACTTATCGCTACCAAACCAGTGTACTCTGTCAAGCCCATTTTCAGTTTTTCCGCCAGGCAAAATATTTCTGATTTCAACAAGTTCATCAATAACACGTGTTAAGCATTCATAATATTTGTTAATTTCATTCCAAGAAGCTTCTGTGCTAAGGTCAGCAGGCAAAAGAGAATCAACAATAATTTTTAAACCTTCAGAAATAGTTGAACCTGAATCTTCTGAGAAATTCATTCTGAAATATAAAGCAATAGTATTTTTAATCAGATAATCGATATCTTCTTCAAGAGAAGAATTGCCATCCATTAAGAACCAAGCATCAAGCATTGGTAGAACTGGCCTGATTGACATAATAGCATCTCCAGCAGTTCCTAAAGCATCACTGAAAATATTTCCAATATCATCAAATTTGCCTGTAATAACACTTTTAACAATATCGATAACTGATGAAAATATACTTGTTAAACCAGATGATTCATCATCGTCATCATCAATATCCATTACAAGACTTGGAAGGAATAGACGCAAAGATGTTGTAGTTGAAAGAAGTTTATAGGTTCTTAATTTTGTTTTGTCTTTATTGTAGTCTTCATAATATTTATCAGCATTTTCAATATTATCATCGCAAATAATGCTCCATCTAGTTAAAGTTCCATCAATATAATCTCTATAGAAATCCAAATAGATAGGAGTTCCGCCATTGATACTATTTAAAATTGAATAGTAAACGTGGAGCATGTAACAATAGATATATTCTTCATCATATCCATCAACTTCTCTGCCTTTTTCATCAATAACTTTGCCTTTTTCAGAAATTTGATAACCATTCTTGTAAATATTTACATATTCCTTATCAAGTTCGTCCATTATAGAGCCTATAACAGCATTATAATAAAACTCACTAGCAATGACATCGTCATATTTTTTACCAAAAATTTTACCATCATCATCTTGATATTTTTCAAAAGCTTTTTTGAAATTGAAAGTGAATGTTGGGTTTGCATTGCCACAATATTCATTTTCATACTGAACAAGCTCTTTAAATGTGCCAAATGTATATGAGTCAATCACATTTCCTTCATCATCGGTCAAGTTATTAATATAACTATAATAGTCTGAATAATCCCCTGCTGCAACAGCCAAATATTCACAAATAGTATATTCTGCATAAACACGGGTTGCAATGGTGTATAAATACTCGCCAATATCTGATGAAAGCAACAATGTTGCAAGATATGATTTATAAGCATTAAGCCTTAAACTGTTATTGCCAATATCTTCTCCAAATTCTTCAGCAAAATCGTCAATGATTGGAGCGAAACAAGAGTTGAAATAATCCATAAATACTTTTGCTTCGAACACAAGTGCTTGATAACTTTCTTCGCCAACAAGCGAAAGCATCAAAGCTCTTATAGTGTCTTCATCAAACACTGAAGAATATTCATAGTTTGCATAAGAATCCGAAACAGGTGTTGCGACTGACATAAAGAACTCAGAAAGCACTAAACCTGCGGCTGTTGTATTGGCTGAGTTATCTCCGCCTATATACAAACCGTTGTTATAGGCAGAAACAAATTCGCCAAGAGTATCAATCCACCCATCAGTTGCAATCAAAACACCCCAGTTAAGGTCAGGATAATAAACCTGCATATCGGTCATTAATTTTTCAACCCACGACACATTTTTGATAATCGTTGTGGTTGTATAGATTGCATAATCCGATGTTTTTATGCGATAGTTTGTTTCAGCAACATTTGTATCAATATATTTGTAGTTTGTTGTTGAGCCACCAGTTACGTAAGAAATGGTATTTTTGCCTTCTGACGAATAATGAGCAGCTTTTGGTGGAGTTCCAGTTATGAAGTTTGGATTTATTGAAATAGCTTTAACTTCATTTAACACCTTGAAATCGTAGTTGTTCACAGAACCAGCTGTTGCAATGTCTGAAACACTAACATGATTTAATTCTTTTACGTTTTTGCCCTTATAATAATCATTCGAAGAATCATACTCAACAATTTCTGATAAATCATAAATATTATTATTAATTTGTAAATACTTAAATTCTCCGTCTACATATAAATATGGTAAACAATAATCACTTTCTTTAAGCTCAATAAATGTTGAACCTTTGAAAGCATTATGACGAATGTTTCTTGACATTTCATAGAGAATGATATAGTCAAGATAAGTCCATTTGCTAGTGTTAGACAAAACACAATCACTTGATAATCTCAAGTTAATATCTTTAACATCGCCAGCGAATGTGCCATTTTTAATGGAATCTTGAATATCCTTTGTAACCGTTGTAAGCCCTGATGTTGTTAACTTTGTTGCATCTAAAAGATAATAGTAGTAATCTTCAAACTCAAAATCAGCATGAATGTCATTATAAATATATTTTAGTGTTATATCATAACCAGATGGTTTACTAGCTCCCGTTTTGATATCAACGGTCAAGTCATTGATTTTTGTTGTTTCGATATATGTTGACAAAGCTTTGTCATAGAATGAAAATAATTTATCATACTTATAACAATCGCCTGTTGCCTTTTGCTTGTCACTAGTAGCAAATCTTATAACCTTATCACATTCAACACTACCAGTATCAGGGTCTTCCTTGTATAAATAGAAAACATATCCAGGAACACCTGTAGCATTAACAAATGTTTGGAAGTTTTTGCTGTCAAAGTTAACCATGTAATTTGATTTACCAGAAATAGATTTTTTAAAATCTTCGCCTTCTTTGACTTTTAATCCTGGAGATCCACCCTTTGTGCCAGCTTCTTCTTCAAATTCTTCGATTGTATAAATCTTGCCAAGAGAAGATGATTCAATAGTCATGTCGGCGAAATTCATAGTAACTTTATCTGAAAGTGGAATATATATATTACTATAATAAACATAGTATTGATAACTTGAATCACGAACCAATGTGAGTTCTAGGGGTTCGCCAGTGCTTTCAGCACCTGTTTGCAAACCGATTTTGTGATATAAAACCCTGTCCAAATAAGTTAGATTATAATACTTGTCATTACTCAAGCTATATTTTGGATAATAATTAAACGTAAATTGTGTAGAGAAATTCGAAGTGCCATAATCGCCATTAATAATCAAGTGATATAGAACATAGTCTGAAATTTGCCAAGACGAATAATCTTCAACTTTAAATGTTGATGAGAAATTGAAGCGAGTAAGTTTTCCAGAAGTTACTTCATTGAGACTTACTGAAACAAATCTAGCAAATACATCTGTTCTAGTATCTGCTTCTGAAGAATAATTTCCAAAATCGCTATACTTGAATACTGAGTATAAATTATTTGTAACGTCATCTTTATCTTTACATATATTACCTAATAAATTGAAAGCATTATTTAAATTATTATTTTTTATTTCACCCCTAGTTTCTGTTAAATTTATAACACAGGTAAATTGAAAATCTGGAATTAAAATATAATAATTATCCTTTTTAATATAGCATTTATCTTCATTAATCCTATAAACAATACTTGAAATAAAACTCGATAAAGTCGATCCTGTTGTATAAGAAATGATGAAATCATATATTGACCACTTTGCAACTTCAGACATTGACCTTGTTTCTAATGTTAGTTTAACCGCTTTATTAATATCTGTTGTAAATTCAGCTCTGCTAGTACTTCCTTTTTTTCCAACATACTCTATTTTCACACCTTCTTCTGCTGTATTAGAAGCACCATAGATGTAATAAAATTTAGGGGATTTATATGCATAATAAAATTCTATGTGTGTATAACCATCTGCGGTATTCCAAATAGTTGAATATTTTGAAGTTATAAACTTATAGCCTTGTTTTTTGAAGATACCATCAAGTTGCGAATTTGCAATAATATCATCTTCGGAAAAATCTGTTTGTTGCAAATAATAACCATCAGAAGCACTAGCCTCCTGCTTCCATATCTTATCAAAAATAGTTTTAGTTGAGCCATATAAATAAAGTGGCACATAGTATGTTTTGTCTATTGAATTAAATCCAATATAATTTTTCCCTTCATCTGCATTATAATATACTGTAAAAACATGTGATCCTTTAAATGTGTCAAGATAGTTTCCATTAGGGTCAAGATAATTGCTAATTAGACCAGCAGTTGTGCAATATTGCAGGTTCCTCAAAGAATTTTCCCTATACGAATCATCTATATAATGTTTTCCAATATCGCTTGATATTAATTTATTAGCATCGTTTTTAATCTCAGATGAATAATTGTTTGTTAATATAGTGTAATCAACTTGGAAGGTTTTTTCATTAATACCTTTAAGATTTAACAAAAATGAATCTTGTGCAATATCTGTTAAAGTTATATTAGTAATTTCTGAGTTAGTTCCATAAGTAAATGACACACTAACAAGACCATCAAGTGAAACATAAGCTGAATCTGAAAGTTTCAAATAATAAGCACCACTAATCGATTCAATCAAAGTACTAGTTGCTAAGCTCGCTCTCTTGACCCACAAAATCACACCCAAAGCGGTTCTTCCATCAGCAGAAGGTCCTGTAATTGAAACCCCTTCATATATCTTTTTTATTGAACTACTATCAAAGGTTGAAGTGACATGTTCCGAATAATAAAGGTAAAAAGCGCCAGGGTATTCAGTCTCAAGTTCGGAATATTTGTATTCTTCATTATAATTAAAACCAAGCACAAGAATTTTGCCATTTTCAAGTCTAATATAACTATTACTATCACCATTAAATGTATAACATTTATAATCTTTGCTGATTTTTGTGCCTAAAGATACATAAATTACAGCGTCAAGTTTTGTTAAACCATCGGTGCTTTTGAAAGATGTGTAAAAAACATCTTTAGATGTGGTGGCATCTTTAGTAGCTGAAAAAGCTTTCTTTGAAATAACCAAAGAATTTTCAATATAATAAATTCTTGCACTTTCATTTTTTGACAAACATAAATAAATTGTGTTTGTGCCAGTAATTTTCGCATAAAGTTCGCCATTATATGAGTAAATTTCAAAGTAATAATATCCATCAGCTTTCATTGACACTTTATTTTCAACTAAGATAATATCCATAGCAGAATAGGCTTTGCCTGCTTCAAAACTAGCAGAACCTGTTCCTTGCAACACAGATGAATAATAAACAAATGTTTTATCTGCACTTGTTCCACCTGTAATACCAGCATCTAAATTTTCATTTAAATCACTTCTAATTGCGTTTGCAAGATATTTGTTGTAGTGGTTAGACAGCTCTATAGATGATGTGAATGTGTTAATACTATCCGAACTAATTAAGTTTGATTTTAGAGAATAGCATTGAAATACTCCATTACCTTTATTGTTAATCAATACAAGAAGATCACTAACCAATAAATATATATTATCATCAACCTTTACCAAACTTGAAACAAATGGGTTTGTTTTTGTTGGCAGTATTCCAGTTTTTGTAAAAATTAACAAGTCTAGATAAGTCCAAGTGCTCAAATCACTTTCAATGAGAGATGGATTGAAATAAGAGTATTTAAATTTATCATCATCTGTTGTAATTGAACCTTGAGACAAAAGGTCTTTACCTAAAATATATTGCAAACTATTTTTAGAAGTTGCATCAGCGGTTATATCAAAAATATAAGCATCTTGATCTTCAACAACCCCACCACCAAAATCAGTCTCTTTAATAATAAGGTCAGAGAGATCACAATTATATTTCATTAATAACATGTATGACATTAAGTTCGCACTAAACCACTTGTCAACAGTATAACCAAGTTTTTCGAGCTCATATTCGTTCAAAAAGTAAGAATTTGCATCGGTTGTGGTTTTTGAACCATCGGACGTTTTGGTAAGTTTTCCAAAACGATAATAGTTTTCTTTTTTATTATCTCCATTTGCATCGACACTATACACTAATGACGTGTAGCCTTTATATTGAATCATGCTGTAATCAACATCAATAACACCTGTTTCGATTAAATATATAATCAAAAAGTCGCCGTTTGTCCATGTCGTTGCATCATATCTATCAAAATTTTCAGACATATAGAAAGTGTGAGTTTCAACTCCTGACTTTAACAAAATATCAGTCGAAAGACTTGCATTATATGATGTCATCAAATCAACACCGGTAGAATTTAAAGCCATAGATTCAAACATGTCTTCATTTAATGTTGACATAATTGTGAGTTCTGATGTTTTTTCTAATTTTGCAAGGTCAATATAAAGTGTGTACTCTGCACCACCTGATTTTGTGCCAGTAATTCTTAAATAATAATTACTGCCTGAACGAACTATATCGCCCACCAAACCAACGTTTTTTAGTGATTCAACTGTTACAGCACTATCTTCACTAAGCGCTGTGGTAACATATAAATAAATTAATGCATAATCTCTATAAGTCCATTCTTCAGTACTACTTAGTGAGAAATTATCAGAAAGTTTGAACTTTAATGCTGAGTATTTTTGATACATAGCATCACTATTATCAACTTCAACAACAGTGCCAACCGTTGACGTAAAGCCTAGACTACTAATGCCATATTTTTCACGTTCAGCAACTGAAAGTTTATAACCAAACCACCTTTGCCCAGCTGTTTCAGTATTCATTAAAAAGCCATTAGTAGTGTTAAAGACTCCTGTACTATTACTTTCAAGCCCGCTTACCTGATAATAAGTGCCGTTGAGATTGATGTAGTTTGATTTTGTTCCATTGTTACTAATCTCATAGATATCAAACTTAACGCCAGAACCCGAATTGTTAAAGTCTTCAAACATATGGTTGATAACCATTTCTTCTGAAAGTGATCTATCTGAAACGGATAAGTTTTTGCAAAATTCATAAATCAAAACTTGGTCTCTAACAGTCCAAGAGCTACTGTTATTGATATTAAAACCATTGCTCAATTTATAAGTAAATTGTGTGCTTTTTTTTGTGATTGAAACCACTACATCTGTAAAATAATCAACATATGCATCAATAACATCTAATTCAAAATATGCATGACCATAATCGTCAACTTCTGTTTCAGATTCTTTAAGTCTATAAAAATGACCATTGATTTTAACACAATATTGAGTTTTTGCATCTGAAAAGGTTTGAGTGTTTGAGTTATAATTTCTATAGGTCATTTCCAAGGCATCTAAAAATGCCCCACTGTCTTTGATTTGTTGTAGTGTATAATCTTCTAAAGTGTTGTTTGTTGAGCCATAGTTGTTTTCAAAACGATAATATTCATAAACAATAATTTGGTCAGTAGCTGTCCAGGTGTCAGGTTTTGTCAAATCAAATCTTTGTGATAGTTTGAGTTTTGCTTTTCTTGTTGACCATTCAACCAAGTTTACATAATCTCCGCTATCATCACGATCCATTGTGTTATATTTTGAACTATTTTCATCAATACCCAAAAGTTTTGATGCAGTTGTTAGTGCATCGGAAATTGGAGATGTCATATCAAGTTTTGTTGTGATTTGCAAATCATAAGTATCATTTGTTATAGCCGAACCAGTTGGATTATTGATACTTTCAGCATCTCTGTAAGTTACATTTAAGGTTATATCCCCAAGAGCATTGCCTTCATCGTCAATTTCAGGGTTAGCTGTTATACCATCAACATATTTCCAACAAATATCGGCTTCTGACATTGCCTTGATGTAATATTTAATGTTGTAACGTTGGCAGAAATCAACAAAATCCGCCATAACGTAATATTGCTCTCTTGTGCAAATGAAGTTTTCAAAATATTGACCCATATCTTCATAAACTTCATTGTTATAAGTTAATGAGTAATTTTGATAACTTGAAAAAGTGCCATTTTTATTTATTGTAGATTTCTCAAAAGGCAAGAAACTATCGTTTGCAAAAGCTCCAGCAATAACTTTAAGTTTGGTTTGAACGTCATCTTTTCGAAGTTCTTTCAAAATTTCGTCATCGCCAGCAGTTTTCCCAAATGTATTTTCAGTTGAATACACGCTAATTGTTATTGGAATACGTTTGTCTGCATTAGCATAAGCTCTATATCTATTTGCGTCATAGGTTGAAGCAGCTAGGACGTTACCAGCTATTGTTGTGTCAGGCTCATTGCCAACAGCTCTATAAAATGCTGATAAAATTGAGTTTGTTCCAACAATTAAAGTATAGAAAATTAAAGGCATCAAGAATACAACTATCACATTCTTAAATAGTATCTTAACAAACTTACCTTTATCATTATCTGCTTTAGAATAACCGTCAGTTGCAAGTTTATATTCTTGCATTACCATTGCATAGATTGTGAAAATTATCATTAATACAATCGCAACAGCAAAGACCGCTCTGAATATTTTTAATAAATAGTTATAATAATCCGAGCCAGTGGTTGTTGAAATATCTTTCATTCCTTCAATATAATCGCCAAGTGAAAGTGTTGTTCCTTCAGTGTCTATGCCGATAAGCCTTGTAAATGCAAGTTGCATTACATCAATAATACCTAAAATCCATTTGCAGACAAACCATATATACTTTGCAATAACATTAATAATTGCTGCAAAAATTGTCTTAACTTTATTAATAAAGCTAACGCTGAACATTTTATAAAAAACAGCAAAAAAGTCAGCAATGAAACTTGCCGAATTTTTCCCAATGATGTTTCCAACAAAATTTAGCATTACTGACTTTCTCCTTTTGTATCGTTTTTGTCATGACTTTAAGTCATGTGTGTGTCTTATTAATAAACGTTTATTTTTATAGATAATATTGTTAATTTTAATATGATTTTGTCTAATCATATCAATTATATTAAGAATTTTTATTCAATTAGGTTTAAAAATTCTAATTTATTTATAGATTAAAGGGTTTTAAACATTATTTAGCGTCATCTCTGAGCTTTTCAAATAAGTTTCTAACTCTATCATTCACAAGAACGTCTACATTTGTTCTTGAATATGGGCTTGTCATCAAGAATGCCCTACCACGTGGGTTTGTACTAATTGTATCTTGCTCTTTTTCATTGATTTTACCAGCTTTTTCATAAAGTATACAAAGGTCGGTAATATCTTGTGGTGCAAGAGCGAATATAATTGAATATTGACACGCGTTGATAATAGCCATTGATTTTCTAGCAATTTCAGGCGAACCTGTAAAGTCTTTGATGTTTTGAGTGATAACAATTTGTCCACCTTCATATTTTCTGATACGTTTTGCCATCTGTTGCATGAAGTCAAGAGCAACTGTTTTTCTAGGGTCAATGAATACGTGGGCTTCGTCAATAACAACAATAACTTTACGTTTTGTGTGGTATCTTGCGTTATAGTCTTTGTTATTGATAACTTCGTTATTAAGCCAACGCATAACCAAAAGCATTTGGGCATTTGCAACGTTACCAGCATTGTTTGCAAGAAGTGATTGGAAGTTGAATACTATAAAGTTTTCAGCAGATGTTATGGTTGATGGACCATTCCAGAGAACTGCGTTACGACCACCTTCCGCAAATTTGTTAAGATAAATTTTTAAAATCTTGTAGTTGTTTCTATTGTAATCATCAGTTGATGTTTCATAAAGTTCACAAATATAGTTATATAAGTCTTGCATGATTGGAAATTGTTCCGGTTTAACGTTTTCAATTTGTGTTGAATTTGTTATACCAAATTTAGTATATAATTCTTTCAATGCTTCGGTTAAAAGTTCCATGCCGTCCATTGTGATACCGTCCAAAATCATACCGAAGAATGTTTCCAAGAACTGCATGTGCATGGCGAGAGCTACGTTACCACCGCTAGATTCTTCATCATCTTGCGAAGAATTAACTTGCAATGGATTAATACGACCTTCACGAGCTGAACCAACGTCAATAACTTTTCCATACATATTTTTAGCCAAAATATCGTATTCTCTTTCAGGGTCAAGAATGAAGATTTTACTGTTATCCGCTGCAAGGTTCGCAAGGATTGATTTAGTACAGAATGATTTACCGCAACCAGATTTACCCATGATAACCATGTTTGAGTTAATTCTTTCTTTGTCTCTTTGGAAGAAATCCAAAAATACAGGTTCAGAGTTCATACCAACATAGAATCCCTTAGGGTCTTGAATAGCATCTGATACAAATGGGAATATTCCTGCAAGTGATTGTGAGTTTAATCCCCTTTCAAAACGTCTTAATTTCATACGTCTCGAAACGTTACAGTTTGTGAAACCTTCTTTTTGTTTACCAAACAAGTCATAACTTCTAAAACCAGCTCTTAAAACTTGGGTTCTAAAAGCTTTCTTTTGTTCTTGTTCAACCATCATATAAATGTTTGTATCCAACAAAATTTCAGAACCTTGTTTAATATAAGTTAAAAGTTCGGTTAATGTTTTTAAGTGGGTTTCATTTTCAAGAACTGCTGAAGCTTTTCTACTACCTTCAGAACTAGCCATTCTAACGTTGATGATAGCTTTATCAAGACGTTTTTCAGCTTCATCTTGAGCAACTGGTTTGAATTTTACGCAACATCTTACACCCGGTACACCAAAGAATGCTCTACCCCAAGCATTCGGAACAGCCAAAGGATATTCAGAAAGTTGGAACATTGTATTTGGCACACCATCAATAGTTAATCTATTTAAACCAAAAGTAACCTTATCCGGAGCAATCCAGTCAAGAAGGTCTTTTGGGTCAAGTTTTTTAACATCTCTTTCGTCAAAGTTTGAACTATAGTAACTTTTTAAAAATATTGCAGTTTGATTACGGTCAAGAATTTTTGGTTCGATTGCACCACCTGTACCACTTTCTATAGCACTGGCAGCAAAGTTGATAACCTGCAAAAGGTTTTTTATGTTTTGACAGAAGAATGCAATATACATATGGTCTTTATTAACAGGAAACTCACTATCAACGTTCATTTGCTCTAGGTTTTGAATTCTAGCTTCAGCAATTTCGAGCCTAGGTCTAGCTTCATTGATACTGGTTGAACCATTTCTAACACCGTCCAAAATTTCTTCTCTTTTTTTGCACTCATTGTCAATATAATTATCGAAAACCATAGGTCTTGAGAATTTGTAAATAGCACCAAGTTCATCAGTTCCAATAGTTTTCAAAGCACTTTCAAGAGCATCAATATAACCATTTTGCCTAACTTCTGAAATAAGATAGAACTGAATCGAATTTAATTCTATTGCAGCACCAAAATATTCCTTGTAGTCAATAATACCAATTTTGTGTCTTTCATCATAGTCTTGTTCAAGCAAACCAATATATGGAAACAATGCTTTAACATCATCGTTTGAATCCCCTTTTCTGGTTCTTTTATATGTATTAATACCAAAGAAGTGTTTGAACAAATCTCCAAGTTGGTTGTACATTTTTATTCCTGGTTCAAAGCTCATGAAAAGTATTGAGAAAATCAAAATGGTAACACCTGAAAGAATAAGTTTTGCCATTGTAGAAAAACCACTTGTCCAGGCTAGTGCCAAAAACACCAACGCAAACAAGATAACAAAAATATCCCCAAAATTGAAACCTTTTAGAAACTCAACTTTAACTTTCGTTGACTTTGGAATCATTCTCTGCATAATAAATTCTCCTATATATAATAGTATATAACTTTTGATAAAATCTAGCAAATATATACTCCCAGTTTGTTACAAAAAAGTGCATTATTTTTTGTTTTTTGCTAGAGTTACATCACCTATTTCAATATTCATTGACTTTAATTTTTTAATCAAGTCACTTTCGATTTTCGATAACCTTTGAATAAACATTTCAAGTTCATTTTTAAGTGCTGAATCATCGTCAACATTTTCTAGTTTTGATTTATAAAATTTTTGTATTTTTTTAATATCTCTAATACTTGAACCAAAATCGTCTTCCATTTTTTCTTGAATTTTTGTTATAAATTCAGAAATATCAGTGTAAATTGAGTTAGTAAACACTAAAGCCATGTTTTGAATTTGGTTTTTGAAATTCATGATGAAGTTTGAAACAAGTCGTTCAACCTGTTTGCCTTCAATCGTGCCCTTTTCAATATAATATTTCTCTCCAAAAGCATCAACAGCAGGAAATGCATATTTATCAAATACACTTTTTGCCATATTGTGAGATATTGCTTGACTTGTCACAGAAGTAACAGCTTTGTCAATCTGTCTTGAAGCAAAGTTATTTTCAAATGTGGTTTTTCTTTTAGTCGCATTATCAAGTGATGTTTTGATAATAGCAAGTTTTTTATTTCTTGAATTTATGTCACTTACAACTGCCTGAATTTGCTTACTGATTTCATATGAATAAGGTTTTTTCGAAAGTGCTTCAAGTTTTTGACTAAGCTTATCAATCGCCTGTTTTTCATGGTTAAATTTAGAAGTGAAATCTTTAACAGACTGTAATAAAAACTTATATTTTTCAGTTTCTTCAGCACCTAAAGCATCAAAGATATTTTTTATATCTTTTGATACAATTTTATCGTCTTGATTGAGCAATACACCATTTAATTTTTCTAGTTTCTCAGTTCCAAGAGAGAAAAATTTGTTTTTGTGTACTGTTTCTTTTAATGCATCAATTCTTTCAGAAATAAATTTCTTTAGTGCATTCTTTTTTGATTTTTCAGCTAATCTATTAAAGTTTTTAAGTTCTTTATTAGCATAATCTGAAAACTCTTTTTGCATAGACAAATTCATGCTTTCAAATATTGTTTCATAACCAATCAAGTCTTCACGAAGACTGATGTTTTTCAACTCTCTTTCATAATCTCGAACTTTCATTTGGTCGAGATTTTTTTCGGTTTGAGTTTTTGCATTAGTCAAGGTTTTGCCCAAAAATCCCATACTTGCCGAATTTGACGCAGGAACATAGTACGAAGAAAAACGCAATCTAAAGTTAGTTTTTCTAAATTCTTCATCAAATTGCTTATCAATTTCATGTTGTTGAACAGAAATTGGACTTGAAGATAAATTTTGACTTCTAAACGAAATAATATCCCCTGTCTTTTGCTTATAAAGTTTCTCAGCTAGTTCTGGAAAATTTTGTTCGAACTCAACAGAAAATTGTCGACCATTACCTTTGTAAAACTTTACAAAATTGTCGAATTTTTCACGCATAATGTTAAGTTCAATAAGCCTTGATTTTGCCATCTCACTTCTAGATTTTTCGTCAATGGTTTTATTAGATTTCAATCTATTTTTTCTAATTTTAACCTTTGCCATATCAACACCAGATTTACTAATAACAGACTTTACTGTTGTAAATTTTGCTGTGCCATCTCTATATGAAGCTTGATTGTTTAAGAAACCATATTTTTCCAAAAAAGTTTTTTGATTTTGTTTACTATCTTTCATAACTTTTTTGGTTGCAATGGTTTGAAGTGTATCTAATTTTTCCGAGAAAAGTTTAATTCTCGTTTTGATTAAATCTTTTTTCTGAGAATCAGTTAAATTTTGGAATTGAAATTTATCACCGATGATGTTGCCGTTTTTATCCTGTTGTCTATCATATTTAACCAAAAACTCCTTATTTGTTTTGGTTAATAAATTTTTGCAAGCATAAGCACTAAAATAAGATTGAATGAAATTTTCAAAATTCGAACCAAACTCAAGCCTATCGTTACGAATGGCTTTAGTTGAATTGTATCTATCAATTAAATTATCAATTTCTTCAAGATTTTGCTTGTGTAATTGCTTGTATTTTTCAGGAATAACTCTATTAAATGTATCTCTAGTCAAAGGAATAGTTGAAAGTGTCCCAACGTCACGCATAAATTGACTAACACTCGCCTTGTTTTTTGGATAACTGACCATAGTGTAGCCATTTGTGACTACACTATAGTTATCCATATTTTTCAAAGCTTCTTTTTTGAGTTTTTCTTGTTTTTTATGATAGGCCTTCTTTTCTTCATCGCTCATTTTGTCATAATTTTTTGGCAACTCAAAATCAATGAACATTCCGTCCAATTCTTCAAGTTGTTTCTTTAAATTTTCAATTTCTTCTAAAATTTGTTCTCTTTCATTCATTTAACCTATCTCCAAAATTAAGATATTTCTAACCTTTTAATTTCTTTCTTGCAGCTGCTAAACTGCTGTTAAGCGATGCTTTTTGTTTTGCAAGTTCTTTATTATATTTAGCATATACTCTTTCTTGAATTGCTGGGTCATTTACCACCCTTTCAACTTCACTTTGAACAAGAACTTTAACATCTTCACCTTCAAAGAATCTATTGATTTGGTCACTAACCGAAGTTTTAACAATCTTATCAACCGAAGTTTTTAATCTACTGCTCTTTTCAACTTTCTCCATTACTTTGTCAAAAAGTTCATCAACAGCTTCCTTTTCTTCTTTAGATGCATTATCTTTATCACTTTGTGATGAATTGTTTGTAGCACGTCTAGCAATGCTTGAGAATGCATCAAACATTCTACCAGCAAATGTCTTGTCTGAAAATTCAAGGTTATTAATGGTTTTATCTTGTTGTGGAATACTCATTGAATTATTTGGAATAAATCTTCCGTCCTTGGTCTTATTAAATAGTTTGTCTAGACCAAGTTTGTATTTGAGTTCTTCAAGATGTGAGTTAATGTAGCTAGCAATTTGAGCATTAGTCATATTCTTAAATTTGCTATCAAACATTGAACTTTCTGGTCTCAAGATTTCTTTTCTGATAACCGATTTGAGTTGTTTGTCGGTATACATTTCATGCAAGATTGCGTAAACAAACATTCTTCTCATCACAGGGTTATTGAATACATATTCCCTTCTAGCCGGCATAACATGTTCTTTCTTGAACATCTTATGTGGCTTGTGAGCACCAATACTAATAAGGTTATCACGAATACCTTCATTATGTCTTAAATACTCATTAATTTGTTCTTTGGTTAATCCAAATTTAATTTCTTCATTTGTTGCAGAAGCACCACGTTGCGTGAATTCTGAATTAATATCTGTATTAATCTTTTTCGCATTAATCTTATTAGCTTTTGTAAATTCATCATCTTTTAATAGAGTTGTAATTGCTTGACCCTTTTCAGCAACCGATAAACTTTTGAAGTCAACACCCTGAGATTTGAGTTTTTCGATAATTTTAGTTAAAGTTTCCGCATTTTCAGTCTTCTTCATAACTGTTAATACAGTATTACCGTAAAATTCTTTATTATTTTCAAGAGCAGTTAACTTAGATTTATCTATTTCTTCCTTAGTTGCATTAGAATTTCCATTAGACAAAATTGCTTTAAGCGATTCTTCTTCATTAACCAAAGTAGTGTTACGATAAAGGTTTGCGATATACTCAGAGTTTTCATCTTTCCTATAATGTTGATGAAGCATTGATTTAAGACTTTCATAATCTGCACGTTCTTCTCTTGTCATCTTAGATTCATCAGGAATTTCAGTGAGTTTACCACCTTCATTAGCTTTTGTAAAGATTGCTTGTTTGCTTTGAGAAACAATACTTTCTCCGTCTGAGCTCATATCTCTGATAATATTATTAAATTCAGTTTGACTAAGGTTATTAATTGCAGTTTGATTATTGCCAGATTCAAAACCAACCTTAGATTTACTTAAAATTTCAGCTATTTTCTTACCAGCTTCCGAATCACTTGATACAAGCTTAGAATAGTTATCGAATAGATAGTTATTTCTATCAACTTCACTAACCAAGTTAAGGTCAGCACCATTATGTTCGGTTCTGTAAAAACTTTCTGCACGAGTCTTTAAATCATTGTTATTGTAAATAACTTCAGCAATAGCTCTTTGTCTCTCTAAACCACCATTTGAAAGTGCATTAACTTTTGCATTATTAACAGCATCAAGTCCGCCAATATACAATGCATTACGATAAGCATCTGGGTTAACACTTGAAATATATTTAACAACCTTTTCTCTTCGTTCACTTTCTGTAAGAGTTTTTAAATCAAACTTCTTACTTATCTCAGTTTCTGCATCATGAACTTCTTTTGAATAATTTGTTTGCAAATATTCATAAGCTCCCTTAGTGCTAATCTCTCCGTATTCTTCTTTAGTTAACAATGACATCTTTCCAGCTGCGAAATTGACAATATTTCTAGCATTATCAGACTCTGCATTTTCAGAAAGTTGTTGTTTAACTCTTTCATTTGAAATTAAGTTTCCTTGAGTTTTTTCAAATAAAGAAGCTTCATAAGCCTTGTCTGCTTTTGTTGAAACAACATCATAAACAGCCTTACCGCTCAAGCCAAATCTCTGAGCCATTAATTCGAATAATGAAACAGAAAGCTCGCTGATAAGTCTTTCTTTTAAAGCAAGACCCAAACTTGAATTTAGGAATTGTGAAATTTCCATTGGCGAATTCAAGCTAACATTATTATTCGCAAGCACTGCTTTCGCACCCGAGTCACTACCAGCCATTCTAACCAAAACAGCATTTTGTCCGGCTTGAGAAAGTGCAACAAAACCATTGGTTGAACCTTCTCTAGTTATAGACTTGATTTGCTCAGGAGTTAGTAATTTCTTTAAGTTTTCTGACACTTGAGCTTCACTAGCAGATTTTGTATCAGCAGTGATGTAATTAACCTTCATGCTTTGAAGTGCTCTATCAATACTAACCTCACCAATTTCTTGAGTCTTGTCAAATTCTTTAGTATCAAGATTATAACCAAGTGAAGCTAATTGTTTTTCAAGACTTTCTTTAGTGTTGCCTTCTTGTCTTAGATTGTTAATTGCACGAAGTTGTGACCTTTCTTCATCAGTAATTGATTGATAAATATCTCCGGCAATAATATCTTGAGCTTGAGTTCTTCCAGTCTCATTGCTATAAGTGAAATAATTTGCATTAATTTCGTTTAGTTTATCAGTGTTAACTTTAACACCCTTAGAATTAACTAAGTCTTTGTTTTGCCCATTAGATGAAATATATTTTGAAGCAACATCTTCAGCAACGGAGTTAACCTTTGCATCGCCACCTTCAACATAACCAAAGGCAGATTTAACATCATTAAACAAAGTTGTATATTTGTTATGAGCTTCGTTAATTTCTTCAATTTCAGAATCTTCAAGAGTTCCCAACGAAGTGTTGTATTTTTCTAAGTTTTCTAAAATTTCATCAACTTGTTTCTTCTTTTGTGCTTCTGAGCTGTCAAAATTAGAAACTCTATCAATAACACTGTCATTAATTTTAGAAACATTTGCTTTTGCACCAATAAATTCTTCAGCACTGTCTTCTTTTCCAAGAAGTTTAGCTTTTGAATACATTGTAACAAGTTCTTGAGCATCTTTACCTTCCATATCGCCAAATGATTCAAGCTTTTTATACCACAAGTCGTCTGGATTATTACCAGAACGGTCGATAATTTCACTAATCATTGTCGTGTATGAATTTGAACCAACAGTAATAGCACCATTTTGATGTTCAATACCTAAAGCATTAAGTGCAAGTTGACTTGCAACCGACTCTTTGCTTTCCCCGCTAGAAATTGCACGTTCAACAACAGCTTTGCTGTCCAAACTTTCAATCGCTTGTTCGGCAACAGAAGCTGTTTTTGCATTACCTGACAACATAGATTCAACCGCTTGAATATCTAATGCATTGTTGCCTGTTGCAGACTTAATAGTTTCAGCTGTTACACTGCCTGTGAGTTTAGCTTTAGCATAACCTAAGAGTATATCTTGTTCTGAATAGTTTTGATTTGTAAGCTCTACTTTAACCTTAGAAAGTTCTTTGTTTGCTTCAATTTCAGCAAGAAGTTTTTTAGCTTCTTCTGAATCCATGTTAATATTACCATCGCTTCCAGCAAAACCGAAATGCATACCAACCAAAGAATTTACAATCTCGTCTTTATTTTCAATATTTGAATTTAAAGCAGAACGAACAAAATATGTTGGATTGTTATTCATCATTTCAACAGATAACCCACTCACAACTTGTTGTTGTTCTTGAGTAAATCCAAATCTTGCACCAGCGCTTGCAACGGCGAAGTTAGCAGCCATTTGGTCAGCATATTTATCTTGTTCTGTTTTTGAAAGCAAGTCATAAGCTTCAACACCAAACGAGCCGTCAGCAACATGCCTTGCAGTAACTTCAGAAAGTTCTTGTTTGTAATCATCAACACTAAGTTTTCCAACAATAGTTTCTTTATTCTTTTTACTTGCAACAATAGATTCTAAGATTTGGTCTTGTTGAGTATCATCATTGATGTGATAATCTGTCTTGAATTGTTCAAATAATGTAGGATTTTTCTTTAAGTAAGCTAAGATTGCTTCTGCAACAATTTGGTCATTTTTCAAAGCAGTGTCAAAGACTTGTTGATGTTTACCACCCAAAGTAGCACCACTAGTTTCGTTTTGATAATCAACACCAAGTGCATAATTTCCAGCAAGAGCTTTTCTTGCATTCTTCTTGTAGCCCGTTGCGTTTAAAGACGACTCAACTGCAGAATCAGCAAATTCGCTGTTATCACGCAACATTTGAGTAATTGCGAAATTGACAGCATCATCTTGTCTACCCTTTCCACGAACGGTATTACCATTCACATTGAATGAAATACCTGTTTTATTATTATAGCCAACACCAAGTTTAAGTCCGAGTCCCGCACCAGACGTAGCATTACCCTCAATAAACTTGAGTAATTCTTGTTCACTAAGTCCTGCAGATTCTTTACCAGATAAAGTATCAAGTTGTTCGCTAGTCATCATAGACTTGTAAAGTTCAATCTTGCTCTTATCAGAAATCCAGCCATTAACATGTTCCATCGCACCATTATTACCAGCAACTTCATAGCCATTTAAAATAGCTTGATCTAAGCTCAATCCCCTAGTGTTAGCAGTGCCTGAAATCAAATGGCCTGCTACAACACGGCTTCCTTTTTGACCAATGGTGTTAATTACAAGGTTTCTGTAAGCTATTGTGCTATCAGGAGTAAAGTTTCTGTCGTTGATTGATTCATAACCAACCATATGCATTGCAGCAGTTTTCTTCTCAGCCCCTTCTAGTAGTACACCATTTTCTATAGCATATCTAATAGTTTTAGCTCTCTTGCTACCATCATCAACAAAACTATTCAAGCTTTGTTGTACGCTATGGTCAGCCGAAATATCTGCACTTTCTGCAGGCATGCTAGAAGGAATAAATCTTACTTCTGTCATGCCTGTAGCACCAAATCCACCAGTCTCTCCAGCATTAGTAAATGTTTGTCCTGTGGCTTGCCCCATAGCAATACCTGTTACGGTCTCGCCTGCTGGGCTTGTCATGGTTGTATAATTTGGATTTGCT
>CAZYDU010000001.1:215418-216401 GCA_964646345.1 uncultured Lachnospiraceae bacterium
CCTCCCCATTTCTTTATGAGCTTTGCTCTTTGTTCTGGGTTAGATGCTTTGTATTGCTTGCCCATCTTGTAAACTTTGTTGCCAGCTAGTGCCATGCCACCCGCTGCTAATGCTAGCACTGGGTTAATTGCCATTGCTGTTACTACTCCTGCTGTTACCAAAGACTTAACAAGCAATCCCTTTTTAGCTTTCTTTAATGCTAACTTGCCTTTCGCTTGTGTCTTTTGCTCAGATGTCATGTTACCTGCAATTATTTGTCTTGCATTCTCTAGGTCTTTACCTTTTAATTTCTTGCCGTTTGAATCTACTAGCTCGCCTTTTTCAATTTTATAACCAGCACTCTCAAGATTTTGATTCATGCCTTCTATGTCTTTTTTACTTGCTTTCTTTGCAAATTGCTTAACAAGTTGCTCATCGCTATATTCATTTGTTTCGTCAGTCTCTCTCGCATTTTGTGCGGCAGCCTGTCCCATTGCTTGACCTGTTACGGTCTCGCCTGCTGGGCTTGTCATGGTTGTATAATTTGGATTTGCTCCTGCAAATCTTCTTGCATTTCCTGCTCTACGTTTTTGCTTTCTGTCTTTTGTTAGCAATACACCCGCCGTTGTTGCTCCGCCTAGCATTGCTAAACCTGCTCCACCTGTTGCTAAACCTAAACCTGCAATACCTGCTACTTTTAATGCATTGCCTCCCCATTTCTTTATGAGCTTTGCTCTTTGTTCTGGGTTAGATGCTTTGTATTTTGTTCCAAGCTTCTTAGTGAGCATAACCCCACCAACAAGACCAGCCGCAACGATTGGGTTAAATGCTGCAAATGCAGCAACTGCACCACCTGCAGCAATGACTTTTCCTGCAAGTCCTAGAAGTGCCCCTGAAGCTGTTTTGTCGTCTTTTCCTAGCAAGCCTTGAACTACTTTGTTATTGATTACCTTATTAGCAAAACCTTTTGTTTTATTAATTGCACCATTAACACCTTGAACAAC
>CAZYDU010000001.1:216501-253203 GCA_964646345.1 uncultured Lachnospiraceae bacterium
CTTGCTATTTTTTACATTATTGGCAAAATCTTTGGTTTTATTAATTGCACCATTAACACCTTGAACAACCTTGCTATTTTTTACATTATTGGCAAAATCTTTGGTTTTATTAATTGCACCATTAGCTAATTGTTTCGCAAAACTAAACTTTTGCTTAAACCTTTCACGATTATTAGCTTTATCAAGTTTCTTTTGTGCCTTGTCTTTTGCTTTTTGTGCAAGTCTAACATTTTCTTCGCTTTCTGCTTTAAGAGCTTCTTTCCTTACAGAAAAATCAATTACTCTGCCTTGTTTTTCAGCATCTTCAATGTATTTGTCATATACTTTTTTAGATTTTGCACCATATTTGCTATTTTCAATTCCAGATTGAATCTCGTCTAAATCATTATCATCTTTAGCTTTTGATAATTTTTTATCTACATCTGCATCAAATTTTTCAGCTTCTTCGGCATCTTGGTCGGCTTTATCAAATCTTTCTTGTGCTTTATTTTGCATTTCATCAACTGCTTTTTCTTCTTGCTCGGCGGTTTCAGTTGCTTCATTTTCGCCACCAGCATTATCGCCGTTGTCTCTTGCATTTTCAGCAGATTGTTCTCCGTTTTGGCTATCCATTGGAGTTTGGTCCATTGGAGATTGACCATCTTGTGATGAATCGCTGTTTTCGGTTGTTTGTGAATTGTTTTGATTTTCTTCACCACCATCACGATTATTTGATTGTGGTTGTTGTTGTCCTCCGCCACCTTGTTGCTGTCCACCACCGCCTTGTTGTTGTCCGTCTCCGCTAGTCTGGTCATAACCTTCTTTAAACTTTGAACTAATTGCATCAAAACCTTTTTTCGCAATTTTACTGCCATCAGCAATAAATGTTGCACCTGGCACTAAGCCTGGAACCATTTTAACCGTGTTTACAATGCCTTCTTTCAACGACTTACCTGAAATCGTGTCAGTCGCCGTTTGAATAGTTGTTGAAACACTCTTTTTCACACTCTCGCCTGTTGATTTTAAGTCCTTACCTTTTCCAACAATACCCTGAACAAAAGCAGGAAGTTCCGAAATTAAGGTAAAGGCAACAAGTAAGAACAATACATAAACAAATTCGTTGAGCATTCTTGCAGATATTGGCAATTTTTGAAGGAAATAACTGCCAGAATTTGCAATGATTTCTTCAGTAAATATTGTACTCGTAATAGCCCTGATAGGTTGCAGTACAACAAAGAATACGTTTAGGCCTATCAGCACACCATATGTTGATAACACTTCGCCAACAATTTTTTCACGAACATCGCCAAAACGTTTGCCACCATCAATAGGCATTGTTGATGCCGCAACTGGCATTGCAAGATAGTAAAGCGTAATCATATAGAAACGTTTAATTACACCCCAAAGCGAACTAAACAAAACTTTAATGATTAACACTGATGAAACCAAAAGCAAAACATAATTAATTTTCCAAGCCGAATAGAATGTTTGCAGTTTTACATTTTGGTCAAAGAAATAGTCAAATGTTATGCCTTCATTTTCGCCAGCATAAACAAATGTTGCCGAAACAGCTCGGGTATTTGAAACTTGTTGAAGTGTTCCAAACTTAATTTCAAAGATACCCTTAAACAAAGCCACGTTAATTTCAAGCAAGTAGTGCGAGAATGTATTGCCGTCATAGTCTTCAACGTTTTGTCTTACACATGACACCGAATCAGATTCGCCAATAGTTTCAACAAGTTTTTTGAATTCATCTGTTGTAACTTTACCTTCTGTTTGTATATTGAAATATGTATTGCCCGAATTGTCTGCAAATTTTTTAGTTTTGTTTTTAAATGACGATGCTGAAGAAACCTCAACCAAACTAGATTTTGTGAAAGTACCAAGATAATCGCCTGAATTTTTGAAAACCGAGAATGTGTTTTTCGAACTTTTACCAGCTTCAGAGCTAAGCGTATAGTTAGAACCAAACGAAATTTCGTCCATAACAAGCCCATCAATAAACTTGATATTATTTTTGGACCTGTAACAAGGAGTTAATTTCCCGCTTGAAAAAGAAGAAGAAGCAGCTTTTGAAATATCATCAGAATCTGGTTTAAAGCAATTTCCATTATCGTCAACATAAATTACATAACAAACACCATTATCCGCAGACGCAAACTGATAATATGTCCCATCATGATGACCAGTATATGTAAACTTATATGTGCTAGTGTATGATTCATCATCACCATAACTACTTGTAAATGTTATATAAGATTTACCTAGTTTTGAAGATTGAAAATTCGATGTATCTATTCTATCCAACGAAATATTGTTTCCATAAACAGCCCCATTATTGAAAGCATAAATTGTATTACCAATCAATCTAGCTGAATTTGGATAGAGTTTAAGTTTGACGCCATCAACTTTATAATAATAAGCTTCGCCACTATTTGTATAATTGTTTACAACATCTTCCGATACTGTATTTTCAAGATAGGTTGGCATTCCATAAAAACCATCAACAGTTGATGTGTCAAATGTTCCCTTTGCCCAAACAACTCCGTGGTAGTCACTTGTATAATAATCTGACGAAAAAGTATAGTTCTTGCCATCAATTTTAACAGTTTTGCCATTAATAAGTGGATAATAAAGACTACCCGACTTCATGCATATAATATATCTTGAGCCTGTCAATTCATTTGATAGTGTTGCACTATCACTAAATCTCGCTGTATAGATAACATCTTGTTCACGTTCACAAGGCAAAGCTTTGTTTGAATATGATGTTAGGAATGTTAAATAATCATCTTCTTCAATGTCCAGTTGTGGATTAGCTAATTTTGTGGCAACCGCAGATTTACTTGATATTGTTCCATCACTGCTAAGATTTTTAAAACTCCCATCATCAGGATCTATTTTAAATATTTTACTGCTAATCCATTTAGAATCAATTTGATATTTATTATTAATATCACCATCATCGAGATCACACTTCCAATTAATCAAGTTGCTGGTTGCGTCCATGATGTAGAAAGTTAAATTGTTGTCACACATAAAGTTAACAACATCACTCATAACAGCATATTCTGCTTTTGATTGAACAACACCAAATTGACCGCCGTCAAAATATGCATCAATATTAGACGAATTATAAAGAATTGAGCCATACCCAGCAGAACCAAGGTTGAATTTACCAAGTGGTTGATTGCCATAGCTTGAAATGCTTTGAGATAAACTTACACCTGGATTGAAGTATAAAAGCGAATAATTCCAGCTATTTCTTGCAGTTGCCCTGATTGCATCGTTGCCTTTATGAATATTTAAACCCGAAATGTAACAGCCATCACAACTACTGCCACTAAATGAAATATCGTCTAAAAGTTCAAGACCTATGTCATCTGATGCCCAAGATGCATTCTTGTTTAAAACCTCAGCACCAAGCACCCTTGTTAAGTAATAATATATCTCTTCTCTTTCTCCTGAACTAGCCTTGATGAAATAATATTTAAAATTATCATCAACATCTGAAACTTTAAAACAGAAACCATTGAATTTTTTTGTTTCTTTTGGAATTAATGGGTCCAAAATTGAATCGATTACAATCCTTGTTCCATTGCTTGCAGCTTCTAGGTATTCGATATAATCAGTATAATATATATGATAATCATCGTTCACACCATAACCAAATTTGATTTGTTTATGGTCATCGTCTAAATAAAACACAACACTATCCGTGGTTGGATAATATGTATTAGCATTGACATAATGCTGATATTTATTTGCTTCCATGGCTGAGATTGAGAAAATCTTTCCACCAAACGTCTCCGACATATCAACACCAACCGCATTGATAATTGAAGCTAAAATTGCATTTGATGAAACTATGCCCATAACAAGCAAGATTGGAAATACAATAACAAGCAAAATAGCTTTGATTGACGACCTAAAAATTGAAGCCTTTGAGTTTGATTTGTCTCCGTCACCTGTCATGTAGTCCCATTCACTCTTGATGATTGCATAAATCGTGAACACGATAAGCAAAACAATAGAAACTGCAATCAACGCCCTAAACACCTTTTGAACTGTGTCAGCATAAAGGAATTTAAAAATCATATCTTCGCTTGTTGCTTCAGCCAAAGTCCTGTTGCCGTTATTAGCTCTATCCAGCCAATAATCAAGGCCTATCAGTTTTTGAATGAAGTATTGCAAAAAATCCATAAATGCCAAAAACCATTTACAGACCATATACAACATCTTGGCAAGAAACTCGCCAAACGCATTCCAAAAACGACCAAAAATATAACTTGATACACCTTTGTCTGTGTTTGGTAAAATCATTGTTAGAATGAAATTTTGTATAAATGAATAAACATTGCTGAAGACAGCCATAATTCCCCCATTCTACTTTTCTCGGTTATTGTCTGCAATTTTTTTGTTTTTGTGTGAATTTAGACAAAATCTGCGAAAAATATATATATTTATAATAAACCATAATTATTATAACATAGACCCCCAAAATAAGACAAATAAATTGCACACAATTTGTAAAATTATTTAATATTTTTTTGATATTTTTTTGGAGAAACAAAAATACATAATCTTAAGATTATGTATTTTTGAAATCTTTTTGTTTTGATTTAAAAACTATTTTTCAAGTATTTTTTATTCGTTATTTATTCAAAGAAAAACACTTGCAAATTCATCTATAAATTTCTTTGTTTTTATATCATTTCAGGTGGAACATTTTGTTTCATTTCGAGCGAAGTGAATGCAATGAACAAAGTCGAGAAATCCCCCAGAACGCAAACATTCCCCATTTGGTATCATTTCGAGCGGAACGTAGTGTAGTCGAGAAATCCCCTAGGTAGAAAGCAGAAATACTTTTAAAAAAATCTCTCCACTACGTTCGAGATGACACCCTGACGGGTGTTGTTATACATTTACATACAAATAACTCATGAAAATCTCTCCACGCAGGCGTTTCACACTCTTGGTCGAGATGACAAAATAACCCCCCATATCGTTTCGAACGGAACTATTTTTTGCAATAAAAAACAAGTACAAATTGCACTTGTTTTACTTTTATTTTCGTTTTCCATTCATTTTTACACAACAAAAAACACGCATAAAAGCGTGTTTTTTGTTGTTCTTAAAACTAAGATGTCTCACCAAGTCTTGTTACTTTGAACAAATTCTTGATTGCTGATGAGTTAAGAATAATTTCAATAACTACTGTGATGATAATAGCAACAATGAAACCAACTAAAATGTTGATAAGTTGATTTTTTGCTTTCTTTTTACCTTCATCATCTTCAGCTTTAGCAAAAGCGATACCTACTTTAACACCAAGAACAATACCGAGTGTAAGTAATACACCAATAATAATTGGAAGTACAACGTTAACGATTTTTACGAATACTTCATAAGATGAATTAAAAATTGAATCTGTTGCACTAACGCCAGTTGTAGCTGCATCTGCTAATAATGAAAAAATATTTAACATGTTAATTTTCTCCTTTTATTTTTTTTCTAATCGACTGATTAAATACTAGCACAAGCAAAAATGTTTGGCAAACAAATTAAAGCATTTTTTAAAATTTTTTTAATTTTTTTGAAATTTTTACTAACCTGCATCAATAAAATTCGCCAAAGGCTCACGAATTGCATAAATAATGCATATCAAAATTAGAACCGTTATCGCCCCAATACAAAAGTTTATGAGAATTTTGTGAAGTTTCTCTTTTTCGCTTGCATCTTCTGCTTTTGCATACTTTACACCTAAAAATATTCCCCAAAATATACTAAGTGTTAAGCAAACCGCAATAGCATAAGGTCCAATCAAAGATATACCATCATACAACGGAGAAATAACTTCTTCCCCATCTGCCAAAAAATATAAAATACTATTTAGAAAAGAATTTTTCATAAAATTCACCCCATTACTATGTTTATTTTAACAAAATTTTCATTCCATAAGCAACTATTTTTATTTGATTTTTATTTTTTAATAAAATTTTTAAAGTTTTTTGAATATTTTTAGAAATCATATTTATTTTTTTGCAAAATTTTTGCATATTTCTGTAGCATCTCAATCTTTCCTGCATCTTTCCAACTGAAACATATTTTTTATGTTATTTCAAGCGGAGCAATACAGATATGTCATTTCGACTGAAGCATTAGAGAAATGGAGAAATTCCCCTGCTAGAATGTGATTGCTTTTTTCCAAAGAGATCTCTCCACTACGGTCGAGATGACACCCTGACGGGGGTTGTTATACATTTACACACAGATAGTTCATGAAAATCTCTCCACGCAGGCGTTTCACTCTCTTGGTCGAGATGACAATGAAAACAATTTTACACAAACAACACCCTACCAATCATACCTAACACCATAAATAAAATACTAAAAATAATTTTTCCACATGCTTTAATTTGTTTGCCTAGTTTTTTTTTATTTGATATACTTTATTATGTATATTAATACTCTTTTTAATTTTAGGGGGAAATTATGTCTGATAAGAAAAAAACATTTGGAGAAGTCGTTGGTAACTTTTTGTTTTATATGATACTAATCGCCATTGGAAGTTACTTTTGCGGTATTTTGATTGTTAAGTTCCTGCTCAGAGAAGAATGGTCTCTATTTTCATCAAATGTTATAACAGCTTCGCTTATTATTTTTGCGGTTGGATTTTTATTCTATTTGTTAAGAGACAAAAAAGAAGATTCCACTTTCAAGGGGCAAAAAGACATGGAAAATCAACATTTTGCATCTCTTTCTGAACTTGATAAGAACTTCAAACACTGCAAATTCTCACAACTAAAAGTTCAAAACATTGTTGGTGTACCTTTCCGTTTTGAACTCAAGCATGGAGATATCAACATTCACTTCACTCCACCTTGCCACGTTTTGATTGTCGGTGCTTCTGGTACTGGTAAAACTGCATGCTGGGTTGAACCTACAATGCAAATTCTAACAGAACTAAAAAATAAGCCTTCTCTTTTTATCACTGACCCTAAAGGCGAAATTTTCGCACACCATAGTTTAAAAATGAAAAATCAAGGCTACACAGTTTTGCAACTCGACCTAACTCAACCTTATGCAAGTAAACGTTGGAATCCGCTTGAAAATATTTACGAACAATGGCAAAAAAGAAAGCACATGGAAGAAAATATTTTAAAGCATACTAACGACCCTATAAAAAATTATCCAAACCTTTTAAAGGCTGGGGAAATAGATTCTAAAGAATGGTATGAATTTATGGGCAAAGCTTTCAATACTTTGCGTGAAACTTTAATCGAAGTTGACGTTGAAAAGCAAAAAATTAAAGATGATTGCTTAGAAAGTTTGCAAGATATTGCAGGTGCTATCGTTCCAAGCGACCCTGACCCAAAAAACAAACAATGGTCAGATGGTGCAAGAGACTACTTTGAAGCTTGTATGATTGCTATGCTTGAAGATAGTGAAAATGATGCCCTTGACATGACAAAAGAAAAATACAATTTCTTCAATGCTTATAAAATTGCTATCAACAAAGATGACGACTATGCTGTTGTTAAAGATTACTTCTCAGGTCGTGACCCACTTTCAAAAGCAAAAGAACTATCAACAAACATTGTTCAAACTAAAGCACAAGTTACTCGTGATGGTTATATGTCTACTTTGCTCACAAACCTTGCTTTATTTTCAGATAATGGTATTTGTTTCATGACTTCTGCAAACGATATTCGTTTCACAGAATTTGACGATAGACCAACCGCTTTCTTTATCAAAATTCCCGATGAAAGAGCTACTAGATATAAACTTGCATCAGTTTGTATTTCTCAAAGTTATAAGGAATTCGTTCAAAAATCACGTGCAAATGAACTTACAAACGAAGATAAAATGGCACACTTGAAACGTCCATTATTCTATATCCTTGATGAATTTGCAAACATGCCAAAAATCGAAGGTTTGAACAGAATCATCACCGTTGCTAGGTCTAGATGGATTTATCTTAACATGGCTATTCAATCATATTCACAGCTTGATGATGTTTACGGTAAAGAAGTTGCTGAAATCGTGCGTGGTCAATGCCGTTCTACACTTTTCTATGGAACACCTGACTTGAAAACACGTGAAGAATTTTCAAAAGAACTTGGAAACCATACAATTAAAGTTGATAGCAAAACCAAGAATGAAGGCGGTGGCAAAGAAAAATCTACCACTTCAACATCAACATCGCTTCAACAAGTTCCACTTATTCACCCATCACAACTTGACAAACTTCCACTTGGACAAAACATCACAAACAACTTCCAACAATATCCTTGCAAGGCTGTTGCAACGCCATACTTTAAATGCTTAGACCTTTATAAAATTGGTGCAGTTCCTTCAGAGTTTGTTCCTGGAAGAACATTTAAAGAAAGCGAAGTTTTCTATGATATTAGAAAAAGAAATAGCATTGTTCTTGATAATGATGAAGATTAATTTTAGGAGAAAATTATGAAAGTTTCTAAAAGAATTTCACTTATATGTATGTCGTTTATGCTTGCATTTAGTTTTCTTGTTAGCTTTTTTCCGTCAATGCCAAAAAAATCAACAAATAAAGCAAGTGCAGCATCAACTACTGTAAGCGAAATTCAACTAATCGATAAAAATGTTTTTGAATATGTCACACTATCAATCGCAGGAAAAACATTAGAAACCGATAATATAAAATCCGTTGATACAAATAATGACGGAAAGGCAGATACTTCATACATCATAACAAAAGACACAACCACTATTTCTTTTAAACCACTTAAATACAACTATATATTAGCTTTTGAGAGTTCATTATTCTACAATAACACTTTTGAGAGCGATGTTATTGAAAAAGACCAAGCAAGTAGTACCTTCCCTTCAAAATTCACAGTCAATGATACTGAATATAATTATCAAATTTCAGGCGATGGTAAAATTTCTATTTATGAAAACAATTCAAGAGTAAATATTGGACAAAGTGATTTAATTAAACTTGTAGACATTGACGAAAATTCGAAAAAATTTGTTTTTACAAAGTCTTATACATTAAAATCTGAAGCAACAGACACAAGTTTCACTTTTTCCGTATCATCATCTAACAACACAAACGCAACAACCTATAAGCTCAATTTTGTTAGACCAATACTAGATTTCGAAACTGATGACGTTACACTTTTCACTTGCACCGGACTTGATATTGGCGACGAACCTTTCACTAACGAAAAAATTCAACGTGAATTGTCTTATGAAAACGTTAAACTCGAATTTACAAACAACAATTACACAAAAACTAACCCACTTTACTTTAACATTAACCACAATGGTTTCATATATACATTCAAACTTTACAGCGAAAACGAGTATTTGTTTGTTGAATATTATGACGAGCAAAGACAAGGCAGTAATAATGCTCAAAAAAATCATGACCAAAGTTTGGCTACTATTTTAAATGAAAATAGTTCTGTAAAAACTCCTGTATATAAAATTTTAAATGGAGATTTCAATAAATTTTCTATTAATTTTGACACAACCGGCAGATATGAAATTGAAGTTTACGACTCAACTTATCTACTTCTAAAAAATCAACGCCAAATTATTGAAAATGAAATCATTAATGAAAAAGGCGAAAAAGAAAAAGAAACAATTATCATTGAACCTGAAGAAAACGGAATTAATTACAACTACTACTCTACTTCATTTTACATCAAAACCAAAGAAACTGCAGGCAATTCAAGTTCCGCTTATGACAATGCTTACGTAATAATGCAAAGCTATGAAGATGTTGAAGATGAAAACACAAAAACCACAACACGAAACCTTTTGGATTATATTGTAAGCGAATCTACACAAAATGATAGTGTTCAAGTCACAATCAAAAACCTAAATTACTATTTTGAAAATGATGAATTTATCAAAAATTTCACACCAACTGAAACTTTAAAAGATTTAAACATCGTTGAGTTCACAAAAGCAACATTGCCAGGAAGTGCAAACCTTCCGGTAACAACCTACTATACCCTTTCAGACCTTAAGGAAATGTTTTCTAAGCAAACAAGCAAAGACAAAACATTGACTATTAACTGCACTGATGACGCTGTTTATGAGATTGTTATTAATAGATACACCTATAATGAAACAACTCACAAAATTGAAAAAATTTACGATGATAATCATAAATATCAATTTACCATTGTAAAACAACCAAGAACTTATTATACTGTTGCTAATGTTGATGAATATAACGACCCAACAGAAATTAACGGAGAAAAAAACACGCTTTATTATGCAGATACTCCTTATGTAACCAAGCCACAAAGTTATAAAATCAACATCAATAAAGACATGACATTCAAATCAAAATTTGATAGCACCCCAAATGACGAATATAATTCAACCGTACTTAGTAAAACTTATTTAAACGAATACACAATAAATTACGCTATGCAGGCTGTTAAAATTGAACAAGTAGAATTTGGCGATAATAGCGAAAACAAAGGCAAACTTGGAATTAACTTTTTGGGTGTTGGCGATATAACAGTAAATATCACCGTAAACTCCGTGACAACAACCTATGTTGTTAAATCAGGCGAAACCTTAGCTTTTGAAGCTTATGGCATTTATACCGTGTCAATAGAAGACTCAATGGGAACAGTTGGCACAAGCATAATCGACTATAGCAAACCGACAAGCATTTCGGCTGTAATATTGATTGTTTTGGTTGGTATTATAGCCTTAGCTGTTGTATTATTCATACTCGCTTCAAGAGGCAAAGTAAAAACAAGATAAAATTACAAGAAAGGGTCTATACCCTTTCTTTTTTGTGTATATTTATATATTTTATACGGATAGTTCATGGGGATCTCTCCACGCAGTCGCTTCTCTCCTTTGGTTGAGATGACAAAATAACCCCTAGTGTCATTTCGAGCGAATTCGAGAAATCCCCCGTCTCGAAGATGTAAAACAATCCCCACTTTCAAACAATCCAAAAAAATTCGCATATAATTTACTATGAAAAATTCATTTATTTTATTTATCGATAGTGGCATTGGCGGGCTTAGCACATTATATGAAACAATAAAAGTTTTAAACAACAACTACATTTATTTTGCCGACACTAAATTTGTGCCTTATGGCTCAAAAAAAGTATCATTTTTACACAAAAGACTATCTGAAATTATAGAAAACACACAAGAAAAATATAATATAAAAATCGTTGTTCTTGCATGCAATACAGCCACAACCACATCAATTAAATTTTTACGTAAAAAATTCCCGAATTTAAAAATAATTGGTACAGAACCAGCCATAAAAGTTGCTATAGATAATGGTTTTAAAAACCCAGCAGTAATTGCAACTCCACAAACAATTAAACATTTAAAAGCTCGTTTTAAGTTCAAATTCAAGACTATTTCATGCCCTGCACTTGCAACATGTATTGAAAATAATTTAACCAATAACTCACTACTTAATAATTTTAAATTAAATAAAATTTTATATAATTTAACAATAACCACTCAAAATAATGATTGCATAGTCTTGGGGTGCACTCATTACACTTTTATCAAAGATAAGTTATCTAGGCTTATAGACAAGCCAATGTTTAATGGAAATCAAGGTGTTGCTAGAAAAATTTTACAAGAAAGCCATGAAAATCACAAAAATAGCAAAGTGAAAATCGTTATTTCTAGCAAAAAATCAAAAGAGTTGCAAAAATATAAAAAAATATTAAACCAAATACTTGCAAAACAAATCAAACTGTGATAGAATATGAACGATAATATTGCAAAGGAGCAAATAATTTATGCCAATTATTAAGTCAGCTAAGAAAAGACAAGAAGTAGCAATCAGAAACAACGAACGTAACAAATCAGAACGTAGTAAACTTGCTACAGCTGTAAAAAAGTTTAATAAAGCAATCAGTGATAAGGACGTAGAATTAGCAGAAAAATTACTTCCTGAAACTTTTTCTATCATAGATTCAGAAGTTACAAGAAACATTATTCACAAGAATAAAGCTAACAATAAAAAAGCAGACCTTTCTATTGCATTAACAAAACTTAAAGCAGAAATGTCTGAAAAGAAATAAGATTAATTAAAGGGGTTCTCAATCCCCTTTTATAGACTCTCAAAAAGAAAAAGCAGAATACTAATTCAAATTAAATAAAAAAGTGAACTAATTCAGTTCACTCTTTTTATTTTTTATTCTTTTTTCTGGATTTTAATGTCTTGTCTTTTTTGATGTCATTTGCTAAAACTTGACCAACAACTTTTGAAACATCTGAGTTTGAACCATCTTTTTCAATTTGGTCAGAAATTTTCACAACTGACGACAAAAACTCAACTTCGACATCTGCGTAATATGACTTAACAGTAAGTTTATAATAAACATACATTGATACTACCAAAATCACAAAGAATGCTAAAATTGTTAAATAAGAAGCTAAATTTGAATTTGCGAAGATTTTATAAAACCATGCAGTTTGACCGCTTGAAGAAGCCGATTTTGACACAAAATTCTCATTAGTTAGCAATGTTTCAATGGCTAGCGATGTTTTGTATAAATTATTTACAATTACATCTTGCCCAAAATTCTCATTGATGTAAGCAATGGTATCATTCTTTGTGTAAGTTATAACTTCACTGTCGTTATATTCATTTCTCCCTAAAATTATGCCATTTTCATACTCGCCAGCAAACAAGTTTATTGTAGTCAACCCTTGACTCATAAAATTAACATTATCAGAATTTAAAGCAATATGAGAATAACCAAGATTAAGTTTTGTATCAACCATTTCAGTTTTATTGAGATGATTTGTATCAATTTCACTAGCAAAAGCAGAGCATGTATTTGCTACAAATTTTGAAAACTCTGAAGATATTTCATCAATGTAAAAATATATGTTTTTACCAAGAGCAATTTTATCAATATTAATAACACAAAGAATATTTTTTGCATCTTCTTCTGAAATACCGTTCAAATAAAACTCAGAACCTGCACAAGAATTTTCACCAGCACCAAAAAATACAAATTCTATATCAAAATCGAGATTTAGGCTTGGCAAATTTTTACCCAACATCAAGCATAATGCAACATCGCCTGCACTGCTATTCAAAGCATCATTTTCAAATGATACATATTCGCCCGTTTCGGAATTATAGGTTAATGGTGCGTCATAATTGCATGCAATAATAATTTTTTTACCTGTTGAATTTGCATGCTTGTATTCAAAAATAATATTTTGTGATTTATTATATAGTCCCGTATAATCATTTACAAATTGAAACGTCTGCACACCATTTGTTGTTGATAAATCATTTTTTTCAGTTAGCAAAGTTGCATTATCTCGAAGATAATTTCTAATATACTCTGAAGCTGACTTTTCATTTTCACTTCCTGCAATTCTAGCTTTATAATCCGCACAAAAATCCGCTAAAATATCGTCAATATCTGAAGAAAAAGTTTGGAAAGAAACCGAAGCATCTGTTGCATAAACAACCTTGTTTTTGTTTGCAAAACAACCAAAACAAGCAACAAAACTCAGCATTAAACATAAAATAAAAATTCTAATCTTTTTCATTATAACACCACCAGTAAACAGCATAAAACTTCAACTGCTTCATAGAAAATAATTGGATAGCAAAAGTTTTTGAAAACAAAATGCCCGACAATCGACTCTGCATACACGGCATTTAGGTGCTTTGCATAAAAAATCATAACAATCATCGTGATTAATAAATCAAAGAAAACACTAAAACTATAAAGATATGGCATGATAAAACAAAGGTTGTAAATCAAGCCTAAAATAACATTTCTAATAATAAAATATAGTCTTGATTCAGCTTTAAAACTATCCATTGGAACAATAAATGAATAAATCTTAAAAGATAAAATCCATCTATAAAACCAAAAAACAATTTCAAACGCCGCCCAACTAATCAAAGCTTCAAAGATAACATTTTCAATAACAGTCATTAAATTTACATTTGAAAACATATTTCCAAATCCATATTCAAAGCTGTACATAAAAGATAAAGTTGAAGGGTAAAACTCAAGCCAGACACAAGATAAAAACAAGCCTAATAAATAAATCCAGCTGTTGCGTCTTGACTTTCTATCGTACATAAAATTTTCCTGCTCCATTATTTTCCCCTTAGATTTAGTATATTAAAAACTATTGTTTTTATTGCAATATTTTCTTTCATCTCGCCTAGTTTAATTTTTTTATCATAGTCTGCAAGCATATCAACAATCGCTTTTAGTTGTTTTACAGAAAACACCGAAATTTGATTTTTTAGCATTTTAATTGCGAATTCTTTAACTGATAATAAACTTGCAAGTTCTGCCGGAGTCTTATCTTTATTGATTGCAACAAATAGAGCCCTTCGATAGTTGTTATAAAGTGGCGAAAGTATTGTAAAACCCATACCCGCCTTTGTCATAATACTATCTACTAGGTTATTTGCACTTTCTCCATCGCCCTTGGCAATGAACTCTGCTAGCTGAAAAACCTGAAACTCCCTATCTTGTGTTACATTCTTCTCGACAATGTCAAGTGTTAAAATTTTTGTATCCAAGACATAGGCTATCAATTTTTCAAGCTCTGACGTTATTCTTGTCATATCAAAATTACAATATAAAATTAGCTTATCAATCACAGCATCATTTGAACTAATACCATTTTTAGCCAAGCTGTTTTTAACGAATATAGCAATAGTCTTTGCATCAATCTTGTTACAGTCAACTTGCTCCAAATTTTTTATGTTCTTAAAAAATTCAGCACCGTCCGGACTAAAAAATACAAGTATTGTTGATGAAAGTGGTTTATTTAAATAATTTTGAATAATCGAAGTTGCTTGTTTGTCCTTGCTTGGATTGAAATTTTTTACAACAACCAAGCGATATTCGTCCCCGAAAGGATATAAATTCGCAGAATCAACAATATCTTTTGCTGTGGCACAATCCCCTGAGATTGTTACAGAGTTCATATCAACAACCACTAAGTTTAACACTGACTGGATTTTTTTGAGTGCATCAAAACACAAATACCTATCATCTCCAAAAATTAGATAAGCATTTTTCAAACCCTGCTTTAAACTTGACTTTAATTCAACATATTTCATAATAAAACCTAAAATAATTATATCAAATCACTTTGCCTTTGTCTAGTCCATTTTGTATTAAATAATCATAAGCAAAAGCAAAGAAATCGCCAAAACACTTGAAATTATCACACGATTACGCTTTTTTAAAAAGACATAATCACTAACAACAAACATCAACAGTAGCGAAATCAAAAGTGAAATTGCAGGAATCGAACTAATTGTTATATCTAACCCTATTTGAGCCACCCAATAGTTAAACTGCAAAATATATTTCATGCAAAATCCAAATGCAGAAATCAACGGAACTGCTAAGCCAAATATAGAACCAACAATAACCGACAACAAAAGCACAATAAACAATATACTAACCAGTGGCACTGTTATAAGGTTTGATACAAAAGACAAAATTGGTAAACTGTGAAAATAATAAAATTGAAACACTGAAATTCCAACCGATGTGGCAAGTGTCAAACTTAAAGTTGAAGCGAATTTTGGATAGAATATGTGATTAAATAACCTAACAAAAAGTGGCATCAACAAAATAATAGATAGCACCGCAACAAAAGATAAAACAAATGAAACGCTAAAAACATCAAGCGGATTTATCGCTAAATTCAAACAACATGCAAACGATAGCGATGACAATCTGTCATATTCTTTATTTTTCGCACCAGCAACGAGTAAGAGAATTGACATCACACTTGCTCTTATAACTGATACCGAAAAATCGCAAATATAAGCATAAATTCCAAGAATTAATAAAATAATGACTAATTTAACGTCTTTTCTCGTTTTTAGCCTATCTAAAATAAACGACACAAAAGATACAATTATTGATATATGAAAACCACTAACCGCCAACAAATGAGCAATACCGGTGCCTGTAAAAACATTATACACTTCATTTTGTAAAACAGTGGTTTCACCAAACATCATTGCAAAACCCACATTTGTATAAAAACTATCAGTCTGCTCAAAAAGTTTATAAACCGAATTTCTAATCTTATCTCTAAAACTTAAACTCTTTTCGCCTGTTAAGCTAAACGTATAAGAATAAGCATAACACTTTGCATTAATTCCACGAGAAATATAAGACATATCAATATCGCTGTTATTTTCCAAAGAATAAAAAGTTGGATTTGCATAAACGCTTACAAATTTTCCAATTTCAAGTTCTGATGTATCCACATTTTTGCAATTTAGTTGCACCAAAAATTTACCATTAAAATCAAGTTCTTTTTCATTTGATTTTAGCGTTACACCACTCAAATAAACATATGCCCGATTTTCAGACGTCTGTATATCTAATTTGTAAATTTTTCCATTAATATAGCAATTTTCTACATTTAAACTATTATTTCGTTTTATAGTTTCAGTCTTAAATAATACTGATACAAACGGAATTAAAAATGCTAATGCAAAACAAAGCACAAGTAAAAACAATCTTTTTTGTTTCTTTAAAATAATACATGTGACGACCAAGGTTAAAACAAATACAAAGCCAAGAAAAATAAATTTTGATTTTAAGCTAGCAAAAACTTTGACAGCCACAATACTTGATACAACCATTGTAATTGCCAAACATAAAAATAACCTAAAATTTGTTAGTTTCTTCATTTGTATTTTCACTACTTTAGTTTACGATATAGTTCAATTAAAAGTCAATAAATCGCAAAAGAAAAAGAGTAAATAAATTTACTCTTTTAACTACTTCTTTTTACCTAAAAAATCATCTTCGCCAAGGTCATAATCATCTTCATCTTCTTCATCTTCTTCAATATCATCATCTGAAACATCAACTGTTTCAAAATCATCAACAGGTGCAACTTCTTCTTCATATTCAGAATCAAGTTCATCATCTTCAGATGCAAAATCGATTGGAGAATCAACACTGTCAAGGTCATCATCAGTCTTGAATGGGTCTTGCTCATCTGCAAGGTCAATATCACTAAAGCCTGAATTGTATTCTTCATCATCTTCAGAATCTTCTTCGCCATCAATGTCGTCACTGGAATCGGTTAAATGTTTGTCAGAACTATCTTTCCAATCTTTTCCATTTTCGTCATTTTCAGACTTGCTCTTTCCCCTGCACTCGTCACACATTGATTGGTCTTCAGTTATGTAATTTTGACCGCAAATTGGACAAAGTTCCATGTCTTCAATATCCAACAAATCAGCTTCTTCATTTTCGTTATGATGCTTCATTTCGGATTTGCACACATAGCAGTAATCTTCACTTTCTAAAATATAGTTAAGTTCACATCTTGGACATTTTTTATATTTTGCCATAAAATCTCCTAATTGTTTATTTCGTCCATATAGTATACCAAATTTGCATTTTTGTAAACTACTTTACGAAAATTTTTCAATATTTTTAATAACTTTTATATTTTATTACAACTAAATAAAAATATACACAAAATAAAAGTAAATATTCTTTTCTTGCCATTCCGAGCGAAGCATAATTTCCAGTGTCATTTCGAGCGAAGCCCAAGAAATCCCCTTGCTAGAAAGCTCCACCCCTTTGTCAAAAAAAGCATAAAAAAAGAAGCGGTAACCGCTTCAATATAAATAAGATTAAGCTTATTTTTTTGTATTTTTGTCAATAAAATCAACAAGTTCTTTGATTGTTTTGATTTGTGGGATAGCTTCATCAGGAATAGAAATACCAAAAGTATCTTCCAAAGCCATCAAAATTTCAACTAAATCAAGAGAATCTGCACCCAAATCTTCTGCAATGTTAGATTCATTTTTTACATCTTCTTTTTTTACAGAAAGTTTTTCAGCGATAATTTCTTGAACTTTATCAAATGTTGTTTTCTTTTCTGCCATAATTATCCCCCTAATATATATTCATTATATTCTTTTTTAGTATAAAAATCAAGTAATTTATACAGTATTGAAAGAAGATGCCACAATTTCTACTGGTTCAGTTTTTCCTTCAATATAAAATTTGACCGTTGAATATGGTTTGATTGAAAATACACAATCCTCATAGCTATATTGATTATACATCATTTGTGTTTTTTCTTCGTCAGACAATACATCAGTATACACAATTTTTGTGATATAATCGTTTGTTGTTAATTTTCCGGAAGCAATACCTTTGCCCACCGATGAAACCTTAACCGCATAAGTGTCAACCAATCTCGTTTCATTTTTATAAACAATAGGTTCAATAGTTTTTCTGCTAACACTTGCAAATGTTACATTTAAATCTAAATATTTAACACTTTCTTCGCCAGCAATCAATCGGTCAGCAATTCCACGAACAACGGAACTTGGAATTGCGTAGCTTGTTCCTTCAACAACAAAAGTTTCTTTACCCGAACTTGCTTCATCAAGTTTTGCATTAACTATTCCAACAAGCTCGCCTTTTGAATTAAACAACCCACCACCTGAGTTCCCTGGATTGATTTCAGCAGAAATTTTGATACATCTGCTTGGTTCTGATTTTTCGATTGAAATAAAGGCATTTAGTTGTGAAATCAAACCATCTGTAATAGTAATACCCAATCCCAAAGGATTTCCAACGGCAAACACACATTCGCCTTGAGTTGCATAAGAACTATCAAACACAGTTGTTGCCGAGCAACCCCATAAAGTTTCATTTAAGTCATTACTAACATATTTTAGAACTGCAATATCATATTTACTTGAATATCCAACAACACTTACCTTTATTGATTCTTTTGAAGTATAGGAAGAAAGCTGAACTTTGACATTTTTTGTATCATTTTCCACAACATGATAGCAAGTTACAAAATAAATCGTACCTTTATTGTAAGCACTGCTCTCCATATTTTCAGAGTTCCTATCAATTTTATAAATCACACCTGAACCTGAAGATACATTAGACGAAGTGCCACTAGTAATGCAAACTGAATTTGCAATGGCAGAATTTTTAACAGCCATTGAAACTTCACTACCAGCACCAACTTCAATGACATAATTATTAATTGTTCTATATTTTTTTGTACCAACTAAGAATAAACAAACAACACTTAAAACCAAGTTTATTATTAGTCCAAACGACACTATAAAGGAAGGTGCAGTTTTTGACATTCTAGACCCACCACGACTAGAGCCATTATTCCGTTTCGCTCTTTCATTTCTGGTTATAGGTACATCGTCATAAGGAATCTTTGTCCTAGATGAACCATAGTCATCAAAATAACTCATTTTTTCGGCACTCCCCCTTTTACTATTTTTATTTTACATCATTTTTCCTTGATTTTACAAGAGAAATTGACCAATAAATCATAATTCCTGTGCAAAAACAAGCAAAAAATATCCATAAAATGATTTCAAACAAGTCCATTTTATCTTCGGTTGATACAATGTCTATTGAAATTGATGATGAAACATTCTCCGCCTTAACACCATATTGACTTTTAACTTTAGCAGATATATCTAATGTTGAGCTACCAGCAGACACACCTGAAATACAAACATAAACCACACCATTTTCTTCATAGTATGATTCAATAACTGCGTTATTATTATCTATAGTCAAACTATAGTCGCCATCAATAACAACATTATCCGCAAGCTTAAATGAAATCATTACTTTTTCATTATCGTTTATTGTGCATTTTGATTTAACAACAAAATTCCCCAGCGATAAATTGTCACAATAAATATTAATTCCTTCGCTTAACAGCGGTTTAGTTTCGTTTTTACTATGTAATTGAATTGTAAAGTTATAGTAACCCTGCTCATAAAAATTCAAATAATCTCCGAAATCTTTATAAGACGTATCAGACCTTGGGCTGGTAAAAGATAGAGTCCAATAATAATTACTATTAGTTGAGTAATTCGATAAGTCATATTTTCCAATGTATAAAGTTTTGAAAATATCTCTTACTGAACCAATTTTCACTTTATCGCCAATGTAAAATGTTCCACCAATATTAAATGTGTCACTAAACTCAAAATAAGATTGTGGCAAATCATAAATCATACCTGACGAAAAACTATTATTCACATTTTTTGATGCAAACACATGATAAAACGAAAATCTTTCACTTGTTTTTGTCTCATAACCATCATAAACATCATCTTGGTCTTCTTCTTCATCTTCAGCTTCAGAATAATAGCTAAAAATAATTCTATCATAAGTTGTGTTTGTGTAATCTTCATCAGAATACTCAAAATCAATCAAATTTAATTGTATAAATTTCCAACCAGTACCCATTGATTGCACTTCTTGGTGCGAAAAAGACCAAAGCAAATTATTCCCGCTACCATTCGAAAGTTCAATTTTTAACTTAAAAGTGTTGAGAATGGTGTTAACATTTATTAAATAAACCCACATAAAAATGGCATCGTTTTGCCCGGGAGTATAACCATTTCCACCATTAATTTGAAAAATTTTATTCTTAAATTCCCCATATTCTCCAGCCGTTGGAGTTATAGATTGCCCTTCATATCTTGTTTTTGTGTCTTTGTTATATGGCGAAACATTTTCCACCTTGCCATTATCAACATAACTAGAAATATTTGCTGAAATTAAATCTATCGAATCACTTTTAAAATATTCACTTTCCACACTTGTTGCTTGCACATGTGAAGACCTTGTATTTTGTCCAGCAAAAAAGCATGGCAGTAAAAAAGCCAAACTAAAAACTAAAGCCAAACTAAAACACAATTTTTTCTTCATTAAATATTATCAATTCTCCAATCAATTTCTTCTCTGTTATTATTTTTCAAAAACTCATTTGCTTTTTTAAAGTGATTATTTCCAAAAAAACCTGCATAAGCCGAAAGCGGACTTGGGTGCACAGACTTAAGCACTAAATGTTTTTTAGTGTCTATAAATTTTTCCTTTGAAATTGCATTATTCCCCCACAAAATAAACACCACCGGATTGTCTTGCTTGTTAACTTCTTGAATAACACGGTCGGTGAACTTTTGCCAACCAAACTTTGAATGCGAATTTGCTTGATGTGCACGAACTGTTAATGTTGCATTTAAAAGCAAAACACCTTGTTTTGCCCATTTCATTAAATAGCCATGGTTTGGTGCAGGGTAACCATATTCACTTTCAATTTCCTTGTAAATATTTTTAAGCGAAGGCGGAATATCCACACCCGGCAGAACAGAAAAACTCATACCGTGAGCCTGACCTTCTTCGTGATAGGGATCTTGACCTAAAATCACCACTTTAACATCATTTATATCACAATTAGTGAGAGCCGAAAAGATTTTATTTCTAGGTGGATACACCTTATATTTTGAGTATTCTTCATCAACTTTATTTAAAAGTGTTTTGAAATAATCCTTCTCAAACTCATCTTCCAAAACCTTATCCCAATTATTGTTAAAAAATTTCATACCTACAATCCCTTACACTATCATTTTAGCAAAAGATAGGTTTTTATGCAATAAAAAAAGGGCTTCCGCCCTTTAAATAATGGTTTATTTAAAATTCATTCTTAAAAATATACACAAACTTAATTTTTAAAATAATCAAAACACTAATCCAGTTCCCAGACTCCATAAAGTTTTTTATCACACGAAAAAACTAAATCGATTAACTCTTTCTTATATTTTACAAACTCGCCTGTTTGTATTAATTTAAAGACATCTCCTTTTGTCGTCCACTTAACTTGTTTCACTTCTGTTGTTTGCAACTTAAAATCTTCTGCTTGTTTATCACAATGAATGACATAAAAATCATCGAAACCGGTTTCAAAATTAATTGTGAAATTTGGTATGCTTTTTGAAAAATCATATTTTAACCCGATTTCTTCAAACAACTCTCTTTCTGCACCTTCACTTGACGCTTCTCCGGAAACAACACAACCACCAACCGATAAATCCCATTTATTAGGATTAACCCTTTTTGTTTCAACCCTTTGCTGAATCAACATTTCGCCTTTGCTGTTAAATATGATAATATGCACAACCACTCTATATCTATCTTTTGGAACAATGCCATTTCTCTCCAATGTTTCACCGGTTTTCATTCGGTTTATATCATATAAATCAAAAAATTCCATACCTATACTCCTTTGTTTTAATGATATTTCACTATTTTTAGCAACAAAAAACAAGATACAAAAATGTATCTTGTTTTTGAATACTATCTCTTTGAAAATTGTGGTGCTTTACGAGCTTTCTTCAAACCATATTTCTTTCTTTCTTTCATTCTTGGGTCACGAGTTAAGAGACCTGCAGATTTGATAGATGCTTTGAATGTTTCATTTGAAAGAACCAAAGCTCTTGCGATTGCATGACGGCAAGCACCTGCTTGACCAGTTAAACCACCGCCATCAACAGTGATTTCAATGTCATATTTATCAGCAACTTCAACTAAATTTAAAGCTGTTTTTACTTCGTTTTGCAAAAGTTCTGATTTGAAATATTCGTTAAGTGGTAATTTGTTAACTACAATATTACCTTTACCTTCTGAAATTCTTGCTCTAGCAATAGCCTTTTTTCTACGGCCTGTTGCCCAAATTTTTTCTACTTTCTTTGTTGTTTTCTTTGCCATAGTTATTACCTTCTACCTTCTAGATTTAATACTTCTGGTTGTTGAGCTGTGTGCTCATGTTTGTCATCTTTGTAAACTCTTAAGTTTGTGAGCATTTTTCTTCCAAGAGAATTTTTTGGAAGCATTCTCTTAACTGCGAGAGTAACAGCCTTGTCTGACTTTTCAGCCATAAGAGTTTTGTATTGAATTTCTTTAAGTCCACCAATGTAACCAGTGTGATATTGATAATATTTATCTTCTAATTTGTTACCAGTTAAAACAACTTTATCAGTGTTAATGATGATAACGTGGTCACCACAAAGTTGGTTTGGTGTGAATTCTGGCTTGTTTTTGCCACGAAGAACAGCGGCAACTTGGCTAGCCAATCTACCAAGAGGCATATTTGTTGCATCAACAATATACCATTTGCTTGATTTTGCTTCTGCACTTTGCATAAATGTTTTCATTTTTCCTTACCTTTTTTTAATATTCTAACAAATTATTGGACAAGTTTTTATAAAAACCCCCAATCCTATGCTCGTATATTTTATAACTAAATTATCAAGTTGTCAATAATTTATCTCAATTTCTTCATAATATTTTCAATTTTTAGACATTTTGACATCTTCATAGCTTACATTTTTCATAATTAAAGCCTTAGCTGGCATGGTTTTTCCTGCAAGCGACCTGTTTTTGCTATTCAATATACTTTCAATTTCTCGTGGCTCAATTTGCCCATACCCCGCCTTTAGTATTGTTCCAAACATGATTCTAACCATATTATACAAAAATCCATTGCCTGTAACTTCAAAAGCGAAAAGTCCGTCACCAAGTTCAACGATTTTTGCATCATAAATTGTTCTCACAAAATCCGTTTTTCCGCTTTTTTGTGAAACCAATGACTCATAGTCTCTCGTGCCAATAAAAAACTTGCAAGCTTCTTTCATTTTGTCTAAATTAACGTAATCATTAACTCTAAATGCGGATTCTTCAAATAGCGGAAGCCTAAACCTTGAGATGTAAAATTTATATTGATATGTTTTTTCCTTTACGGAAAATCTCGCATCAAAATCTTTTGGTGCAAATTCACAAGAAGTAACTGCAATATCTTCAGGCAATAAACCATTCAAACTCACCAATAGTTTTTTTACATCAACCTGTTGTTCAGTATCAAAATGAGCTACTTGCCCAAGTGCTGAAACCCCAGCATCAGTTCTTCCTGATGCATAAGTTTTTACTTTTCCCTTCATTAAAAATTCTAAGACTCTTTCAAGTTCTCCCTGAATAGTCCTTTTGTTTGGCTGAATTTGCCACCCGCTAAAATTTTTACCATTGTATTGTATAGTTAACTTTATCCTTTCCATAAAAAAATAATATCATAAATTATGTTTAATTTCAATGCATTTAACCAAAATATTATTTGACTTAAAAACTAGAAAAAACATATAATTAAAATGTTTAAAAAGCAACTTGCTTTTAAAATAAAATAATGGAGATGAAAAAATGGAAAAACAAAAAAATATTACCATTGACGGAAATACAGCCGCATCTAGCATGGCTTATATGCTTTCCGATATGGCATTAATTTACCCAATTACCCCATCGTCACCAATGGCTGAAAACATTGATGCATGGGCTGTTAAAGGCAAAAAAAATATTTTTGGAAACACTGTTGAAGTAACAGAAATGCAAAGTGAAGCAGGTGCCGCCGGAGCACTTCACGGAGCTTTGACTGCTGGTTCAAAAGCCACAACTTTCACATCAAGTCAAGGGCTTTTGTTAATGATTCCAAATATGTATAAAATCGCCGGCGAACTTTTACCTTGCGTTATTCATGTTGCAGCAAGAACTGTTGCTACTCACGCACTTTCAATTTTTGGCGACCATAGCGATGTTATGGGTGTTAGACAAACTGGTTTTGCAATGGTTGCATCTTCTTCTGTCCAAGAAGCACAAGACATGGCACTTGCAAGCCATTTAGCAACAAATATCACAAGAGTTCCTTTTGTGCATTTCTTTGATGGTTTTAGAACTTCGCACGAAGTTAACACAATTTCAGCTATTGACGATGAAACTGTGAGAAATCTTGCAAATTCTTATGGAAATATTTGGGATAGACCTTGTGAATTTACACCATCTAACCCTATTCAAAAAGGCACAAACCAAGGCGAAGACATTTTCTTCCAAAACAGAGAAGCAATAAATAGATATATTGACGTTGTTCCTGATGCTTTTGAAAGAGTACTAAAAGATATCGGTTCAGTTACAGGCAGAAAATACAGTTGTTTTGAATATTATGGTGCTAAAGATGCAACAAGTGTTATTGTTGTTATGGGTTCAGGTGCAGATACCACAATCCAAACCGTTAAAAAACTTGCAGAAAATGGTCATAAAGTTGGTGTAATTAAAGTTAGACTTTATAGACCATTCTCAACATTAAAATTCGTTAAACTTATTCCTGAAACAACAAAAATTATAACCGTTCTTGACAGAACAAAAGAATGTGGTGCAACTTTCGAACCACTTGCTGAAGATGTAATTTCAGCATTAGCAGATGCTGGCAGAACAGGTATTAAAGTTCTTGGCGGAAGATATGGGCTATCTTGCAAAGAATTCACTCACGAAAATGTTATTTCCGTTTATGAAAATTCTATAGCCCTTCGTCCTAAAAACCACTTCACGGTTGGAATTAATGATGATGTAACAAAAACTTCCCTTCCTGAAAATAAACTAAAACTTGATTTTAGCGATAAAAACATGGTTGAATGTCGTTTCTATGGATTAGGCAGTGATGGTACGGTTTCAGCAAATAAAAACAGTATCAAAATTATCAGTGAATATGCAGGTTACTATGGTCAAGGCTATTTTGTTTATGATAGTAAAAAATCTGGTGGTCTTACAACAAGCCATTTAAGAATGAGCAAAAAACCAATTAACATGCCATATCTAACAATCAATCCAGACTTTGTTGCATGCCACAACAAAAGTTACGTTAATAAATATGACATGCTTTCTTCAATAAAGGACGGTGGAACTTTCCTTTTAAATGCTCCTTGGACAGATTTGGAAATGGATAAAGAACTTCCCGCTTCAATGAAACAATTTATTGCAAGAAAAAAACTTAAATTCTTTGTTATTGATGCTGAAAAAGTTGCCGAAGAAGTTGGCTTAAACAGAAGAATTAACGTTGTTATGCAAACTGCATTCTTCGGATTTGCCGGAATCTTGCCAGTTGATAAAGCAATCGAATATATCAAAAACGCAGCAGCAAAAACTTATGCAAGCAAAGGCGAAAAAGTCATTCAAATGAATATGAATGCTATTGATAAATCTCTTTCAAACCTTAGAAAAGTTAATTATCCAGAAACTTGGGCAAATGCAGTAAGCGAGCCTACCGCAAACTTAATCGATGACCCATACTACAAAAACTATATCAAACCTATTGAAATGAAACTCGGCGACAGTTTACCGGTTTCTGCCTTTGAAGTTACTGGTTCATCACATACCGCAACTTCTGCTTATGAAAAACGAAATATCGCAACTAGCTTGCCAAAATGGATTGCAGAAAATTGCGTTCAATGCAACCAATGTTCACTTGTTTGTCCACATGCTGTAATCAGACCATATCTTGTTCCATCAGATAGCGAACTCGCTCACGAAGTTGGAACAAAACCAGCTCTTGGTATCCCTGGTTATTCATTCAAAATCCAAATATCTCCAAAAGATTGCACAGGCTGTGAAAACTGCGTTAAGGTTTGCCCAGCAATCAACAAAGCACTTGAAATGGTTAAGGCTGAAGATATTTTAGATAAAGAAGATGAGCTTTACAATAAACTTAAAGATGTTGAAAATCCAAAAACAATCTTCAAAAAAGAAACTATTAAAGGTAGCCAATTTGAAAAACCTTTATTTGAATTTTCTGGCGCTTGTGCTGGCTGTGGCGAAACACCATATATCAAGCTTTTAACTCAACTTTATGGCGAAGAAATGATTGTTGCAAATGCAACAGGTTGTTCAAGTATTTATTCCGGAACTGCCCCAACCTGTCCTTATACAAAAACAAAAGACGGATTTGGTCCAGCTTGGTCAAACTCACTATTTGAAGATAATGCTGAATTTGGATTAGGTATGAGAAAATCCGTTAAATCTAACAGAGCACATTTAACCGAAATTATCAAACATGCAATAGAAAATAAAGTTTATGACGCTAACTTTACTGCAAAACTTGAAACATGGCTTTCTCAAGAAAATAAAGACAAAAATCTTGCTCTTGAAATTAAACAAGATATTTTAAATCTTTACAAAACAAACAAATCTAATGAAACAACAAAAGCTCTTTACGGCTTAGTTGCATCACTATTTGAAACATCAGTTTGGATTATTGGTGGTGATGGCTGGGCTTATGATATTGGCTACGGTGGTCTAGACCATGTGTTAGCTTCTGGCGAAGATGTAAATATTTTGGTTCTCGACACCGAAGTTTATTCAAATACAGGCGGTCAAGCATCAAAATCTACACCAATGGGCTCGGTTGCAAAATTTGCAGCAGGTGGCAAACAAACTCAAAAGAAAAACCTTGGTGCTATGGCAATGCAATATCCTAATGTTTACGTTGCACAAGTTGCACTAGGTGCTAACCCACAAGCAACAATCACAGCATTCAAAGAAGCTAAAGAAAATAAAGGTCCATCTATTATTATTTGCTACTGCCCTTGCATTAATCACGGAAGTGATATGAGCAACACTCAAGCTCAAGAAAAACTTGCTGTTGAATCTGGTTATTGGCCAATTTATAGATACAACCCAACAACTAAAAAACTTGTAATGGACGAAAAGCTCCCACCACAAAAAAATTATGAAGACTTTACAAGCACTCAATCAAGATACTTTACATTAGCAAAAACCAGTGCTGAAGAATCTGCAAGACTTATCGGAAATGCAAAAGAGCATGCAAGTGAAGTTCTAAAAACATTGCAAGACGAAGCTAATAAATAGAACTTCATATCCAAAACAACATGTAAACCCAAATAAAATAAGGTGTTATGTTTAACATAGCACCTTATTTTTTATTCTTTCTTTAATACAAAACAAACTAAATCTTTAATCTTCTTGCGATTCTTCAACTTCGTTGGCTGGTTGTTTTTCTTCTTCCTTTTGTTTAGAATCTATAGCTTGTTTTGATTCTTTTTGAACTTTTTCTTTTGCAATTTTTTCACTGACACTCACACCATATTTATCTTTTGCTCTATTTTCATTTTCATTGAGTTTTATACCCAACTTTTCAACCTGCATTTGATGAATCCTGTCTTTAGATTCTTCTTTCATTTTTAATATTTCCATTTTTCTAGCATCTCTAGCTTTACGTTTTAATGCGTTTCTTTCTTTTTTACTAGCGGTTTTTGCCGAGCTATTTTCAACAAAAACATCATAGGAATTTTGCACTTGAATCTTAAATGTTTTTATTAATAATCTAACAAAGAAACAAGTAAGCCAAACTAATGCAACTATTGCAACAATAATACAAAAAGCCATACCAATAAATGTGAATACACTTGTTAAATTTACGCTTAGTCCTTTTTGTTTTTCAGCAGTTTCTCCTGCTTCACATAATAATCTAATAAAATTTTCCATAATATCTCCTACGATTATAATTACCACACAATTTAGAATTTGTCAATCTTTTATAATTTTGAATAAGAAAAATTACAAAGTTTGCAGAGTTTTCAATATATTTTCCTTAATTTGAGAAAAAGTTAATCCTTCAACATCAAAGACTATATCTGCCAACTGATTTTCAATCTTCATGTCAATTTCACAAAGTTTATCAAGTTCCAATGAAAAATATTTTTTTTCTTCTTCCGACTTAAAAAATACATGTTCCCTTTGAGCAAATTCCGTTTTAAAATCACTTTTTAAATACAAAACCAAGTTGTTTTCTTTTATACTATCAAATAAATCTTGATTTTCATAGATGATTTTTGTATCTGCAATTAACATTGTATTAGTAAAACCAAACTCGCTTTTCAAAATACTTCTCATGGATTTTGTTATGTAATCTTCCCCGTTAAGTTCGATTAATTCAGCAAAAGAGTAAGGCGAATTATCAAAATTAAACATGTCATACATATCGAAAAATCGCATGTCAAATTCTTCGCAAAGAGATTTTGCAATACGCCTTGAAAGTGCATTATCATAACAAATAATCGCCAAATTATTTTTCATATTTCCCCCTAAACATCAGATTTTGACAAAATATGCAATACTTTTGAATCGAAGTCAGAATTGTCTAAATTTTCACAAATCTCACGTACTTCACTATCAAAAGCAATATCTGTTTCAGATAATTTTACAATCTCCTTTTCCCCGTTTAGAGTTTCTTCTTTTTTCTCCGGAACATAAATATCATCGCCAAAAACTTTTCTTAATTTCACTTCAGCTAAAAGAACGGCATTTGAAATTTTATGTTTTTTCAAACTATCTATGCTAACTATTTCAGCCTTAATTTCGTCTAGAAATTCTTTTTTGAAACTTTGCATTTGCTCATTTTTTTCCATACTATTCTTCCCCCGAATCATTCTTTCTTAACGACATTGCAAGTTCTTCTTCAAGTTGTTTATCTTTCTTGTTTTCTTCTTCTAATTCATTTAATTTTCGTTCTTCTTCAGCTCTTTTTGCGTTTTCTTGGGTTTCTGACTGCGATTCAATTTCATCTTCATCTGCCATTAAAAGTTCCATTAATTCGGCATTAGTAATAGATTTTTGAGTTTCTTTTTCTTGCTCTTTTCTAACATCTTCACTAACTTCTGCTTCTGTTTTTGGAATATCTCCAGCAATTCCAGCAGAAAGTGGAGCAACACGCTTTGATGCAGGCAAAAATTCAGAAGATTCATTACACTTAAGCCCAGCATTAATTTCATCTTCAAACTTAGGCATATTTTTTTTCATACTTTGCTTAGCACATACATTTAAATAATTTTTCAATTCATTTGCATATTCTTGAATATTTCTTATATTCCCAGCACCAGCAAGCAACCCACCAAGTTCTGCATTACTTTGCTTGATTGATTGAGTTTTCATTTTTGAAGCCACATATAAAATACATTCCCTTAGAATATTATTTTTTATACCAGAAATTATGTAATAGTCATCTGGAATTGTTCCAACAGCCCAAGGGAAATTTGTGACCAATTCGTGATAAAAAGAAGCATCTGCATCACTTAAAACATCAAAATTAAATTCTAAAGACAAATCAAGTTTATTGTTTTTAAATGCTAAAATTTCGCCATAGACGAGTTTATAAGTTATATTATCTCTCCCAAAGTTCAAGTTTAAACTTTGTTCATTGACTTCATTTTTTCCATCGTTAATCGATTTCATGACGGATTTTTTATCCAATGATGTATTATAAATTCCCACTTTTTGAAGATATGAATTTATATACTCAAGTCTATGAACATTTCTTTTTTGTATACTTTCAATGCGGTCTTGAATAGCAAAAAAACTAATTAACTCTTGTCTTTTATTGTTTAGAATTTTGGAAGAATTACCAACACCTTCATATGTTTTGCAAGCCATAAATTCAGATTTCGATTTTTCATATTCTGCCAACTTCAAACAACATTTAGCATTAACTATGGTAAGCGAAGATTGAATGTTTGTTTGAATAAACTCCGCTATTGTTTTATATAAAACATATTCGTTATCTTGTATTTCGCTCATTTTTATCCCCCAATTTACTAACTTTTATCTTTAAACCTTCTTTTGGCTTTTGTGTTTTTACAGCCATAACTAACATAATTAGTGCCAAAGTAATAATAACTATTAACAATCTAAAAGATATTCTCAACTTTTCTTCTATGCCTTGTCTTTCAATATAATACATCAGCTCGTCATTAACATTAGCAAAAATAATATCGCCATTTTGGTCAGTCCGAATTAAATAATCATTCTCAAGACTCGATATTTTTTCGAGTCTTTTCAAAACTTCTTCATGTGGGTGACCATGCGAATTTACCGCATCAACCGATACAACCACAAACCTTGGCAATAACATATTCAATAGTTTTGTGCTGGTGCTATATTTGCTTCCATGGTGTGCCAGTAATAAAACATCAATATTCGTTACTAGTTCAATTTCTTCATCGGTTAAACTATCAATAAAATCATATTCAGAATACCCTTCATTGCCTTTACTATCCAAGTATGCAGAATCTCCCATAAAGAAATATTTATCTTCGAAACATGTAAGCATAAATATTGCTGAATTATCATTAGATGCCGAAGCCTTCGAGTTACCGTATCCAAAAGTTGCATAGCCTAATGTCTTATCGGTGTGCAATTCCAAATTAATATTTTCATATTCATCAAAAATATCATCGCCGTTATCTTCATAAATTGCAAGATTATTTGTTGAGTCTCTAAGTATTGGAGCAAAAAAGTTTAGTTCATAATTATTTCCTGAAATCGTTAAGCCATCGTAAAATACCGTAACAACACTGCTCTTAATAATGTCTTCATCTGTATACGTTTCGCTATAAATCAATTCAATAAACTCTTTGTAAACTGAAGTTTTAACCTTATTAATCTTGCTGTAGTCATTGTCATTGCTTTTCTTGTTAGCTTCACGTATGGTTAAGTATAACTCACTTAGGTCATCTGCAGGATTTGGAACATTATCTTCCGTAAACGAAATTTGAAATGGTCTATAAATATTTTTCACTTCAAAATTCTTTAGAACATAGTTAAGCCCACCAATATGGTCAGAATCGGCATGCGTTGCAATTAAATAGTCAATTATTTCAACATTTCTATCTTCTAGAAAATCTCCCACTGTATCGCCATAAGCCGTATCTCCACCATCAATCAACACTGTTTTCCCATCAGGAAGTTCAACAAAAGTTGAATTGCCTTGACCAACATCAATATAAGCAACATAATAACTTGCTTCATTGATTTCACTAATCGTTGTTTGATGACTCTCAAGTTTATCCGCATAACCAACTAAAACTTCAAACTTATCTGCAAAAATGAGTGCCACCGTCATGATTATTAGCAAAACCAATGATATAATAAGCTTTGCCTTTGTTAATTTTATTCCTTTAATCTTTGACATGTTTTGAAAAATATTTCCCTATTCTCTTTGGATTTAGCTTTAACATTTTTATAATTTTATCTTTGTTTGCCATAACGGTGTCATAACCAATTTGAATCATTTCATCTATGCCATCAAGCTTAAGTGGCGAAAACGTTTCTAATGATGGCTCAAATATTAAATCCGCCATTTCCAACGTTTTGTCTATTTTTGATTGCATCATAATTCCAATCGTTGACGAAAGCACGCTAACAGTTGACAAAGATTGAGTTCCAGTTCCTCTTAAGTGATTTACATCTATAGCAAAAACAACATTTGCACCCATTTTTTTAACAACATCTACTGGAACATTGTTTCTTAGTCCACCGTCCACTAAATGCATACCTTCATGAACAACAGGTGTAAAAACTCCAGGAACAGAACAACTACCCGACACAACTTTTGCAACATTACCATAATCAAAATCAGCTTCTTTTCCAGTCCTAAGGTCTGTACAAACCACGGTTAATGGTACTTTCAATTCCGAAAACACCATAATGTCGCCATAAATTTTATTAAGTGTTTCTTCTAACTTTTCGGATTTAGCAGGCTTAATAAAAGGTATCGACCCACCCGTTATATCTTTTTTCCTTAACGTTTTAGCAATCTCTATCATTTCATCAGCGGTTTTGCCAAGAGCATATAGCGAGCCAACTATACTACCAGCACTAGTTCCTGCAACATAATCAAATTTTATGCCAAGTTCTTCAAATGCTTTGATAGCACCAATATGACCAATTCCCCTACAACCACCACCGCCGAGAGCAAGACCTAATTTTGTTTTTCTACTAATTTCAACAATATTTTCATCTTTAGTTCTTTTTCTAAAAAAGTTAAACATAATCAAATTCCTTTCTTGTTATATTATAAATATAACAAAAAGAAAATAATTTGTAAAAGAAAAATCCCAAGATTTCTCTTGAGATTTTGTAATTTAGTTTATTTTTATGCAACAGCACCTTCAAGTTTTGCAATAAGTTTTTCAAGTTCAACAATTTCTTCGCTGTATCTTGCTTTTTCTTGAATTAAGAATTTAGCCATTTTTACATCATGTTCATTCTTTTCTTTGTTGCTATCCAAGAATTCATCAGCATCTTGAATACTTGCTTTGAGTTCTGCAATGTGACTTGTAAGTTCTTCTTGTTTAACTTTCTTTTCTTCGTCTACATTTTTAATATCTGTTACGCTATACATAACAAGGTTAAGATTTGTAAGTTCACTAGCACGTCTATCAAGCATTTTTTGATTTCTGATTTTTCTTCTTTTTGTTCTTTCGTAGTTTAAGATAGATTTTTCAACTTTGATTAAATCTTTGTTGATTTTATCTCTATTTTCAACGATTGTTTCAAGTCTAGCTTTATAGTCTGGCAAATTATCAACTGAAATCATTTCAGTATCTAATGGTTTAGAAATATCAACAGTGTTAACTATTTCTTCAGTAACTTCAACTGGAGTTTCTTCAGCAGTTTCTACTTGTGTTTCTTCCTTTACTTCTTCTGCAGTTTCTACTGGTGCTTCTTCCTTAGATTCTTCTACTACTTCAACTGGAGCTTCTTCTTTAGATTCTTCTACTGCTTCAACTGGAGCTTCTTCTTTAACTTCTTCAATAACTACTGGCTTTTCTTCTTTTACTTCTTCAATAACTACTGGTTTTTCTTCTTTTACTTCTTCTACAGTTTCAACTGGAGTTTCTTCCTTAACTTCTTCAAAAACTTCAGCTTTTGTTTCTTCAGCTTGTTCATCAAGTTTTGCAAGCATTGAATTTACATCTTCGCTTTGTGCTTGTTTAACATATTCATCAGATGAAAAAATGCTCTTTACTTCTGTTTCTTCCATATCTTCTTCAGAGCTAACTGAAATTTCAAAAATAAACATAAGCATGAATACTATTGAAACGATTGAAAATATCCCTGCGATTGATAATAATACGATTTGTAATGTTGACATATCAACTTCCCCCTTTGTAAAATTTCAAGTTAAAAATGTAGATTTTTGATTTAAATTAAGCATTTTTATACATTTTCGCGTTGAAATTTTGTTTTACTGTGGTTATTTTAACATAATAAACAACCTTTGTCAATACCCATTTTAAAAAAATTTAAAAAACTGTTTTAATCAGTGAAATAACTTATTTTTTCCACCAATAAAACAGCCTTGTTATTTTGTTTAATCATATACATTTTCATCAAACAATTTTCTTCGTGATTGAAGTTCAACAATGTCATCTTCGCTAAACAATTTAAAATAGTGATTATCTACCCCAACATTGAATCCATATCTTTTAACAAATGCACTTTTGTGAATATGCCCAAACAAATTATATTCACTGGATTTATCACAATCTGATGGTTTGTGAGTCAAATAATAATCATGCCCGCCGATGTCTATAATTAAATCACGACTAACAACATCATAAAACCCCAAAGAGATTAAATACGTTCTAAACTTTTCAAAATCATTATCAAAATCATTATTTAGGACTCTTTCTTCATTATTTCCTAAAATTAAGATAACTTTTGCGTTTATTTCTTTTACTAGCTTAAATCCTTTTTCATAATCCATATCATTCCAGTTATAATTTATGAAATCCCCCAACACATAAATCGTGTCTTCTTTTTTCGCTTGTTTATTCCAAATACCTATTATGGATTTATTCATTTCAGCCAAGTTTTTAAAAGGTCGAAACTCTCTATAAATTATAACATCTTCTTTAAAAGAAAAATGCGAATCAGCAGTAAAATAATTTGCCATGTTTTACCTTCTTGTTATTGATATAATTAATTATAAATAAAGTAAAATTAATGTCAACTTTATAATATTTTGTAAAATTATCTTATTATTTTTAACACACAAAAACGCAGAACAACCCCAAAAACACTGAAAAAATAAGGTATTATGTCTAACATAATACCCTTTTTATTAGTTTTTTATTCTTTCCCAACTAAAGTCATTTCTACCAAATGCACCAAAACAAGCAGACTGTTTATAACTAACATTTAATAAACCTAACTCACTTATAATATTTGATAATTTGAAATTGAAATTTGATTTTACATATTCATATATTTCTTCTTCTGTTACCTTGTTAGTGTTAAAACAATCTATCGCCATACTAACAGGTTCAGGCATACCAATGGCAAAACCAAGTTGAATTTCACATCTATCAGCAAGTCCGTGAGCCACAATATTTTTTGCAACAAACCTTGCATAGTACGCCCCGCTCCTATCAACCTTGGTAGCATTTTTAGAACTGAAACAACCGCCACCAACTCTGCCAACACCACCATAGGTATCAACAACAATTTTTCTTCCAACGCAACCACTATCTCCAAACGAACCCCAAATTGTAAATTTTCCACTTGGATTGATAATATATTTTATTTTATCATTTTTTATCTCCTTGTATTCTTCCAAAACAACATCAACAACATTTTTCTTTATGTCATTAAAAATTGTATCATGTTCTAAGTTTTCAGCATGTGAAACACTAACAACAATCGTATCTATTTCAATCGGCTTTTCATTTTCATAAACAACTGAGACCTGGCTTTTTGCATCGGCAAAATAACAATCAGTTTGTCTTCTATATACATCATAAGTTTTCATTAACTTATGTGCAATCAAAATTGGAAGTGGCATAAATTCTTTTGTTTCATTTGTCGCATAACCATAAACCATGCCTTGGTCATTTGCACAAAGCTCAGATTTCACAACCGCTTGGTTTATATCAGGACTTTGATGTGATATTTCTTTTATAATAGTAAATTCATTTTTATAACCAATATCTTTTAATGTTTCTCTTGCAATTTCTTCATAATCAATATTTGCAGTTGTTGTCGCTTCGCCATAAATAAACAGCTTGTCATTTTTAATTGCACATTCAACTGCCATTTGTGCATTTTTGTCTTGTCTTAAAGCTTCATCTAAGAACGAATCCGCAATCACATCACAGGTTTTATCAGGGTGACCGATGTTAACAGATTCACTTGTAATAATTTTTCTCATATTTTCTTCTCCTAAATTTTTTCCATAAAAAAATCTCGCCATAAAGCGAGACTAATATTCTATTTATTGGTTTTTACCATAGAATACAGCCATTAGCACCTTAATATAAAATCAGGTTGCTGTGTGGTCAACGGGGCTGTCCCTAACACACTCTTTATGGATAAACCTATAATAACATATAAATTCTAATTTTTCAAGCATATTATATATCTATTTCTAATAAAACCGGAGCATGGTCACTCCCTAAAATTTCACAACAGATATCTGCACGCAAAATTTTGTCTTTTATTCTTTCAGAAACAAGAAAATAATCAATACGCCAACCAACATTCTTTTCCCTAGCATTCATGCGATAACTCCACCAAGAATATTTTACCTTATCGCCGTTAAAATATCTAAATGTGTCCACAAAACCATTTGAGAGCAATAATTCCATTTTTGTTCTCTCTTGAACCGAATATCCCGGGTTACCTTCATTTGCCTTTGGATTTTTTAAGTCTAGCGGAGTTCTTGCAACATTCATGTCGCCACAATAAATGACAGGCTTTAATTTATCAAGCCTAGTCAAATATTCACGCATATCATCTTCAAATTCTTCACGATAATCTATTCTTTTAAGTTCCGGTTGAGCATTTGGAACATAACCATTAATAAAATAGAAATTCTCATATTCTAGCGTAATAACTCTGCCTTCATCATTATACTTTCCATCAATGCCATAAAAAGCATTTATTGGTTTTTGTTTAGCATAAACCAAAGTTCCGCTATATCCTTTCTTTTCTGCAGAATTCATAAATCTTAAATAGTTATTTTTTTCTAAATCAGCTTGACCTTCTTGCATTTTTGTTTCTTGAACTGCAAAACAATCCGCATTAATCGCTTCAAAAAAATCATTAAACCCTTTGTTTATACAAGCTCTAATTCCATTAACATTCCAGCTAATAAATTTCATTTGTGTTACTCCCAAGAATATTATTCCAATAATAACATTATATCAAAATAAAAATAAAAATGCACT
>CAZYDU010000002.1:0-232409 GCA_964646345.1 uncultured Lachnospiraceae bacterium
CACCTGAACGAACAGAAACAAGTAATGGATTAACTTTATCACCGAATTTCTTTCCAGTAATTTTTTCCATTTTTTCGATATTCTGCATAATTTCTGCTTGAATATCTGGGTTGATTTGTTTTCCATCTTCATAGTACTGAGTACAAGCTTCTGTTGAGATTGTGAAGCCTTGTGGAACAGGTAACCCTAGGTTTGTCATTTCAGCAAGGTTAGCACCTTTGCCACCTAAAAGTTCACGCATTTTAGCGTTGCCTTCGCTGAACAAGTAAACATATTTTTTTGTAGGCATATAATTTTTCTCCTTGAAATTTTTTCCCCAGTGATAATTCACTGTCACTAACGATTATAGCAAAGCAAAAACTTTAAAGCAATAACTTTTTGTAAAAAATTGCACAAAAAAATAAACCAATGCAAAATGGTCTCCCATCGCAATGGTTTAAAAATTTATAAAAACAATACTAAAATATAAATGGCTCACTTTATATAACGAATGATACGAACAATACAACTATAGAAATTCTTTTATGGTTACAATTTCTTCATCAGTTAAAAGCCTAAACACTTTTATAAGCAATGATATAACTGAAACTTTATCTTCACGAGACGGAAAATGCAATGTGCCAAGTTTGTCTATATCAACACTAGAGATATTTCTTAAAATCAAATATTCAACCTTATTTAGTTCTAGATGTTCATTTTTATCTTGGCATTTCATACAAAGCAAACCATTAAATTCATAAGAAAAAGCAACATGATTTTCATTTAATTCTTGACCGCAACAAGCACATCTATCAAACACAAACCAAAATCCCAAATATTTCATAGCTTCAATCATAAACTTTATAAAAACATTCATAGATGAAACATTTTGATAAGTCACAAGTTTTAATGAATTTAACAAAAGTAAAAATAGGTCAACCTGTTCTTCATTTTCTTTGACAGTTTTTTGCACAACTTCAAGACAAGCTAACATAAAAATGTAGTTATCAAAATCAGAAGTAATTAAATAAAATTGGTCGATACTTGTTGCATTTATAACAGTATAAAAACCATCTCTAGCAGTAAGCATAAATTCAACTAAAGCAAATGGTTGAACAGCAAAAGCAAGTTTTGCTTTATTTTTTTTCACACCCCTAGCCCTTGCCTTAATTAAACCTTTCTCAGCAGAAAAAATAGTGACAAGTTTATCACTATCTTTATAATCAACTGCATTAATCACTATCCCTTTTAACTTAATTTCTTCCATTTTTATTATTTATAAATTTTATCTTAAATTGTAAAATTTTAATAAATTTAAACAAAATTTAACATTTTTAACATTAAATTTACATTTCTTTTTCTTCTAAATTTTCACACACAAAAGAGCCAATTTCAAAACCATGCTCAAGCATTTTTTCTTTTGCTCTTTCAAACATTCTAACATTCAAAATCGTTGGACTAGAAAGCCAAGCCGACCTTCTTTCAGCAAACTCTAATTTTAAATCACGCTCAGAAAGAACAGATAGATACCCATTATATTCCCCCATGATTTCTTCAATACTATTCATTCCATCATATGCCTTTGTAGATGGTCTTATAAATGTTATACCCATACAATCACTCTCCCTTAAATACTTATGATTTAATAATTACCAAGTTTGCAAATTTTATTCAAAAACTAATTGTCTTTTTTATTAAAACCCAAATCATTAAGTGCTAATGTATCATTCTTCCAATCTTTTCTTACCTTTACAAAAAGTTCAAGCATAACTTTCATGCCAACCAATTCTTCAATATCTCTCCTTGAAGCAATACCGATTTGCTTGAGCATCTCGCCATTTTTTCCAATAATAATTTGTTTATGCCTTTCGCTTTCAGTTATAATATTTGCATCAATTCTAACACAAGTTTCATTTTCTTCAAATGACATTATATCAATCGCTAAACCATGTGGAATTTCTTCTTGTAAATACAAAAGAGCCTTTTCACGTATAATTTCCCCACACATAAATCTTGTAGATTTATCAGTGTATTCATCATCTGGATAATAAGCAACTCCTTCAGGCAAAACATTCAAAATTTCATTTTTAAGTTCATCTATATTGAGATTACGAATAGCCGAAGTGGTAATAAATTTTTTAATGAATTTATACTCATTTAGCTTAGCCAAAATAGGATAAAACTTTTCGTAATTAGTAAGTTCGATTTTATTAATAACCAAAAAAACAGGACATTTTACATTCGAAAATTTTTCGATAATTTTGTAATCTTCTTGCCCGATTCTAAGTGCATCTAAGACTACAATAATAGCATCAACATCGGTTGAAGCCTTATTTGTTGCATCACTCATAAACTCTCCGAGTTTTGTTTTTGTATGCTGAACACCAGGAGTATCAACAAAAACAATTTGATAATCCTTACCATTTTTTATACCAAAAATTTTATTCCTTGTTGTTTGTGCTTTTGGACTAATAATAGAAACTTTTTCTCCAACAAGTTTATTAACCAAACTACTTTTTCCTACATTTGGTTTACCAATAACCGCAACAAATCCAGATTTAAATGCCATAATTTTTCTCCTATATTAACTTACCCAATTTTTCTTCTTGTTCTTTCATTACTTCAAAATCTTCATCTTTTATATGATCATAACCCATTAAGTGTAAAACAGAATGAATTACTAATTTTTTTATTTCAGATTCAATCGTCACACCATATTCTTTTGCTTGTCTTTTCATTTGTTTTAAACAAATTGCCATATCCCCAAAATGAATATTATCTTCACCTTCTAACAAAAATTCATCTGTCTGTTTTACATCTAAAATTTCTCCAGCTTTGAGATTAAATGCAGGAAAAGATAACACGTCAGTAACCTTATCAATACCCCTAAACTCATTGTTAAGTTTTTTAATTTCTTTTTCTGAAACAAAACTAATTGCTACTTCCAAATTATCTGGAAATTTCATAAACTTAATCACATCTTTAGCAACAAGCTCAGCAATCATCTTATACTTATTTCTTACTCTACCATTTATTTCAATATAACTCATATTCTTTTTCCTTTACACACTAATTGTATTAAAAAAAAAGAAAAAAGTAAACAAAATATCACAAACTTAAAATACTTTGTTTACCTTTCATAAATTACATAATTCTAGTTAAAACTAACTAAATCAACTTCACATTCAATAAAACAATCTAACCTTGTCAAATTATTTTCTTTAACTACAGAATAAGTTACATTTGATATATTTAATCCTTCAACCTTTTCCTTAACAGTATTAAATAGCTGTTCTTTTAATTTTTCTTCCATATCTTCAAACTTAACAACAACGCTTTTATATTCAAATTCCTTATATGATGTTTTAACAATCGATATTGGAAAGAAACAGTTTTTAGAAACAGAAAAAACGCAATTTGTTTCTAAATAATTTAAAAAAGTACCATTTTGTCTTGAATTTTTAATTATTTTATTAAATATCATTACACTAGTCTCTGTTGTTTCTCTACCAGTATTTACTCTTTCCATTTGATTTTCATTATAGATTATAAAGTCCGAGAAATATATTTTTGCCATAATAACACCCTCCGCACCATTATCATTTTTTATAAGCAAATCCCCCTTTCTAACAATATCCCCAACCTTTAAATTTGATTGACCAGCAAAAATTTGAACATTTTTAATTACAGCATCAAAGTTTGAATAAATATTTTCTGTTTTAACTTCTTGATTTAAAACTCCCGGATAAATTACAACATCAATTATTCCGCCATTTTGTTGTACAGTAACCCCCGCAACATTTTCTTGCGTTTTTAATATTAAATTCTCAAGTTGCCTTGTGTTAATTTTGTTTTTAGCAACACCTGCAACGATACCATTATCACTTAAAATTTTTTCAATATTCGATATATCAAAATCTTCTCTTGATTCAACATGAATATTAACTCTATACACACTAAAGTTAAATGAAAAGATTAAAGCAACAACTAAAACAAAAGCAACGATAAAACCAATATAATATTTTAATTTCTTTATTAAATTAACAAAATTATTTCTTGAAATGATTTCATATCTTTTTTTATATTTTGAACAGATTCTATTTAGATTTAGCTCATTCTTTTCTTCAATTTCGAAACTAACACTTTTCGCCCTATCTTTTATATTTCTTAAATAAATATCATTATCAATCAACTCATTTAAAATTTTTCCATAATTCAAGCCGTTAATTTTTACTCTCAATATTCCACTCATAATCTAGCCACTCCTTGAATTATTCCTTCTATCTCAACTTCCCCTTTCGACATTGAAGCAATATTTAAATTTTCCCCATAAATTCTTATTCGCTCTTTTTTGTTTTTTAACACAATTTCCGTTTCTTGCATTGTATCGATTTTTAATTTTCCAAAAACTCTTACACCAACACCCAAAACTAGATTGCAGTAAATTTTATTGTCATCACAATCCAAAGAAATTGATTCAAAAAATTCATTAAAAAAACTCATATTAATAAATATGAGTTAAATAAAATAATTATTCTTTTTAAATATTTAAATATTTTTCAGCAAACTTAATTGAAACTATCTTCAAATGTTCATAAGTTAGTCCACCTTGCAGGTAAGCAAGGTATGGCTCTCTAAGTGGTCCATCGGCAGAAAGTTCAATAGACGAACCTTGAATAAACGCCCCTGCAGCCATAATAACTTTATCATCATATCCTGGCATATCCCATGGAAATGGCACAACCGAACTATCAACTGGACTAAATTTCTGAATCATTCTACAAAAATCAATTAAGTTATCTGCTGTCTTAAGCTCAAATGTTCTAACCAAATCATGTGGCATTTCCCCAAATTTTGGAAATGAACTAAACCCTAATTTCTCGGCAACACGTCCAAGTAAAATATTACCTTTTAAAGCATTTAATGTTATATGTGGAGCTAAAAAACAACCTTGAAAGAATGGTGTGTAAGAACCTGCATAACTTCCAACATCAAGCCCAATATTAGGAGCAATAAATCTCGATGAAACAAGCTCAACTACATCTTTTTTCCCAACAATATATGCACCAGTTGGAGCAATTCCACCACCTGCATTTTTGATAAGTGAACCCACCATAATGTCAGCCCCAACTTCTGTTGGCTCTCTAGTTTCAACAAATTCGCCATAGCAATTATCAACCATAATAATCGCATCTTTATTAAATCCACGGACAAATTTAACAAGTTTTTCAATTTTATCAACAGATAAAGACTCTCTTGATGTATACCCACGAGAACGTTGAATATAAATCATTTTTGGTTTTATTTTTATAACTTTTTCTTTTATCGTATCAAAATCAAAATCATTATTTTTCAACTCTACATCATCATATTCAACTTTAAAATCTTTTAACGAACCATTATTTTCTCCAAAAATTACACCCATCAAAGTGTCATAAGGTTTACCAGTAACCGATAACATAGTATTCCCCGGCCTAAGCAAACCAAAAAGTGCAATAGTCAATGCATGTGTACCGCTTGCAATGAGTGGACTAACAATACCAAATTCAGCACCAAAAGATTTTGCATAAATCTCGCCAAGTTTTCCTTTTGCTCTATCTTCTCCGCCATAGCCCGTTGATGACGCAATATCTGCTAGTTGCAAATTAACATCTTGAAACGCAGACAACACTTTATTTTGATTAAATAAACAAATATCTTCAAGTTTTTTGAAAATTTCTTCGCATTCTTTTTCTGCCTGATTGACAAATTCAACAGCTTCCTTATCCATAATTACACTATCCTTTTAAACCATTTTTCAATTTCACTTTTTGTTATTCTAACAATAACAGGCCTACCATGCGGACAAAACAATACAACATTTTTTTCTTTCATTTCTTTTAACAGCAACTCAATTTCACTTTTTGATAAATCATCGCCACCTTTAACCGCACTTTTGCATGCCATTTGCATTAAACTATCCTTAACAAGTTCCGCTTCTGTTATTTTAGTCTTATTTAGTTTATCCGCTAAGAACATTGCAAAGAACTTATCAAAGTCAATTCCATCAACTATTGCTGGGACAGCAGAAATTTTGTAAGAATTATCACCAAACTCATCAATATCAAAACCAACTGAGCGAATTGCATCTAAATTAGATTCAATAATCTTACAATCTTCACTGTTTAAAGATAAAACATAAGGAATAAGCATTGGCTGAACAACAATCTTTCCTGTTTCATATTCGTGTTTTAATTTATCATATCTTATTCTTTCATGCCCAGCATGTTGGTCAATTAAATATAGATTATCTCCCCACTGAATAACTAAATATGTGTTAAAAATCTTTCCTACATTAATTATCTCATCTTCAGCAAATGATTGTTGCTTTATTTCTGCAACCTTTGGTTTCGAAAATTCGAAAGTAGAAATTTGTTCTCTTGTTTTTTCAACATCATATTTCATGCTTTCCATTTTTTGAGAAACACTATTTTCATAATTACTAGAATCAAATGCAGTTTCATCATTATGCAAAATTTTATCGTTAATTTTTTCTAAAAGTCTTGAACCCGTTCCAAAATTATCTTGAAGCAAACTATCAGAACTTGCAGAACCAATCATAGAATCAACAACTATATCACTTAAATTGCTTTTTTCTTTTTGAGATAAACCTTCCAAATTTGCTGAAAATGGATTTAAATTAACACCCATTTTATCAATTTCTGCAGTCTTTTTCTCAGCAACAGCTTTAGAAAAAGTAAAACTTGTGTTTGTATCAGAATCAATTTCTTTTATATAATCCATTTGATTTAAAGCTCTTGAAACCGCTTCAAATATAACAGAATAAACAAGGCTTGATTTCAAAAACTTAACGTCTAATTTATTAGGGTGAACATTAACATCAATCTCATCTATTGGAACATTTAAATATAGAACAAAAAAAGGATATTGCCTTTTCATTAAAAAATCGCCATAAGCATTAGCAACAGCAGTTTGAACTGTTAAATTCACAACATATCTACCGTTAATAATAAGCGTTTGATATGTCCTATTTGATTTTGAATATGTAGGTTTCCCAACAAACCCATCAACAGAAACACCTTCCCTTGAAGCCTTAACTTCCAAGGTTTCATTTACAGATTCTTTACCATAAATTGAGTACAATGCTTCTTTTTTAGTCGAACCAAGTGAAGATAATTGTTTCTTTCCATCAATAATATAATTAAAGTTAATTTCAGGGTGTGCTAAAATTGTTCGAGTTATAATATTTGTGATTTCTTGTTCTTCGGTTTTTGGTTTTTTCAAAAATTTTGCCCTAGCTGGCACACAATAAAACAAATCTTCAACCGTCATTATAGTTCCAACATTTGCTGAAATTTTCTTAACTTCTCCAAATTTTCCACCATTAACTTCTAGACAAGTCCCAACATCACTGGCACTGGTTTTTGATTTTACCGTAACTTTTGATACAGATGCAATAGATGCCAAAGCTTCGCCACGAAACCCAAGAGTTGCAATAGATTCCAAATCTTCAGCAGATTTTATTTTACTAGTCGCATGTGGCATGAACGCATTTTTTATATCTTCTTCTTCAATACCACCACCATCATCAGTTACTTGCATAAAAGTTATTCCGCCATTTTTTATTTCAACGGTAATATTTTTTGCACCCGCATCTATTGAATTTTCAACAAGTTCTTTTATAACCGATGCAGGTCTTTCAACAACTTCGCCCGCAGCAATAAGGTTATAAATGGAACTATCCAATAAATTAATCTTAGACATAAACGCTCCTTTATTTTTTCACTTTATCAACAAGATTTTGCAATGTTCCAAAAGCCATAAGTGGCGAAATTGTATCCATATCCATTTCTTTTAAAACATTAACAATTTCCGCAACATTTGCACTAGTATCAATTTTGATTTCATTTGACGTGATAGGGCTAGAATTTTTATTCTCATCTTCTCTTTCAACTAAAATTTCTTTTGCTCTATCAATAATTTCCTTTGGAAGTCCAGATAGTTTGGCAACTTCAATACCAAAACTACGATTTGCAGAACCACGAGCAATTTTATGCAAAAATACAATATCGCCTTCCCATTCTTTAACCATAACCCTGTAATTTTTCACACCATCAACCCTACCTTCCATATCCGTAAGTTCGTGATAATGCGTTGAGAACAATGTTTTAGCATGTAAATGTTTTGATAGATATTCAATAATTGCACCAGCAATACTCATGCCGTCATAAGTCGAAGTACCACGTCCAACTTCATCTAAAATAATCAAACTTTTATCAGTCGCATTATTGATAATATTAGATACTTCACTCATTTCAACCATAAATGTGCTTTGACCAAAAGCCAAATCATCAGATGCACCAACTCGTGTAAATACTCTATCAATTATGGATATTTCTGCAGACTTTGCTGGAACAAACGAACCCATATGAGCCATTAAAGTTATTATGGCAACTTGACGCATGTACGTGCTTTTACCAGCCATGTTAGGACCAGTTATAAGCATCGTCCTGTTATCCCCACTATCAAGCAATGTATCATTTGCAGAAAATGATGTACCGCTCAAAAGTGCTTCAACAACTGGGTGTCTACCTTCTTCAATCTTTATATGATTTATTTTGCTTGAAATAGCTGGTCTAACATAATTTTGTTCAGATGCAACCGAAGCAAGTGAAATTAGACAATCTGCAATAGCAACAGCCTTTGCAATATCCGAAAGTTCTGAAATATAAGATAACAAGTAAGACTTTATTTCCCCATAAAGTTTAGTTTCAAGCAAAATTGATTGTTCTTTGCTATTCAAAATTTTATATTCCATTTCCTTAAGTTCTGGAGTTATATATCTTTCGCCAGTAGTTAATGTTTGCTTTCTAATATAATTATCAGGTACACTATCTTTTCCAGTATTTGACACTTCAATATAATATCCAAAGACACGATTGTAACCAGTTTTTAAAAACTTAATACCAGTTTTTTCTTTTTGTTCAATTTCATATTCAGCAAGCCATTGTTTGCCAAATTCTCCAGCATTGCGAAGTTTAAATAGCTCATCATTATATGATGACAAAATATAACCGCCATCTTTTAAGTTTGCTGGAGCTTCAGAATTTATTGCATCAGACAAAACTTTTTGTATATCACTCAAATCCGCAATATTTTCTCCAGCGGTATGCAAAAGTCCAGCTTTACAACTTAAAAGCAAACTCTTAATTTCTGGTAATTTTTTTAACGAATCAGCTAAACTTAAACATTCTTTTGGTGTTATAGTTCCAGCTGAAATTTTGCTACATTTTCTTTCGATGTCAGTAAAACCATTCAAGCTATCTAAGATATTGTTTCTAAGTATCAAATCTTTTGTCAATTCTTCAACACTATCAAGTCTCGCATTAATTTGATTTTCATCTCTTAGTGGTTCATCAATAAACTTCTTTATAAGCCTTCCACCCATAGCTGTCTTTGTTTTATCTAATAGCCATAAAAGCGAACCTTTCTTTTGATTTAGCGAATTACTTTGAACTAGCTCCAAGTTTTTTCTTGCAATAATATCCAAATGCACAAACCTATTATCTTCAACAATGCTAAGTTTTTTTATATTTGATATAAGTCTTTTCTGGGTCTCGTTAAAATAAGAAAGTACTGCACCAACTACTATAGTTAAATCATTCTTATCTTGAAGCCCCAATGCTTGCAGACTTGCAACATCGAATTGTTTTAAAACCAAGCTTTTAGCTTTTGATAAATCAAACAATTCATCTTTTGGAAAAAATTCTGGAACATATCCAAGTTTTACAGCACTTAGTTTTTCGGATTCTAGTTTAAAACTTAAATTACACAAAACTTCAGAAGGTTTTACCCTAGCCAAAACCTCATCTAAAAGTTTTAATTTTTCGTCTCCAGAAAGTTCTGTCACTTCAATAAAACCAGTAGACAAATCACTGTAACACACAGCTATAGATTTTTTTGATGAATATACCGCCATCAAAAAATTATTTCTTTTTGCCTCCAATGAATCGCCTTCAATAACCGTTCCAGGAGTCACAATTTGAACAATATCTCTTTGAACAATACCCTTTGTAGTTTTTGGGTCTGATAATTGCTCGCAAATAGCAACCTTGTGCCCATTGGCAATAAGTTTTGGCAAATACGAATTAACTGCATGATAAGGTATACCACACATGGGAGCTCGTTTTTCTAATCCGCAATCTCTGCCAGTAAGTGTAAGCTCGAGTTCTCTCGACACAAGCTCAGCATCTTCAAAAAACATCTCGTAAAAATCGCCCAGACGATAAAATATTATCGTATCTGGGTATTTTTCTTTTAATTCTATATATTGTTTCATCATTGGTGAAAGCATTTGTTCACGTCCTATTTTTTAGATTTTTTATCATTTATACTTTTTGCAGTCTTTTTGTTTTCTCTTAAAATTTTCATGCTTTTTTGACCTTTTGGAAGAATTGAAACTTCAGTTGGATACCTAAATTGCTTTTCAACAAAATTTGAAATATCGCTGACAATTTCGCCAAATATTACTGACTTTTTCACATTTGTTACTTTAACATCAACAAATTCTCCAACAGCATTTTTAGTTCCTTCAAATGAAATTGTTTTTCCACTATCGAGTGAACCATAAAGCATATTTTTTTCTTCGTCAAAACTTTCAACTAACACCTCATAAGTTTTTCCAAGCATTTCAGCTGATTTTCTATTGATAATTTCATTCTTTACTTCCAAAAGTCTATTTAGTCTATCTTTTGCCACCGACTCATCAACCTGATTTGTCATTTTTTCAGCAGGAGTACCTTTACGTTTAGAATAAATAAAACCAAAAATTTGCAGATACTCGGTTCTTTTCATAACATCTAAAGTTTTTTCAAAGTCTTCATCAGTTTCTCCTGGAAAACCAACAATAATATCTGTTGTAAGTTCACTATCAGGAATTTTTGCTCTAATTTCATCAACCACTGAGTTATATCTTTTTATATCATAATGTCTATTCATTTTTTTAAGCATTTCATCACTTCCCGATTGAACAGGCAAATGAATACCATGGCAAATATGTTTTGACTTAGCAATAACATCAATCGCTTCGCTAGACAAATCCTTTGGGTGTGATGTCATGAATCTCACACGATATTTCCCATCAAAAGAATCAACATCTTGCAAAAGTTTAGCAAATGTAATTTGATTTCCATTTTCATCAACACCGGAATATGAGTTAACATTTTGTCCAAGAAGTGTGATTTGTTTGTATCCACCTTCAAGCAATAACTTAACTTCTTTCAAGATATCTTTTTCTGGTCTTGAAACTTCTCTCCCCCTAACATAAGGAACAATACAATAAGTGCAGAAATTATTACAACCATACATAATATTAACCCACGCATTAACACCACTAGTTCTTGCAATGTTTAAATTATCTCTTAGTGCAATTTTTTCATCATCAGTAATTTCACAAATTCTTTTACCCTTAGTTTTTCTTTCAATTAAAAATCTTTCAAAATCAGCCAAGTTATGTGTTCCAAAGACAATATCAACAAAAGGAAAACGCTTCATAATATCTTCAGCTGTGCCTTTTTGTTGACTCATGCAACCACCAATCGCAATTATCGTTTCAGGTTTTGCTAGTTTAATGTTTTTAAGTTCCCCTAGATTTCCAAAAATTTTCTGTTCAGCATTTTCTCTTATTGCACAAGTATTAAACACAACAATATCTGCATCAACAGCATTATCGCAAGCAACATAACCATTTTGCTCAAGTATACCTGCTAATTTTTCAGATTCATGAACATTCATTTGACAACCAAAAGTTAGTATTAAATATTTCTTTTCCATAGTATCTCCGCTATTTTCAATTACATCACATATTATATATTAAACTAAAAATAATTTCAACAAAAATAAAAAAGTATATTCTTTAAAATACGTATAAAAATTTCACTTAACCAAAATACTAACCACAAGGAATATTTTGATGAAAAAAGTAAAAAAAGTGTTTAAAACATTATTAATAATATTTCTAATACTGGCAGGATTATCCATTGCCGGTTCAATAACGTATTACGGTATCACAACCAAAGGAATATCTTTAGATACAAACAAACTACAAATTTCAAATCCAACCCAAACTTTAAAAATTTACGATTCAAACTCAAATGAAATCAAACCCAGTTCAGTTTCATATATAAAATTAAGCAAACTTTCTTCAAATACAAAAAATGCTTTTATTTGTGCAGAAGATAAAAGATTTTATAAACATAAAGGCTTAGATTTTGTGCGAATAGGCGGAGCAATATTATCTAATATAAAATCAAAATCATTCTCGCAAGGCGCATCAACCATTTCACAACAGCTTGTCAAAAACACACAACTAACAAATGAAAAAACTATAACAAGAAAATTAAAGGAAATAAAATTAACCAGCGAACTAGAAAACAACTACACAAAAGATGAAATTCTAGAATTATATTTAAACAACATATATTTTGGAAATGGGTGCTATGGAATTGAAAACGCATCAAAACATTATTTTGGAAAATCCGCCACAGCATTAACACTTTCTGAAAGTGCATTGCTTGCTGGCTCAATAAATGCCCCAAGTGTCTATGATATAGAAAACAATTTAAGCAAAGCTCTCAAACGCAAAGACTTAATTTTAGAACTTATGCTCAATTACAATAAAATTTCACAAGAAGATTATGAGCAAGCCAAATTAGAAAAGATAGTAGTCAGTTTAAACGAAATTTCTGGCAATGGACTTTTATATAAAAATATTTTAAAAGAAGCATGCAGTATTTTAAAAATCAGTGAACACACACTCACAAATTCAAACTACAAAATTCAAACAAGCATTGACAATAATCTAAGTAGCCAAATCAAAAAAATAGAATCAAAATATAATGGAGACTATGAAAAAGCCACAATAGTTATAGATAACAACTCGCATGGAATAGTCGCAATAAATGGAAGTCAATCATTACTTGAAGGCGTTTGGCAACCCGGCTCATTAATAAAACCAATTTTAGTTTATGCTCCTGGAATTGAAAAAGGATTAATAAGTCCAGCAAGCAAAATATTAGATAACAAGATAAACATATCTGGTTACTCTCCAGAAAATGCTGATAAAAAATACCATGGATTCGTTTCAACAAAAACAGCTCTTTCAAAATCATATAACATTCCCGCTGTAAAAATATTAAACCAAGTGGGGGTTGAAGAAGCCAAAGCATTCTCAAAAAAACTAGGAATAAATTTTGCAAAATCAGATAATCATTTAGCACTAGCTCTAGGTGGTTTTGAAAATGGCGTAAGTCCAAAATCAATTTGTGATGCATATTCAGCCTTCGCCTGTAATGGGAATTTTCAACCAAGCACCTACATAAACAGAATTACAAAAAACGGAAAAATAATCTTTGAAAAACAACAAGTCCAAAATCAAGTCATGAAAGAAAGTACTGCATTTTTAATTAACGATATGTTAAAAGAATGTACAAAAAACGGAACAGCAAAAAAACTCAATACTTTAGATTATGAAGTATGCTCAAAAACTGGAACAGTTGGAAAAACATCATCAAACAAAAATCAATTAGCTTATAATGTTGCTTACACAAGTCAAAACACAATTCTCACTATTATCCATGATGAAAATTTACCAAGCAACATCAATGGCTCAACCCACCCAACTTTAATAAATAAAGAAATTCTTTTGACATTATACAAAACACATAAACCAAATAATTTTGAAAAACCAAAATCTATAAAAACAGTTAAACTTGACAAAAAAAGTTACAATGAAAACAAATTAATCGAAACGCAAAACAAAGAATTTATAGAAGCATATTTTGATGTTGACAACCTTCCAATTTCACAGGAGAATACTTTTACTTTAGAAGCAATAAATATCCCCAATCACAAGCCAATTTTATGTTTCACGTTAAACAAAAATTACGATTATTTCCTAATTCGCGAGCAAAAAAATAGAGAAGAAATTATATTTTCCTCCCTTAAAAATAATGAAAATTTTATCAAATTTTGCGATAAATCGGCAAAAAACAATGAAATTTACACATATAAATTGAAAATTTGCGGAAAATTAAATAATGAAGAATTTTTTTCTAATAGCATAAAATTAAAGGTATATTAACACATTAATCAGCCTTGATTTCAACCACTTCAACTGACTCCATCGCCCTATCTAAAATAGCATCAAAATCTAATTTTTCTTGTTCTCTTAACACTTTATATAGCTCAGGTCTAACAACCGGACTATCTGGCAAAAATACAGTACAACAATCTTCAAATGGTTTTATAGAAATTTCAAAAGTTCCAATCTTTTTTGAAATATCAATAGTCTCACATTTATCAAATGCAACTAATGGTCTGATAATTGGAGTCGATTTAACAACTTCAGAAACAACTGTCATACTCTCAATTGTTTGGCTAGCAACTTGTCCTAAACTCTCGCCTGTAATAATCATTTTTTTGCCATACTTTTTACATAACCTTTCTGCAATAGTAAACATTCCACGTCTAAGCAAAGTTATCATATACGACACATCACATTTGGCATTAATCTGCTCTTGAAGTTCCGTCATAGAAACCATGTAAATTGTCATATCTCCTGTAAAACCAGTTAAAGTTTTAGCTAAATCTTCCACCTTTTCTCTAGCAAAATTTGATGTGTATGGAAAACTATGAAAATGAACAGCTGAAATTTTCACACCACGTTTCGCCATCATGTAAACAGCAACTGGACTATCAATTCCACCAGACAAAAGCACAAGGCCAGAACCAGAAGTTCCAACAGGCATTCCACCAACACCCATGTAAACTTTTTCAAACATAAAAGCTTTACCATTCTCACGCAAATCAATATTAAGCACATGTTCAGGAGCATTGATATCAACTTTTAAATTATGATTTTGTGATAAAATTTTCCCACCAATTTCTCTCGAAATTTCCATTGAATTTAATTCAAATTTCTTATCCGCTCTATTAGTTAAAACTTTAAATGTACCAGTCAAATTAGACATCATTCCAATAGCATTATTAGTGATATTTTCTAAGCTGGTTTCAAAATAAATTGCTGGCGAAAAAGAGAAAATTCCCGCTACTTTTTTTAATCTTTCAATAATCTCAAATTCATCATCATCTGCAAATCCTTCAACCATAAATCTACCAGGAACTTTTACAACATTTGCATCAATACTACTAAGAGTTTTCTTAATATTATTTAACAAGGATTTTTCGAAAAAACCCCTATTTTTTCCTTTTAAAAAAATTTCTCCAAACCTAATCAAAATTACTTTTTCCATTTTACACCTAAACCTATTTTAAATTATTTTCAAACCTAGAAACATTTTTTATTATACTTTCAGCAACATAATTTTCATCAAATTCTTCATAAGGAGAAAAACTAATTCTAACACTTCCTATAATCTCATCTTGTGTTCTTCCCATTGCTTCAAGTGTTCTATTACCAGATTTCTTTGATGAACAAGCTGAACCTGTTGAAATCAAAATACTATCAACTTCCAATGCATGAATTAGCACTTCTCCCTTTATTTTTGGAAACGAAATTGATAAAATATATGGCGATTGGTTTTCACATTCATTAATTAAAAAACCGCACTTAAATTGTTTTTTCCTTAATTTTTGCACCAGATTTTGTCTTATTTTGAGAACATTTGCGTTATTTTGATTTAAATCATTAACTGCAATAGTCGCAGAATTAAACAACGCAAGAGCTCCAAAAACATTTTCCGTTGACGACCTTAAACCATTTTCTTGACCACCACCAACAAGCAGCGGGTCAATATTTACTCCACCTTTTAACCATAGTCCAGCAACACCACGTGGAGCATAAATTTTATGCCCGGAGATTGTATATAAATCGACACCTAAATCATTTAAGTTGATTTTTATTTTACCAAAAGCTTGCACACCATCACTATGAAAAACTACTTTTGGATTAATAGATTTTGAAATTTTACACAAAGTTTTTATATCATTAATGAAACCTGTTTCATTTGAAACATGTATCACTGAAACCAAAGCAACATCCTTAGTCATCAAATTTTCAAATTCTTGAATATTAACCCTACCATCTTTTTCAAGCGGAATATCTTTAACAATAATTCCTTTCTTTTCAAGTCTATGTGCAGATTCATAAACAGCCGGGTGCTCAGCCTTCGAAACCAAAACAACTTGCCCAGCTCTTAAATGCAAACCTTCAAAAACCATATTGTTTGATTCAGTAGCACTTGATGTAAAAACCAATTTTCCATTCTTACCGCCAAGCAAATTGCAAATTCCAATTCTAGCATTTTCAAGTTTTTTCCTAACATGTAAAGACTGCATATAAGATGCACTTGGATTATAAAAATCTCTAATGCATTCTTTAAAAATTTCAGTATTAGAATCAAAACATTTTGTTGTTGCAGCATTATCTAAATAATATACTTTTTCCATATATCTATTATGCCACCAACAAAGTCCACTTGTCAAGAAGTAAACTTACTTGGCACTAGGTTTAACATTTCAGTTAAACTCCCAGAATTTAAATACACTTCCGGAATTTTTCCTATAATCAAAGTTTCACAAAGCAATACTTCTGATTCACTATTTACCTGCAACCTTCTAAACGGAAATACAACATAAATTTTTAAAGAAATAATCAAGTATAATTTATGATAAGTTTGGTTAATTCCTGCAGATTCAAAATTAGAAGAAAATGAACACAACACTTCTCCAAACGGAGAAACATTAAAAGCAACTTTTGGTCCAACTCCTGACAAAATTGAAATCCCTGAAAACGAACCAATAGAAATTTTAATCGGTATTTTTGCAAACTCTAAAAAATTCAACATAACAACTTTACTCATACTCTTTGACAATAAATTTATTCGAACTGAGTTAGCTTCAATATATGCAACATTCTCATTTTTATCTTTAACAATAATAACCAAATCTCCATAACTTATATTCTGATTCATTGTATCCGCTATCGCATAATTAATTGATTTTGTTGCATAACTTTTTATTTGAGTTTCAGTATTTCGTATAACTATTGGCACAGCCAAATATCTACAATATAAATATAAAATTAATAAAAATAAAAGGAAAAACGCAAAACACTTATGTTTTATCCGAAATCTTGATAAATTTAAGGTATTTATGCGGTTTTTTCTTTTATCTCTTTTCATAATAAATTATATGAAATCATATATTAATTTATTACGTTAACTCTTTTTTGATTTTGATGAAACAAAAAATGATATCATATAAGACAAACCTATTGAAACAGCAATTCCAGCACTTGTCGCCATTAAACCACCACCAATAGCTCCAAATAATCCATTTGTTTTTGCACCTTCAATAGCCCCACGTGCAAGCGAATTCCCAAAACCAGTTATAGGCAGTGTTGCACCAGCCCCCGCCCATTCTACCAAATAATTATAAATACCAAAACCTCCAAGAATTGCACCAACCATTAAAAATATAACCAAAATTCTTGCCGGTGTTATTTTTGTTTTTATTTCAATTAACTCCCCAATTAAACATATTAATCCACCAATAAAAAATACCTTTAAGTACATACAAATCGTCTGACCCATAACAACTCCTTTTATACAATAAATAATAATTCAATCATAACAAAATCATTCTAAATAAATTCAATCCGCAAAAACATTGATACTTACATTTTTCATTTACAATTCTAGCAAAATTCTAATCTTTAACCAATTCAATCAAATGTGCAACTGATGGAATAGAATCCCCCTGTTGATTTGTTATTGTACTCATAAGTGCACCAGTTGCAACTAAAAGAACTTTTTTGAATACGCCTTCTTTTATTTTATTTAAAATATATCCCGAAAAAACCGAAGCGGAACACCCAGCACCGCTACCACCTTGATATGATTCTTCATCAAACGAATAAATAGAATGACCACAATCCATATATTCACTCCCTAAACAAAAACCACGTTTTTCCAACATATCTCTCAGTATATCCGAACCAAGTTTCCCCAAATCCCCCGAAGCAATCAAATCATAATCTTTAGGTTTTGTTCCGGTTTCTTCAAAAAAATTACAAAGTGTATCCGCACAAGCCGGTGCCATGGCAGCACCCATGTTTGCTATATCTAAAACTCCGTAGTCCTGAACCTTTCCAAAACATATTTTTGTAATTTTCACATCAGACTTTCTATTTGATAAAATAAATGCACCACCACCCGTCACTGTCCATTGAGAATAACATTGTCTTTGATTTCCAAATTCGAGCGGATAGCGATATTGTCTTTCGGCTGACGAAAAGTGACTAATCGCCGAACATAAAATATTTTTAAATCCACCACCATCAATAAGACAAGCACCCACACCCAAACTTGCAGTAAGTGTTGAACACGCTGAATACACTCCGACAAATGGTATCTGCAATTTTTCAGCAACATAATTCGTAGAAACTAGCTGATTCATTAAATCTCCACCCAAAAACAAATCCAACTGTTCATGTTTTAATTTTGCTTTCTTCATAGCCAAACTACAAATTCGTTCAAGCATTCGTCTTTCGCCTTTTTCAAAAGTTTTTTCACCCATTTTATCATCATCAACCGAATCAATAAAATACTTTCCAAAAACACCTTGTTTTTCTTTATCCCCAACCAGTTCAGCATGTGCAAATACCCCACAATAATTTTCCAATTCATACACAAACTTTTTTATTAGCTTCATAACACCCCACAAATCAAAAATTATTTTAATTTTACTTAACGCTTTAATACTTTCCCAAACACAAAATAATTAAACACAATAACCCAATTTTCACTTTTACACATAATAAACAATTCAATATAAATAAAAAATCTCAAACATCGGGAAATTGTTGCAACTTCAAAAATCTTCAACATTTAACCAACAAAAAACCATTTTCCCGACATCAGGAAAATGGTCTAAACATTTATTTATTTATTTTTTAATTTTCTAATGAAAAACCAAGTGCCAGCACCAATAAACCCACCAAAAACACAAGTAATTTCAATAATTAATCCAATTTCAAAAAATGTTAATCCATCATTTTCAACAGATTGCGTATCATCATTTCCAAAATTTTCATCACTCATATCAAAATCATCCAAATCGTCTTCAGGTTTTTTATTCAAATCATCAGACACAACATTTTCTTTATACTCAACTTTCACAACAAAGTTCACAATCTCATAATTGTTTTTATCATCATTATCATATTCAATCCAAACTTCATTATCTCCATCTTTTAATTCAAAATCAGGATTTTTCCAAACAAATCCATCTGGCAAATTAATTAAATATACCGTCTTATAATTTTGTAAATTTTCAATTATTTCAGGAATAACAACATTTGGTTTTTCAGCTTTGTTTATTGTAAAATACAGTTCTCTTTGACCTTTAAAATTACCTTTTCCTGTAATCGTAATTTTTGCAAAACTTGAAGCATTAATATTATTTGAATATGAGCAAGTATAATCCACATCTTGAATCAATTCCAAATCATTGTAAAAAATTAAAGGATTAGGTCTAATTTCAAACCCAGTATAACCACAATCCAAAATCGAAGAAACATGAACATTTTGCAAATCAACAATCGATAATTGTTCATCTTGCTTTTCTCCTAAAATCGTATAAGCCTTAATCCTTAATGTATTATTATTTATTTTGCTCCAGTTTCCATTTATTTTTCGATAACACAAGCCATTACCCTGCGAAGTTGAAACATATGGGCTTGAACTAGTTGTGCTGGAAAGTTGAACAACAATACTAAATTTCTCATCACTCTTTAATTGAATCAGATTATCAAATTCTATTGTATAAAAACCCGAATTTGTAAACGATTGTATTTTTGTGGTTTTCAGTATACCACTTTCAGGGTTAGAACTATCAGTTAAATTAGTATAAACATTAACAGTAACAGTCGTATTCCAGCAACCAAAAGCAACATTAACCGCCTTTAAGTACTCATCTTGTGTTGAAGTGGATTTTTTAGGCTCAAAAATATTTGCCACATATTGAGTTTTCAAATCTTCAGTAAGTCCACCATTTACAGAATCATCATAAAAATAATTGTAATCATATTTATCGTGATTTGAAAAATCAAACGCATAAATATTAGAGCTTACACATTCATACGACAACCAAAAATAAGGCAAACTGCTATAACTATTTTTAACAAGCCACCCACCATTTTTTACCGTGCCACTTGGGACAAAATTACTTGCATCAATATCATCATTCCAACCAATTATTGTGCACGCATGAAAATAATAATTATCTCCAGTCTCACGTTTAGGATTATAAAATTCAGCTTCTCTCAGGTTATTATAACTAAAAGTAATCGCCCCATATTTTGCAATCGCCTTTTTCATCTCCGAAATTCGTGTATCAAAATCATAAAATGTATTATCATCATAAACTTTTATCATATTATTTAACTTATATGAATTATTTTCATAAGCATTAGTTGATACAGAAAGAGAATCAGACATTAATCCCCACCATTGAGACATTAATATTCCAGCATAAGATGATTCTCCTGAAGAATTTAACCAATTACCGCCACTCTCTCCAACAACATTTTCAAGCGGGTCTGCGGGTCTATTGTATCTTCCATAACCAATACTTTTTGCAGATAAAGATAAAGTATCTTTTGTAACATTTTTATCAATACCGCTTTTTAAAATCGAAGTTTCCGATGCTGAAACAGCAGCATAAGCCCAACACAATGATGAATCTCCTTGGTCTTTAACAGGAGTAACCCAACCATAATCTCTTGAATCAAAACTAGCCAAATTTATAATATCGGTTTCAGTTAGCTCCAAATTTACAGCTTTAACACTAGCAAAATTATCATTATTTTGAAAATTAAATTTAAAGCAAAAATTAGAAAAACAAAATAGAACTGCAAAAGCAATTCTAATTAAGCATCGCAACTTTATCTTAGGACTTAGTTTCATATAAATTATTATAGCACGGAAACATTAAATATCAAAACCAATTTATAGTAACCCAATAAGTAAATAAACAAGCCCAACAATTATTGAGTATCCCACACCATTAACAAGCACAGGCCCAGCAACATAAAACATTTTCGAACCAACACCAAAGATTAATCCTTCATTTTTAAACTCAATCGCACAAGATGCAATACTATTAGCAAAACCAGAAATCGGTATAAATGTTCCAGCCCCACCAAATTTTGCAATTCTATCAAACACACCAAATGCTGTGAGCAAAATTGTGATTGTTATAACTATTATATTAATCCAAGCACCAACTCTTAATATATCCATATTGGGATTATATGCTTTTATAATATCTCCAAACATTTGCCCCATACAACAAATTGTTCCACCAACAATAAACGCATGAAAAAGTGAATTGAACCAGCCAGTTTTAGGCGTCTGTTTTTCAACATATATTAAATATTCTTCATTTCTTTTTATTTTCTCATTATTCATAAAATCCTCTCCAAAAACGCAAATCTACTCAAATATTTCCAAAATATTATAGATTTTATTCAATTTATAAATATTTTTTACAATATTACAAAAAATAAAAATAGATAAAAGGAGTAAATTATGAAAGAAAAAATAAAGAAAATTATGATTACAACACTTTGTTCCATGACAGCAGGAACTGCTATTGGTTGTGCAAACGGCAACACAAAAATTGCTCAAAAAATAAACAATGGAGTAAACGACTTTGTATCAAGCTTAAACAAACTTGATTATGTTGACACAAATAACACAAGTTCTAATCTTGGAAAAATAGTATCAGCATACAACGAAAAAACAATGTTTAATGCGTTAGCAAAAAATACAAATATAGAGAATACTATAACAAAACCAAGTGAAAGAACCGATAACTTTAAACTTTATGTTTTGTCAACCACACCCTACATTTCATTAACAAGCAATGATAATGAGATTAATTTATCAATGCAATTTTCAACCGAAAAAATTGAAACCACATCTGAAGATATTAGCGAAAAAATAAATAAACTTATTTTAAAACGTGCAATTCTTATGATTTATGTAAATGAAATTTACAGTGGAAATGTAACCTTAACAGAAGAAAATAAAAAAGCAATTAACGCTTATGTTAATGTAATTAAAGAAAATGCTTCGTTTTTAAATGGCAATCGTGGAATGGTAAAAAATCAACTTGGCTTAGCAAGCAATCTTCTTGAAACAGAAACAAATAACAACATTGTCAATTATTATATAATTAAATCAGGCGAAGCATTAGAAATTCGCTCAAATAAAATTGATTCAACAATTTCAGCTATTGAATCAATTATAAACATTCTCGAACAAAACTTAACAGAATCTTCTTGTTATTATCAAAACAATTTAACTTCAACATATGAAAATATGCTATCAAATTTAACATCTTCTACAACAACAAATGAAAATACAGAAATAGCAAAAAATATCGCCGAGTCTATAAACATGATAAGCACAACAAATAACACATCAACACAAAATTCTTTAAATAACCAAAATATTATCAATAACACAAATCAAACAACAAATAATATCACAGCAAAAGAAAAACAAAATAATTATATTAATAACAAATCATCAAATAATAATTTAATGACATTAGAAGAAAAAACGCAAAATAGAAACAATAATCCTAAAATTCAACCAAATATTAATCAAAATAACGATGATTACAATAAATTAACACCATCTCAAAGAGCAAAACTAAGAAGACAAGAAAGATTAAATCGTCAAAATAATCAAAGAATTTCAGAGACAACAAACAATCATAATCTAGACAATACCAACTATATTTCATCATATCCTCAAACAAACAGAACAATTCGAGCCGATAGAACTCAACAAAATAATCAAACAAATTTAGAATTAAAAGACTCAAATGAAAATCAAATCAGTAATCAACAAACTAACAAATCATTAATTCAAAATAAGAATTTAACCAATAACAATAATAGAGCGGTTAGAGTTCCTTACAAAGCAACAGCCAATCAAATAAAATAATTCATAAAAAAACATAGCAATTTATGCTATGTTTTTACTATACTCTCGATTTACCATATTCCAAAGTCTTTTCAAAATTTCCGTAACGAATTTTTATTGTTGAAGATGTATTTGAACCACCAGTAATTCTATAACCATTAGTTTGACCTGTTTGATAAGTATATTCAGTTCCATCAATAATTATTACAAGCGATTTTGATAAATCTGTATACACTGGGTGTTCTGTATCATCTTCATATTCAATAAAGAACCAAAGCATGTCAGTTGTAATGACATCTCCATTATTTAGATTAAATATCTTTGAATCATAAACTGCTTGAATGCCTGTCTCATTTTTTCTTGTAACCGTTACAACATATGTTACATTAAATCCTTCGTATGTAAACACAAGATTAGCCGTTCCAACATTTTCAAACATGATATCTTCATTATTTTCACCAGTTTTAACAAACTTACCAGTCGAAAGCTCACTATTAAAATGAGACATTTCAAGTTTAACTTTTTTTACAGTTCCATCTGAATACTCAGCATAATAGAACAACCCTGTATCTTCAAAAATACCATTAATGTTGTATACTCTTTCCTTTTGACTTAACGTTACAGCTTTTAAATATACAGGATCTTCTCTTGTAAACAAAAAACCAAGAACAGCCCCAAGAGCCACTATCAAAACTACTGAAGAAATAATTAAAAATTTCTTTATTTTTGGATTACGCTTTTTCTGAATTTTAACCTTTTTGATATTCTTCATATGCATAAGGTCATATTCTTCCAAATATTGACCAATGTATGTATAATCAAAATCATCAATCGTAAGAGTTAATTCATCTTTTTTATTCTTATCTTTTCCACCATATAAGGCTTTAAGTGAATCATAATCTTGTTGTGATTGACCATCTCTTGTATCAGCTGTGCCGTAATCATACTCATCATCAAAGTTTTCATCAATAATTTCTATGTTTGATGATTTTAAAATCTTAGAGATTTTATTTTTTACATTATTAAGTTTTTCAAGCTTTTTTCTTTGACTTTCAGTTAAATTATCTTCAGGGGTTTTTTCGCCTAGAATACCATCAACATCACTAATCTGTTCTGTTTCGCTTAAGTTTTCTTCTTGTGCAGAACTTTCAACTTGCTCAGATTTATCGCCAAAAACTTTTTCAACTTTTGGTTCTTTCTTTTTATTCTTAGCCATCTCTACCCCCTTATATTTTTACACAATACCATTATATCAAACACAAATAATTTGGTCAAATAAATTAACCAATCATAAAAAAATCTCTAGTTTTTAACTAGAGACTTTTATTAATTATTTTTTCTAATCAAAGCATACTTAACTTCTTTATTATCTTCTACTGAAAGCGATTTTCCTTTGCTTGACCTTGTATCTTCGCTTATTGATTTAACAGAAATTGCTGAATATTCTTCATATTCAGTTTGAATGATAACATCATCTTCATCGCCAAATACACCAGAACATACAATTTTTGTTCCGCTAGACTTTTCACCTTTCAAATCAAATACTTTAACACCTTTTCTATATCTAGCCATAACATCAATTTCTGAAGTATTAATTTGTTTTGCATAAGCTTTATTAGAAACAATGCAAATGTTTTGCCCTGCTTCAACCTGGTTAACAGAAACAACTTCATCGCCTTCTCCAAGAGCAATACCTTTAACACCACCAGAAATTCTGCCTTGAACTGGAATATCTGATTTTTCAGCATTAAGGCCAATACCATCAGCAGTAACAAACATAAGAGTTGTGTTAGGTTTATCTATTTCAATATTGATAAGTTCATCTGTTTCTTTAAGTTTTATTGCTTGATACAATGATTTCGCAAGCGAATATTCAGATAACGCAGTCTTTTTAATCATACCTTCCTTCGTAAAGAACAAAAGCTTAGTTTCAGCATCTTCAGGATTTTCTTCAACTAATGCAACTGGCCTTTCATCAGGTTTCTCTCCACGAACAAGCTTAGCAAATTCAATACCTTTTTCTTTCCATTTTGATAGCGTTAATCCATTCGCATCAATCTTAAATACATTACCAATATTTGTAAATACCAAAATATTACTATTCGATTTAGTTTTAAGCAAACAAGTATGAGCTTCTGCAAGTCTTGATTTATCAGTCCAAACCTTACTAGAACCTGTAACAGTTGATGGAAGCATCGCTTTTATGAACCCATTAGCTGATAAACTTACAATAATATTTTGATTTGATTTTTGAGCAAGTGATTCTGAGTCTGCAACCTTAAAGTTTTCAACACTATCAATAACCGTTGTTTTTCTTGGATTTTTATATTTTTTCTTAATTTCAAGCATTTCTGATTTTATTATATCAAATTGTAATTGTCTTGAGTTTAAAATAGCCGTTAATCTAGCAATCAATTCTTGCACTTCTTTAAGTTCTTGTTCGAGTTTATAAATTTCAAGTGAAGTAAGACGAGCCAAACGCATATCAAGAATAGCTTGAGCTTGCCTATCTGAAAGATTAAATCTTTCCATAAGTCTACGCTTAGCTTCCGCAGTATCTTCAGAAGTTTTAATAATTTTAACAACTTCATCAATATTACGAACTGCAATAATAAGTCCAAGCAAAATATGTTCTCTCTCTTTTGCAATATCTAGTTCATACTTTGTCCTTCTGTAAATTACGTCTCTTTGATAATTAATATAATACGATAATATATCCAAAAGTCCCATTAGTTGTGGTCTTCCATCTGCAATGGCAACCATATTAATACCATAAGAGATTTGCATGTCGGTTTCTTTAAATAAAATTTCCAAAACCTTATTTACATCGCTATCTTTCTTTAATCTCACAACAGCACGCATACCCGAACGGTCAGATTCATCAAGAATTTCCGTTATGCAGGATAAATCATATTTTTTACTATCTCTAACTTCCAAAATTCTTTGCAACAATTTAGCCTTGTTAACTTGATATGGAAGTTCAGTGATAACAATATTTTGTTTTTCGCCAGGTTTTCCTTCAATATGAACTTTTGCACGAATAACAATTTTACCTTTACCAGTTTCATAAGCATTTTTAAGTTCTTCTCCTGCAATGAGATAACCCCCTGTTGGAAAATCTGGACCAGGAATAATTTTCATCATTTCTTTAAGTGTAATATCACGATTATCAATCATCGCAATAGCACCCGAAATAACTTCGCCAAGATTATGAGTAGGAATATTTGTTGCCAAGCCAATCGCAATACCATTTGCACCATTAACCAAAATATTAGGAAAACGGCAAGGCAAAGTTACCGGTTCTTGCAAGGTATCATCGAAATTAAGTGTCCAATCAACGGTGTTTTTATCTAAATCCTTTAAAACTTCAAGTGCAAGTGGTGCCATTCTAGCTTCAGTATAACGCATAGCAGCTGCACCATCGCCATCAACTGAACCATAGTTACCATGTCCATCAACCAAAACTTCACGCATATTAAAGTCTTGTGCCATACGAACCATTGCATCATAAACAGAAGTGTCGCCATGTGGGTGGAATTTTCCTAAGCATTCCCCAACAATTCTAGCACTTTTCTTGTAATCTTTATCCGGAGTAATATCAAGCTCATGCAGAGTGTAAAGAATTCTTCTTTGAACAGGTTTTAAACCATCTTCTACTCTAGGAAGTGCCCTTTCCAAAATAACATGCTCAGAATAAGGAATCATCGATTCACTCATAACGACATCAATATCTTTTTGAATAACACTTTTACCAAAACTAGAGCCATCAATAACATTTACATCTTCAGGTTCTTCTTCGACATTTTCTATAGGAATTTCAGGTGTTTTGATTTCTTCATCACTCATTATTTATAATGCTCCTTATTTTTTCTTTGTAATAAATTCTGAAAGCGAATCCACTCTCGAGAAATTTGCATGTTCTGCTATATAATCTTTTCTATTTTCAACATTATCCCCCATCCAAGTAGAGATAATTTTTTCAGCTTCTGCAGCATCTTCAATAGTAACTTGAATTAACGTTCTTTGTGTTGGGTCCATAGTTGTATCCCACAACTGGTCTTTATCCATTTCGCCAAGACCTTTATATCTTTGAAGTTTGTAACCTTTTCCAACTCGCTTTATAGCTTCTGGAAGCTCCGCGTCAGAGTAAACATACTCAATTTTATCACGCTTAGATATTCTATAAAGTGGTGGAAGTCCAATAAACACATGCCCATTAGTAATAAGTTTCTTCATATATCTAAAGAAGAATGTTAAAAGAATACTTCTGATATGGAAACCATCTTGGTCAGCATCTGCCAAAATAATAACTTTATTATACTTGATTGCATCAACATCAAAATCTTCGCCAATACCAGCACCAAGAGCAGATATAAGTGTTCTAAATTCTTCATTCATTAACACTTGGTCAATACGTTTTTTCTCAACGTTTAATGGTTTTCCACGAAGTGGCAAAATTGCTTGGAAGTGTCTATCTCTTGCTTGCTTACAACTTCCGCCAGCCGAATCACCTTCAACGATAAATATTTCATTATTAACATAATTTTTACCAGTACATGATGCAAGCTTACCAATTAATGTTGAATTTTCAATAGAGTTCTTTTGTCTAGCGATTTCTTTTGCTTTTCTTGAAGCTTCACGGACTTTTGCAGCCCCCATAGCTTTTTCAAGCACACTTGACAAAATTTTAGAAGTCTTTTTATTAGAAAAGTATTCATTAAGCCCCGAAATAACAACACTTTCAACAGCGGGTCTCGCTTGCGGATTACCAAGTTTTGTTTTTGTTTGACCTTCAAATTCAACTGTTTTCATTTTTACAAGCATAACAGTTGTTAACCCTTCTCTAAAATCATCTCCAACCAAACTATCGGCATTTTTATTTTTTGCTAAATTTTTAGATGCTAAATCTGACAGTACTTTTGTCAAACCACTCTTAAATCCAATTTCATGTGTACCACCATCTGGCGTTTGAATGTTGTTTACATAAGAAAATGTACTTTCAGTATATGAGTCAGTATGTTGCATTGCAATTTCAACTTTAATACCATCTACTTCTCCTGAAATATAAATTGGTTCAGGATATAGCGGACTCTTTGAACTATTGATATATTTAACAAAGTCAATTATACCACCATCATATTTAAAGCAATAAGATTTTGAATCTGCACTATTCTCAGCTTCAACAATAAAATTAATTTCCAATCCCTTATTAAGAAAAGCAACTTCTTCCAAATGCTCTTTTATTGTATCTTTATTAAATGTAATAGTTTCAAAGATTCTATCATCAGGCATAAAAGTTACTTTTGTTCCATGAGTTACACTCACACCACTTTCTTTTAAAGGATATTTAGGAACACCACCCTTAACTTTTCCGTTTTTATCTTCTTTGCTTTCATACTCTTGAATATATTTTTTACCATCACGTGAAATTTCAAGTTTAAGCCACCTAGAAAGAGCATTAACAACTGACGCACCAACACCGTGAAGACCACCAGAAAAGGCGTAGTTTTCATTATTAAACTTACCACCAGCATGAAGTTCAGTAAAAACAACTTCCGCAGCTGAAACCTTTTTAACTGGGTGCTCAGCAACAGGAATACCCCTTCCGTTATCTTCCACAGAAATCGAGCCATCAATATTAAGTGTTACAATAATCCTATCACAAAATCCGTTTGCAGCTTCATCAACAGCATTATCAACAATTTCCCAAACCAAATGGTGAAGTCCCTTAACACCAGTTGTTCCAATATACATACCTGGACGAAGTCGAACAGCATCAAGCCCTTCCAAAATTTGAATATCCTTTGCATCATAAGATTTCTTTGATGCAGTTTTTTTTGTTCCTTGGCTATCTAGCTTTTCATTTTTCTCAGTCATTATACTTCTCCTTTTTTATCTAACATGTCAATTATAACAACAAAAATCTTTTTTTTGCAAACAAAAAAACGTTAAAAATGTTGTTTTTTCTTGAATTTATCGAATTTTCATACAAAAAAACGAGTTTTTAAAATAAACTCGTCTTATATTTATTTTATTATTAATCTCACTCCAACTCTTTAGCTTGTTCAATATTACCCAATTCTTGTTTCACTTTGTTTGCTTGTTCAATATATTGTTGCTCATTAAACTTTCCAGCATATTTAGTAATTATTACATCAATATAATCAAGCATTTTTTTTATTTCTTGTGATGTTACAGAACCTTCTTTAACAATCCCATTGATTTCACTAATAAATTTATTTCTCATTGCTGGAGCTTTTTCAAGAGCTGACAATACCTTGGTTTGGTAGTTGTTATAACTATCAATCGAATTTTTGATATAGTTTTTCATTTCCGCATCTGTATGCAAACCTTGCATAAATTCAATGGCAACAAGCTCGCCCTGCCTTGCACTTCTTTCATTTGGATTAATTCTATAACAAACTTCTTTTAATTCCTTAAAATAATCAGTAACTTTTGCATAGTTTTTGCCAAATTCGTCATTGACAACATCTCGAGTGTCAAGTTCAGAAACTCTTGTGCCACCAACCAAGTTATCAACCAACCCATAATCGCCCTGCCCAACAACGCCATTATTTTTGTTAATTGTCGAATCAATAGCATGAGTAAGTTCGTGTTGAATTGTCATAACAACTTCAGCCGGATTATTTTGTCTCATGACTTCATTAATGTTAATATTTACTTCTTGTCTGTTTCCATAATCCAAATATGAACCAACTGAACCAGTAGGTCTAAATGTTACTTGAACAGCATTTGCATCTATATTGCTTTGAGCTAAAACCGTTCGTGCATACTTTTCACAAAAATTCATAATGTCTTGTGGATTGTTCGATTTTAAAACATTAAACTCTCTTTGAGAAAACACTCCAAGCAAATATGTAACTTGTTGACTATTCCCAGCTTTTTCAACTTTTTTACATCTTTCAGCAACTAAATTTTTACCAGCAGGATTATCAAAAACTTCAAGTGGCGAAATTTCCCCACTTGAAATATTATGAGCAATTTTTTCTGCACATTTTGAATAATCTTCGTTTGGCTTAAAATTAGAAATTGACTTTGCATCTAACTTACTAAAATCCTGGTCATATCCAAAAAATTCTTTAAGAAATTTAGCAATATACTCAAGCAAAGAATTAGGACGCTCTACATAATTTCCTTCACGGTCAAAATTTTCATCATTAACTGCAGGTTCATTTTCTTGTATCTCATCTTTTTTCCCAAATACATAATTATTTGTAGAAACCGATTCTCTTTTCTTCATCAATGAGTCATACATCGTTTTATAAACAGCCGAATAAAGTTCAACATCTCCAAGTTGACCAAGCTTTGAAAAATTGAAATTAACAGAAACTGTCAAATTTTGTTTTTCATTTTCATCAAACTCAAAAGCCATAGCATTAATTGGACTTTCTCCTAAATGCATATTATCACTTGAAGAATATTTAAACTTAACATTAAATTCTTCAAAAACATGAAACGCATCTTTAACAATATCTTTTTGGGCAAGTTCAATAACTTTTCTAATAGCTTTCGCCTTTGGGTGCGAGCTTAATTGTTCTTTTGTAAATCCGTTTGCAGGAACACTCCCCGCTTTATTATATTCTTCAAACACCCTTTGCATATTAGTTTTATTTTTATCTTGTTCCATAACTTTCTCCTAATTTAATTATATAATATAAAAAAATTGATGTCAAATTTTAACATTGCTTTATGGTTTTAGATGTCTAAAAATAACGATATTGCATAAAATAAGAATATGAATAAATCCATAGTTTTGACAGGTGGCGGAACTGCAGGACACGTTTGTCCAAACATTAATTTATCACACGAACTAAAAAAATATTTCAATAAAATCGTTTATATTGGAACAGAAAATGGAATTGAAAAAAAATTAATTACCACTCAAACAGATTATGAATATCATTCAATTTCTGCGGTAAAACTTGTACGAAAAAATTTATTCAAAAACATATTACTTCCAATCAAACTATCAAAGTCTATAAATCAAGCAACAAAAATTTTAAAGCAACTAAAACCTGCAATAGTTTTTTCTAAAGGCGGATACGTAAGTTTACCGGTTGTTATTTCTGCTCATAAGTTACACATACCAATCATCTCTCATGAAAGCGATATAACTATGGGACTAGCAAATAAAATCGCAAGCAAATATTCAACAGTCATTTGCACAAACTTCCAAATAACAGCGAAAAATAATAAAAAATTTATTTATACCGGTTCGCCACTCCCACTATCACCACTAACTAAACAAGAAGCTAAAGAAAAACTAAAGATTGAAACCAACAAACCAATTTTACTTGTAACCGGCGGAAGTTTGGGAGCAAAACCAATAAATGATGTAATCTTCAAATCCATAAATGACCTTACTAAAAAATATTTTGTTATACATCTAGTTGGAAAAGGTAATCTTAATAAAAATATTCAATCCAAAGACTACAAACAAATTGAATTTAGCAATAATATTTGGACGATTTTCAGAGCAACAGATTTTGCGATTTCCAGAGCAGGTGCAAACACAATAATAGAATTACTAGCAAACCAAATCCCAACAGTTTTTATTCCACTACCAAAAGGAATATCTCGTGGAGACCAAATTGATAATGCAAAATATTTAGACAAATTAGGAGTAGCAAAAATTATTTTTCAAAATGAATTAACATCAGAAAAACTGCAAAATACGTTAAAAATTCTCGAAAATCAATCAAAAAACATCGTTTCAGCAATAAAACAACAAAAGTTTGAAGATGGAACTTACAAGATAATCGACCTAATTTTAAAGCACAAAAAAGACGATTAAAATTAATCGCCTTTTGTTTTTATCTTTTATTTCCATACTAAACAATATCTATTTTTTCATAGGTTTCATCAAGTCCACAAACCATTGAAACCGGCAAAACAAACAACATTCCACGTGCTTCTGATTTAAAATCAACAATACTATAAATTGATTTAATAACCGGCAAAACAATATCAGCCTTAACAATCATTAAAACAACTGAACTTTCAGGGTCAACACTAAACCCAAAAAATCTTTTTCTTACTTTTTCAACGGCTTTTGCTTGCATAACAATAGCACCTGAATGTCCTTCAAGTTTTGCAGCTTCTAACACTTCCCCTTCATAACCACGCTTAACTGAAGTGAAAACTAATTTAAATTCACCTTCAGAAAAAATATTATCTTCTTCAAAAATTGTATCAATTAATTTCTCCATACCCTTACTCCACAAATGGTCCTTTTGCTCCCATATATCCTAAAATATCTAGAACAAATGCCTTTCCATTTCCTTTTTTATTTATTTCAAAAGTTCTACACAAATTAAGCATTAATGTATCAACTATTTCCCTTTGACACATCGACATAACAAAATAAAAATCTTTTTTATATCCATCAATTACGGTTTCAAAAGAACTATGAGAAATACCGGCACATGGTATTGCCGAAATAACCCTACCGCCATTATTTAAAATAAATTCCAATAAATCGTCTAATTTATTTTCTTTTATCGAGACACAAAACATTGACAGTTCCCCAATCTGAGTTGGGTGAAATTGTTGTGGCACAATAACAGCCTTTCTTGAATTTTTATTTTTCATTTTTCCTATTCCTATATTTTAATTTATATTCATTTTCAAGCATTTCGATATTTGAATACATATCAAATGTATATGAAACTTTAATAGCACGTTTTTTGTCTTTCATAGATTGCCTGTTAAGACCCATTTTGTAAATAAATCCTAAGATTTGCAACACTATTATTGGAGATACCGAAACAATACCAATTATACCAAACCCCGAAATTGAACTAGCTTTTGATGAAGCAAACTCAATCATTATTGGAAGCAAAAACGCTGATGTCATTGGACCGGAAGCAACACCACCAGAGTCAAATGCAAGTCCCGTAAACAACGAAGGAACAAAAAACATCAAAGCAAGTGCTATAACATAACCAATCAAGATTATATAGAAAAAGTTAATTTGATAAACAATTTTTATAACAGCAACAAAAATCGCAAGAGCCATTGAAATTGCAATAGAAATCAATACCACAAAACTTGAAATATTACCCTTCGTAGCATCTTGAACTTGCCTTGACAACACAACAACAGATGGTTCTGAAAATGCAATAACAAATCCAATAATAACACAAAACAAAATAACCAGTGGCAACGATAAAGTCTCTATAAACTTACCGATATGTGTTCCCATTGCTGATATTCCAAAATCAATGCTAAACAGGAATAGATATAGACCTAAAAATGTAATCACTAAGCCAACAAGCAGAGATAGTTTTTTACTAATTGGCAATTTTATAAGTAATAATTCATACACAAAGAAAACTATTGTAAGAGGGATAATCGCAAGTGTTGTTTGTTTAAAAACTGAAACAAAAATTGATACTGTTTCAGAAGTTACAACATTTGAGCCACCTGCTGAATTTTTCATAAATATAAACACTAACAGCGAAGAAATAATTGGTCCAAGTGAAGCAATACCAACCATACCAAAAACTTCTTTGTTATCATTTTTATTTACCTTATTTGAAACACCTGAAGACACGGCAAGCAAAAATGGTGCAGTGATAATACCCGTAGTCGCCCCACCCGCATCAAATGCAAGAGCAATATATTCATTTGGAACTTGTGTACAAAGCAAAAAGATTGTTGCAAATATAAATAAGTAAATATATTTAACATCTATATTTTTTACAATTCTAATAATTCCACAAGCAATCGCAATACCAACTCCAGCACCGATTAAAAACACTAATATATTTTTTGAGATATTTACACCTGCATCAACAACCTGTCCAGCAAAAACCGAAACATCAGGCTCAGCTATTGTTGCAAACATTCCAAACACAACAGCAAAAAATATAAATACAATAAATTTTGAAGCTTTATTAACCGACTGAACCATTAACTCACCCATGGGCATAATCGTTGAATCAATACCGGTCAAAAGCAATGCTTCGCCAAAACTTGCAATAATAACAGAAATCAAAAATTTAATTAAAATAGAACTATCAAACTTATAAAAAAAGCAATGTACAAAAAGCACTATTACCACTAGCGGTAATAATGCTAAAAATGTTTCTTTTACTTTTTTTAAAAATTTCATCATCACGTCCTAAAGTTTAGTCAAAATTAATTCCACCAATAATATCACTATCGATTTTTCTTCTTGGCACTCTTGTTCTCATTCTTGAGCTAACCGTACTTCTCCTTCTAGTTGTTTTGTTCGTCCTATTTCTAGTTCTGGTTGGTCTCTTTACTTCTTCAATTTCTTCAGGTTCATCATCAATTTCAATCTTCACATCTTTATGGAATTTATTTACACATTCAAGTAATTTCTTATCCATTTCAAGATTTGATACATTCAAATTATTCTTAAGTTCCGACTTAAGTTTTTCGCCAGCAAATTGTTTTTCAGAACTAATTTTTTCAGTCTCTCTAATCTGTTCTTCACGTTGTTTAAGTCTAGATTCTGATTTCTTAATCTTAATATCTGATTTAAGCTTTTCAATGTAGGCTTGTTTTCTTGCTTCTTCTTCACGTTGTCTTATAGAAGTTTCAAGCTCGTGAAGTTTAGCTTCATATTCTTTTGCAACACGTTGCTTTTCCATTTCAGCAATTTGAAGTTTTTCGGCAACATCTTGATCAGTCTTTTTATTTTGCTCCAAAAGTTCAACAATTTTAGCTTGAAGTTCAGACTGCTGAGCATAAAGATCTTGATTAACCCCGGGCTGTGCAATATAAGGTTGAGTGTAAGAAGTGACTTGCTGGGCATCAACATAAGGTTGCTCATAGTTTTGACCATCACTAACTGGCTTATCACGATACATTTCAGAAAATTTATTTACAATTTCTTCAGTGAAGTTCTTAAAGTCAGCTTTGGTTAAATAATCTGCGTTTTTATTGATTTCTGTTGTATATTTTGAAGAATCACCATAATCGCTTGGAGACATGTCATAATTTTCATCAATATTGGTTTCAGTTGCAGTTGTTTCTTGACCTTCCATCAATGATTCAACGTCTTCTTTTTGCAAGTTATTAGATGAATTAACATCTTCAGGAATTTCCAACTCATCAATCAACTGTTCAACATCAATATCTTCTTCATCATCTAACTCATCACTATTTATTGAACCATCAATTTTCACAGGCTCAACAACACCAATCTCATCTTGATTTTGACTTTGTTCAACTAAACTTTCTTCATCAGTATCTTCTTTAACAACGGTTTCTTGGTCATTATCACCAGTCTTTTGTGATTTATCAAAATTTTTGTTAACTTCAACAAATCTCTTATGCTCAACTTTTGGTGATTCGGTCTCTCCATCTCCAGTAACTTGTAAGATTTTATTTAATGATTCAATTTTACTATTTACTCTTTCAATATCATCTTCAATTCCAAGTTTATCAAGATTAAACTCGTCATCTTCATCGGTTTTACCTTTGAGTTCATTAATTTCTTCTGTAGAAATAACCTTTGTTGTTGGCTTGTCTTTAATGTTATTTTCTTCTCTAGCTTTCTTTTCTAATCTCGCCTTAACACTATCAAGTTCTTCTTTATCAATAGAAAACTTATCGCCACCAACATCTCCACCAAACGTAAAATCTTCAATATCAACATTAGAATCAACGGCAAAGTTTTCATCTTGGTTATCTAAATCAGACATAACTTCGTCAGATGTATTAAGGTCAATTAAATCTTCGCTTTCAGCAAAATCCTTTTTAGCTTTACTTTCTTGCTCTAACTTATTCAAGTAACTATCCAATGAAAATTTTGCAAAGTTTTCATCAGAAGACGACATTTGCTCAATAGATTTTTGTGATTCATTTTTTAGTTTATCTTCTTCATTAAACTTTTCTTCTCTCGTTTTTGCACTCAAATAATCGCTAAATGAAAATTTCTTTGTTTCTTCAGGCGTTTCGTTAATTTGTTTTTCACTTTCTCTATAATTTTTATTTTTCCAAGAAGAAAAGTCTTTCATATCAACAGGGTCTGTTCTCTTTTTTCTTGGACCAAAAAACTTATCAAACGGTGACGCTTGAAACTTGGAACTCATTTGCTTTCTAACAGTAGTAGATGAACTATTGTTATCTCCGTCTTCCTTCAAACTGTTATCATCTGACAAAATACTAATAACAACGGGTTCATTCTTTGTTGAACGCAAAGCTTTTTTAAATAAATCATAATCAGAATTATCAAAGAAAAAATTATTCATAACAAACCTTTGCCTTTTTACTACTATAATTATACAATAATCACTTTTTTTTACAAAACAAAATAAGCGAAAAATACAAAAAAAATAATTCGTAAATTAACGAATTATTCTTTACTTAAAACATCAACCATAAATTCTTTTTTTATACCGCATTTATTTTTAGAATTATTTGCACTAATTATAAGTTTTTCTATTAAATCATTAACAATGATTCTGTTCTTCTTATAAAAATAATATGCCAGTGACCCTGGAATTGCATTAACTTCACACACATAAATTTTTCTTGAACTAGCATCATATAAAAAATCTATACGTATAACACCACGTAGCCCAAGTTTTAAAAACAACTTTTCAGTAATCTTCTTCATTTTCGTCACCTGAGACTCATCTAAATCTAACGGAATTTTTCGCAATGAATTTTCCATCGACCCCTTTCCTTTAACTTTTCCAGATGGTTTAGATAAATATTTATCAGCAAACGTTAGAACATCTTTAGTTTTTACCGGCTCATCAATATCTGATATTTCATATTTATCTTTATCTCCTAAAATAGCAATATTAAATTCTCTTGCATTCTTGATAAATCGCTCGACAATAATTTCATCATCTAATTCAAACGCTTCAATGCTTTTTTTGATAAAATCTTCAAAGTTTTCAGCAATAAATAACCCAATGGAACTTCCACCAGAATTAATTTTCATAACAACAGGATATCCTAAAAAACCCAATTTCCTTTTTAATTTACAGCTTTCATTTTCTATATCGTATTTACAAACTTTAAACCCAGGCACAACAGGTATTCTCATTCCCTTTGATACCATTTTAAATAGATATTTATCCATACAAACTGCAAGTGCATCTGATGAACCAGCTGACACATTAAAACCAAACTTTTCAAACATTGTAACAAGTTTTCCATTTTCGCCATCGCCACCGTGACACGCAAAAATTGCAGTGCTAGCCGATAACATTTCTTTTAATCCAAATCTTGTTTTTGTAAAAATTCTTCCGTTTTCGCCACTCACAAAAACAACTTCTTTAATCCCCTTTAAACTTGGACTAAATTTATTCTTTGCAAAATCCAAAATAGATACTTTTTTCTCATTACAAACATAAAATCTACCATCTCTCGAAACATAAAATAAAACAAGACGTTTGTCTTCAAGTTTATACTTTTTAAAAATTTGAAAAGCCGTCACAACTGAAATATCATGTTCATAAGAAACACCACCAAAAACCAATAATACATTTTCCATAAATAACTCCTAAATTATTGTATGAATAATGCAAAAAATTGACACAAAAAAATGAAGTATTTAACTTCATTTTTTAAGAATAATTATCAGGCAAATCGTTTTCAAATAAAACAACATCATCAGCTTCGATTAATGTATTTAGCACCTGAACCGCCTGTGACAAACTACCAGCTCTAAGTATTTTTTCTTCATCAAAACCAGCAAAAATTAACCCAGCACTGATAGCATCATAATTAATCATGCTATCAATAATAACATAATCACAAACTCCAGCCATCGTTTTACCAAACTCAAAGTTGGCATTGAATTGTTCTTTTCCCAGTTCCACAAGCCCTGGAGTTATAACAAATTTTTTACCACTAAACTTAGACAAAACATCAATACTTGCTTCACTACCCTGCACAGAACTATTATAAGAATTATCAATAATTGTATACGAACTTGATGATTTTATAATCTCAAGTCTATGTGGAACAGTTCTAAGTTTTTCAATTCCATGAACAATCTCATCAAACGAAAGTCCCAAATCAACAGCAATATTACATGCCAAAATAATGTTTGATATATTATGATTTCCTAGAAGTATTGTTTTACATTTTCTTATTTCGCCATCTTTCTCAAGAACAAACGAAGAACCATCTTTGTTTGTCGTGATATTAGACACTTTAAAATAGTTATTTTCTATCGAAACATCAATCGCATTTGAGTAGTTTTTGCATATATCTTTTACAATTAAACTATCAGTATTAAAATACAATTTTCCGTTACTAGCCGAAATAAAATCCGCAAGTTCACTCTTTGTTTTGATAATATTTTCCATACTACCGAATGTCAAATAATGTTGATTACCAATACCTGTGATAACACCAATTTGCGGTTCAACCATCAAACAAAGTTCTTTTATATCGCCAAGTTGTTTTGCTCCCATTTCAGCAATAAATATCTCATCATTATCGGATAAGTTTGATAAAATAGTTTTTGCTAAACCCAAAGGCGTGTTATAACTTGCAGGAGTTGGACAAACTTTGTATTTTTCAGATAGAATTGTAGATAAAATATTTTTTACAGAAGTTTTACCATAAGAACCAGTAATACCGATAATCTTAACGTCTTTTCTTTGAGCTAATTTATTCTTAGCACGTCTTATAAAAGATTTTGAAATCAATTTTTCGATAGGATAAGTTATAAAATAAGCTAAAAAAACACAAAGTGGCAAGAACAAAGGCACTATACTAATAAGTCCAAATGAAATAAGTGGCAAAAATTTAAAACCAATGTATTCAATAATGAATGTTACAACGGCAACTATAATTGTATATACAATAACCAACCTTTTCATTCTTTTTGTATACTTTAAAGGTGTTTTTTGTTTTGCATTAAACAAATTAATAATAAACATTGAGCAAAATAATAAGTAAAAGATAATGCTACAATATGTAAAAATATGCAACCTTCCAACAAAAAATTCTTCCAGGAGAACATTTGTTAAAGTCATTGAAAGAACCGATAAAAAAGCCAACATAAAAAGCCTAGAAACATAAGAACACTTAGTTTCTTTAAACCATTTCAAATACGACTTAAATTTATAACCAGTTAATTGCAACATTTGCAAAAGCCTATAACCCACAAAAATCATCAAAACAGTTGAAATAACTGCAATAACTGAAAACATTATCAAGTCAAATTTACTTTCAAACATAAAAGTCGACAAAAAAGATACTCTATTAATCATATAAACTCCAACTAAATTTTATTAGTTTTTCATGAATGTGTCAAGGATTATAACAAATTCTTCTTTTTTTTCTAAAAAGCAAAAATGCCCAGCATTATCAATAACTTTTAGCTCAGAATTTACAATAAGCTTATTAAGTTTTTTCGCCATATACATTTTTGTTTCTTTATCATCTTTGCCCCAAATAATTATAGTCTTGCATTTTAAAAATTTTGCATAGCAAGACAAGTCTTCGTTGACAACATTTTTAAATGTCTCCTTCATAACCGGACTTAATATTTTATAATCATCAGAACCAAAATCATTTAACTTATTCTTCAGTTTTTGATTTGTTTCAGCTTTCCTTTTTAGCCATTTATAATATTTAACTTTAAAATAATATCTCAATCCACGTCTTGGCTTAATCCCTGCAGAATCAACCAAACACAACTTAATACTTTTATATTCACTCTGATGGAAAAACAAATATTTTATTGCAACTCTACCGCCAAAAGAATGTGCAACAAAAGTTAATTCATCAATCTCAAAATTATTCAAAAGATTATATAAATTATTCACATAGTCGGATACAAACATGGCATTCAAATTTCCTTTACTTTTGCCAAAGCCATAAAAATCCAAAAAAATAAGCGAATAATCATCAATAAAAAAGTCTTTTAACCAAAGAAACGAATTTAAATCCGCACCCCACCCATGCAAGAAAACAATAAACTTTTTTGAGTTACCAAATTTTAAATAGTACATATTTTAAACATAATCAATTTCTTTCCAATTTCATTAAAATAGCATCATCATCGCCATAATATTTTTTTCTTTCGCCATAGGAAATAAAACCAAATTTTTTGTACAATGAAATAGCCTTACTATTAATTTTATTCACTTCCAAAAAAATTGTTCTAACATTCCTTTTTTCACAAAAATCCAAAAAGAATTTCATCAAAATATTTGAATAACCCTTGCCTTGAAACTTAACATCAATCGCAATTTCGAACAATTCAGCCTCATCTAGAACTATACTACATTCCAAAAAACCAACCAAATTTTCATCGACATATAACAAAAAATATTGCAAGGTTTCACTATTCAAACTAGTCTCAATAGAATCTGAATTTTGCACATCAAAAAATGTCTTTTCAATTTGAAAGACACTTTCTACATTTTCTTTTTTCAATTTTTCTATTTTGATTTTTTCCATACTACATTCTTTTTTCTCGTTCAATTTCAGCTTGAGATGCTCTTAAATATATTGGATAAATTTGATTAAGTTCCACACTATCCCCAGAATTAATTTTTTCATTTAACGCAGAAATAATTATATTTTGAATGATTTTTGATTGAATTTCGTATTTTTTAAACATGTTTTGCGTTTTTTCCGTTGTAACATAAACAGGATAATTTGTCTTACTAATATCTTTAATTAAATCTTCAAGATCAATGCATTCGTCTTTAAAACAACCGTTTTCAGATTTTCTCGAATAAACAAAACTTGAAAAACCATCTAACACCATATAAAAATTTTCATGATTTTCTGCATCAAAAATATCAAAATTAGTAAGTGTAAAAACTTTTGCATTTGTTCCAATAGCAAGTCCTTTTGCTATAGAAATAGCAACACGAACACCAGTAAAAGAACCAGGCCCAACACACACACAAATGTTATCAATGTTTTTTATATTCGTTTTTGATTCAATCAATAAATTATCAATAATTTTTAAAATCTCATCAGAATGTTTATTTTGAGTTTTATCAACATAAGAAACAACTTTTCCATCTAAATCCAAGTAAACACTCATTCCGCAAGAACAATCTAAAATTAAATTTCTCATTATCTTTCAATCCTTATTTTTCTTTCATTTTCGCCTAGTTTAATTATATCAACTTTTATTGCTTTCTTTGGAAAATATCCTTCTGCTCTTTCAGGCCATTCAACAAAACTAATACCATTGCCATAAAGATATTCTTCTGCGCCTATTGCATCAAGCTCACTTATATCATCAATTCTATATAAATCAAAATGATAAATTGGTGGAGTTGTTTCATAAACATTAACTATCAAAAAAGTTGGAGACACAGCAATAGTATTTCCATTCGAAAATTTATCAGTTACCGACTTAACAAACACAGTTTTTCCAGCACCCAAATCCCCATTCAGCAAAACAATATCGCCAACATTCAAACTATCAGCAAAAGTGCTAGCAATATTATATGTATCATTAATTGATTTTGAAATAAATTCTTCTACCATTTTTATCACCCAAATTATTATAACACAATATAAACAAAAATAAAAGTAAATTACAAAATATAACTTGTACCTATTCTACTTGCTCCAGCATTTATAAAATCAATAGCTTGTTCCCTTGACCTAATTCCACCAGAAGCTTTAACCAAGCAACAACCTTTAACAGTATCATAAATTAACTTAACATCTTCTAAATTTGCACCAGACGTTCCAAAACCTGTTGAAGTTTTCACAAAATTAATTTTTGTTTGCATGCAAATTTTTGAAAGTTTTACAATCTCATTTTTATCCAAATAACACGTTTCAATTATTGCTTTAACAGTTTTCTTTTTTGCTAAAGCCCTAATCTTTTTCATTTCACTTTTTACGCAATCAAACTTACCTTGCTTAACCTTTCCAATATTTACTACAAAATCAATTTCATCAACTCCATTATTTATCAATTCTTTAATTTCGGATAATTTAGTATTGGTTGTTGAAGCACCCAAAGGAAAACCAACAACAGCCACAACTTTTATAGCACCACCAAAATTCTTATTAATATATCCTTTAACATATGAAACATTGCATGGATTTACACAAACAGAATAATAGGAATGTTTGTAAGCAATATCACAAAGTTTCTCCAAATCAGATTCTGTTGCCCTTGCATCTAACAAAGTAAAATCAATTTTACTTTCCAGTGAAATAATTTGATTATCATTATTCATTCTTTTCATAATAACCCCAAATATAGTTTATTTTGTATTATTTGAATAAATATTTATAAAATTATACATTTTATTTAAAAACGCAAATTTAATAAATTTTCTTTAAATTCATTAATACTAATTTAATAAAATTAAATTAATTTGTCAACAATTAGAATATGGTTAAGACAAAAACAGCACTTATTTTTGATTCGTTATTTATTTCCTTTCTTACAACCCTATTAATTTATATTTGGTGTAATAATAAAATAAAAAACGCAAATCTTCTCCATTTTATTCTAATTTTAATTAATATTATGCTATTTATTTTAATTTTATTTATTTTATTAAAACACAATAATAAAAAATTATTTAAATCAAACAATGAAAAATTTTTAAATTCATGCATTAATTTTTTAATCCAATGCGACTATAAATCCTACGATGAATTTATATGTAAGTTAATTGGTTGCAAGAAACTCTCAAACTTTTTTTATAAATATAAAAATCAATTTTTGTATATTAATATAAAAACAAACCTTTCATCTCATGATTATTTTAGAGCTCAAGAACTATATTTTGAAAATAAATTAAGTGACGAAAAACTATTATTTATCTATAACACAAAAGATTCTTCTTTCGATGAAATTGTTAAAATTTCAAAATTAAATTTTTCACTAGAACCTAAAACAATTCTATTAAAATTAATGCAAGAAAAACAATGTTTTCCAATTAACAAAAAGGATTCAAATTCTCCTTCTCTTATACAAAAAATAAAATCTTCAATAAAAGCAAAATCTTCCACAATTACAAAATCACACTTCAAAGAAATATTTTTTACAAGTTTATCTTTATTATTTTTATCTTTGGTTGTGCCATTTTCCAAATTATATTTAATCACAGGAACAATTCTTTTGATTATTTCTTTAATTTCAATTTTCAAAAAAGACCTACCAGAAAAACAAAATGATTCAAATATTTTTGATATAAAAAAATAGGAAAAGTACACTTTCCTATTTTTTATTTTATTAAGTTCTAAGTTCCAAACCATTGCGTTTAATATAATCTTCAAATTCTTTTCTGAAATTATCAATTTCTTCACCAGAAAGTGTATGATCAAGACTAGCTAAATTAAATCTTAATGTCATTGATTTTTTATCACCCAAAACTTCTTTATTTTCATAAATATCAACTAAGCTATATCCAACCATAATCTTAGATTTAAATTTTGCAAGTTTCTTGACTAGTTCAGCATAAACTAAATCTTCTGGAACAAGCAAATTATAATCAATTTCAACAGCTTGATATTTTGAAACTTGTTTAATCTTTTTTGAATAAACAACAGTATTAGCTAATTTTTCAAAATCAATCTCCAATAAACAAACATTAAATCTTTTATCAATACTCTTTTTTACTTCTGGGTGCAAAATTCCAACCACGCCATAATCATCAGTTCTTGATTTGATTCTAAATGAATTTACTGGGTGCAAATATGGTACAGTTTCTCCCATATCAAGTTCAACATCAACCCCCATCAAATTTTTAGCTATATCAACATTAATCGTTTTCATTTCAAAGAATAAATCTTTTTCAGTCTTCTTTTGTGATGCAAGTAATATAGCAAGTTTTTTATTTTCAATAGCTAAATTATCTTCAGTTAGCCCTGAAACAACTCTGCCAATTTCAAAAACACGAACATCTTGATAATTATTTTTATTTTCATCTAAAGTTCTAAGTAATGTTGGCAATAATTCGCTTCTAATTCCACTTTGACCGGCATTTGAAGAATCCAAAAGAGACAAATAAGATTTTGTACTAACTTTATGTGCTTTATTGAAATCTTCATAATTCCAAAGATACGAATGAATTTCATTTGCATCATATTTTTGTGCTAAAAACAACTTTGTTTCATATTCATATTCAATAGATTTTATTAATTCTTGTGGTTTTGTGTCAAATGCAAGTGGTTTTGGCTCAATATTATCATAACCATAAAGTCTTGCAACTTCTTCAACCAAATCTTCTTTTATTGAAATATCTTTTGTTGCTCTAAATGAAGGAACATCAATTTTTAGCATTTCGCCATTTTCTTCAACACCAAAATCTAGAGCTTTTAATGTTTTTATTATAAAATCTTTCGATATATCTGTTCCAACTATCCTGCCGATAAATTTAGGGTCAAGATTTATTGTAACCTTGTCATATTTTTTCTTATAATTATCCGATAATCTTGAACTAACCTTTGCACCACTATCAATTTGTTTTAACAAATAAACAATTCTAGCAAGAGCTTTTGGTGTAAGTTCTGGGTCAAGAGACTTTTCATAACGCTGAGATGCATCAGTAATAAGCCCAATACCACGAGCTGTTTTTCTAATATTTTCAGAATCAAATACAGCTGCTTCAAATAAAACTGAATTAGTTTCATCAGTGATACCAGATTTAAGTCCACCTTTAACGCCAGCTATAGCAACAGGTTCTCCTGTTTTATCACAAATAAGGGTCGCACCTTTGGGTGGTTTATGTTCTTCCCCTTCTAATGTTTCCATTACAGTTTCCCCATCAGAAGATTTTACACAAATTCCATCAACAATTTTGTTATCGAAAGCATGCATAGGAAGCCCCAAGTCAAGCATTACATAGTTTGTAAGGTCAGCAAGTAAGTTGATATCACGCATACCTGCATAAGTTAATCTAATAGCCATATCTCTTGGAGATTTTTTTACATTGATATTTTGCACACAAACACTTGAATACCTAAAACAATTATCAGTCTCTATTTTAATATCAACTTCTGGTAAGCTATTGTAAGAATCTAAATTTTCAACATTCATTCCTTTTAATGGACGATTAAAAATAGCTGAAAATTCACGAGCCAATCCATAGTGACCCCAAAGGTCAGGACGATTTGTGAGAGATTTATTATCAATTTCCAAAACTACATCATCAACCGGCCAAACTTCTTTTATATCTTGCCCTATTACAACATCTTCTTTAATATCCATAATTCCAGTGTTGTCTGCACCAATACCTAGTTCATCTTCAGCACAACACATGCCATTAGACTCAACACCAGCTAATTTGCATGGCTTGATTTTTCCAGCAATAACACTTCCACCTGGCAAGCAAACTGCTGTAACCATATTTTCTCTAACATTTGGTGCACCACAAACAATTTGCAAAGTTTCACCACCAACATCAACTTGCAAAATATGCAAATGGTCTGAATTTGGGTGGTTTTCCACTTTTAAAATTCTACCAAAAACAACGTTTTGTATACTTTTTCCCTTTTCTTCAAAACCTTCAATTTCAGCTGTTGCGAGATTAAATCTTTTAACAAGTTCTTCAGTTTCAATACCCAAAAGGTCAACATAATCATTAATCCAATTCATTGAAATATACATTTTTCTTCCCCCTATATCCTTGTTTTAAATTGACTTAAAACCTTTAAGTTATTGCTATTTAAATATCTGATATCATCAAGATTTGTTCTAATCATAACAAGCCTATCAAATCCCAAACCAAAAGCAAAACCATTATATTCTTCTGGGTCAATTCCAGCCATTTTCAATACATTTGGGTGAATCATACCACATGGGCAAAGTTCAAGCCAACCACTACCCCCGCAAGTATGACAACCACGGCCTGAACAGAATGGGCATTTTGCGTCCATTTCATAACTAGGTTCTGTAAATGGAAAGAATCCAGGACGAAGTCTAACATCAATATCTTTTTTAAACAACGCTTTTAACATTGCTTTTTCAAAATAGATAAGATTTGCAACGGTTACATTTTTCCCAACAACGACACCTTCAAGTTGGAAGAAAGTGTTTTCATGTCGAGCATCTAATGCTTCATTTCTAAATACTCTGCCCGGGAAAATAACTTTACAAACAGGTCCATAAGTTCTAAGAATTCTATTTTGAGCAGCTGAAGTTTGAGTTTTTAAAAGTTGTCCATTGTCAAGCCAGAAAGTATCTTGAGTATCTCTAGCTGGGTGATTTTTTGGAACGTTAACTGATTCAAAGTTATTGTATTCCGTTTCAACTTCTGCACCGTCTTCAACAACAAATCCCATATTTTTAAAAATGTCAACTACCTGCTTTTGAATAATAGTTCTTGGGTTAAGCGAACCTGTTTTTGTGTCAACTGGAAGCGAATAGTCAAACATTTTTGTGTGTTTGATTTCGTTTTGAATTTGTTTTTCTGCAAGATTAGTTTTAATGCTTTCAATATTTTCTTCAATCTTGTTTTTTAAACCATTAACTTTTTGCCCAAACTCTTTTTTAAGCTCTACAGGAACTTCTCTAAATTTTGCCATAATATCAGCAATAAGACCCTTTTTACCTAAAAACTTCAATCTTAAATTTTCCAAAGCATTTAAATCTTCGACTGATTTTGAACTTTCTTGATACTCTTTTTCTGCATCTTCAATAATTTTTAAATCCATTATATTCTCCTTTTTGTAAAATAAAAATCTCTCGTATCCTTTTTATAAGGACGCCGAGAGACAACGTGTTACCACCTTAATTCGTGAAAAATTCACCTCATTTTGCCATAACGGAAGCATATCCCGAGATATATTTCTATATCCAGCTCCAGTGTCGAAATTCATTTATAGTTCCATTATTTTCGCTTCCAGCCCATGACGAAAACTCTCTAAAACTTTCCTATAAACTACTAAATCACCTTCGTAGCTTTTCATAAACAAAGTTATTTTATCACTAAAACCAACCTTTGTCAATTATTGTTTTACTAATAAATCAGAAACTTTGCCAAAAGAATTTAATTTTTGCACAATAAACTCTTTATTTTGATAAAACATTTTATAACTACAAACATCTTGATTTGTCTGAATAAGCTCAAAATTTTCTCCATTGATAGCCAAAGCACATAGTTCATCTAATCCAATAGCAACATAGTTTGATTTATTTTTCATAATCCTTGGCATATCATCTTTTCTTCCAGAATTTGAAAAATGCGGAGCTAGAAAAATATCTAAAAAGCCTAAACCATTTGCCGATGTAAATTTATTCATATTTTTATAATGTCTTGAATCTGAACTCCCAAATCTAGACAAAATTATCGCACCTGCAGACAATCCCACTAATACTTTATTTTGGCTAACACTTTCTTTTAGCTTTTCATCAAGTTTAAATTTCTTAATCATCTGCATATATTGAATTGTATTACCGCCACCAAGATAAATTATATCCGTTCTTTTGAATTTACAATCTATAGTTTTTTGATTGTCAAACTCGGTATAATTCAAATATTCACATTGAACACCTTTTTCTAACATATGCTTTTTAAGTGCTCCAAAAATACGATTAGCCCTAATATTAAACCCAACAAACAAAAGTCTTGGGTGCGACTTTTCTACAAGTTCCAATATTTTCTCATCAATTACATCAAGATTATATTCTTTTTCATGAATTCCAAAACTACCGCCACCAATCAATACTAGTTTCATTTTCAGCTCCTAAAATTCAATATGTTTTAAACCTTTCTTGTTTGACATTTTATAAAGGACAAACTTCCTACCAATAGAACAAACTTCTTCAGCTCCAAGTTTTTCAGCTGAATCATGCAAATAATCTTTAGCTGATAATTCAGCACCTTCAAGTACTGAAATCTTTACCATTTCATGAGCAAAAAGTTGATTTTCTATTTGCATTAAAACATTATCAGTTAGCCCATCTTTTCCAATAATAATCATTGTCTCTAACCCAGAAGCAATGCTTCTTAATTTTGCTCTTTGTTTTGAATTTAACATACATTCTCCTTTATCTTTCGCCATTCCATTCGGCAAAAAATTCTTCCAAAAATTCTTTCATATAAATAGTTCTGTTTTTAGCAATTTTCTTACCTTCTGATGTATTCATCAAATCTTCCAGCAGTAAAAGTTTTTCATAAAAATGATTTATCGTTGGAGAATTAGATTTTTTATACTCATCTTTATTACGACTTAAATTTGGCTTAATATCTGGATTATAAATTTCTCTACCGTGATTTCCACCATAAGCAAAAGTCCTAGCAATCCCTATCGCACCTATAGCATCTAACCTGTCACTATCTTGAACCAACTGACTTTCAATAGATTCAGGCTTGCCATCATTTTCTCCAAAAGATACTTCCGAAATAACCTTGCAAATAAAATCAATTTTATCTTTATCATAACCATTATCAGTTAAAAACCATCTGGCATTATCTTTATTTTCGTGAGTCTCTGGCGATATTTTTAAATCATCAACATCATGCAATATTGCACCAAGCAAACAAATTTCTCTATCTGCTTCTGGAGTATTACTTAACAAATATTCTGCATTTTTATAAACTCTAAGCGTATGAAAGTAATCATGTCCGCTAGCTTCTCCGCTAAAAAATTCTTTTGCAAAATCTAAAGCTTTATCAATAATACTCTTTTCCATAATTTCTCCCTTATTCTTTAATTTCAAACTCAATGTCTTTTATTCTAATAGTCGAAGTTTCATCTGCACCTTGTTTCTTTAACTCTTTAATAATTCCCTTGTCTTTCAAAACCTTTTGAAAATATGAGAACGATTGAAAATCATTAAGAACAACCCCACGCACAAGCTCATCAATAAATCCACCAACCACTTCAAAAGAACCATCATCATATTTCACAACTTCCCATCTGTTAGGATTTGGTCTTTCATAAATAAAAGGCTCAAACTCCAACTTTTGTTTTGGTGGAAGTTGTTTAAGTTCATCAATAATTACTTTTAATAAACTGTCCAAATTATTATTTGATACAGCTGAAATTTCAACCACCTGATAATTCTTCTTAAGTTTAGATAATTTATTTTTAAAATCCTTAATTATCTTTTCATCTTGAACCAAATCAATTTTATTAAGTGCTACAATTTGTGGCAAACTTTCGACCTTGTTACCGTATTTTTTAAGCTCGTTATTTACAATTTTAAAATCTTCATAAGGGTCTCTATCTTCACTACCTGATATATCAATAACGTGAATTAGCAGTCTTGTTCTTTCAATATGTCTTAAAAAATAGTGTCCAAGACCAACACCTTCACTAGCACCTTCAATTAAACCTGGAATATCAGCAATAACAAATGATGAACCAAAATATTTGCAAACACCAATATTTGGAGCAAGCGTTGTGAAATGGTAATTTGCAATCTTTGGTTTAGCATTCGTAAGCATAGAAAGTATTGTGCTTTTCCCAACATTTGGAAACCCAATCAAGCCAACATCGGCAATGGTTTTAAGTTCTAGTATTACTTCCTTTTCTTCGCATAGTTGACCTGTTTGTGAAAATGAAGGTCGTTGTCTAGTTGACGACTTAAACCTAGCATTTCCAAGCCCACCTTGACCACCTTTAAGCACAGTTATACTTTCTCCATCATCAAACAAATCTGCAATAATATTATTAGTTTCGTTATCACGAATCACAGTACCACAAGGAACTTTTATAACCAAATCTTTACCATTTTTACCACGCATGTTTGTGCTTCCACCATTAGCCCCAGCTTCAGCTCTGTAATGCTTTGTAAATCTAAAATCCACCAAACTATCAATGGTTCTATCTGCAATAAAAATAATAGACCCGCCATTACCGCCATCGCCACCATCAGGTCCACCTTTTTCAACATACTTTTCAGAATGAAAGCTGGTTTTACCATTACCGCCATCTCCAGCTTTTATGAAAATTTTAACTCTATCAAGATACATAACCTTCTCCTATCTATTCTTATAAAATTTGCAATAATTTTTTATCCCACAACCATCACAATTTGGACTTTGCGATTTGCAAACATATCTTCCATGTAACACCAAAGCATAATGAAATTTAATCCACATTTCTTTTGGTAAAACTTTTTCTAGTTGCTTTTGTGTTTTTGCAACGTCTGTAGCATTAGCAAGTCCTAGTCTATTTGACACTCTAAATACATGTGTATCAACAGCAATGGCAGGAATATTAAACCCCACAGCCAAAACAACATTTGCAGTCTTCTCACCAACACCCGCCAGTGACATTAATTGTTGTTTATCACTTGGCACATCGCCATTAAATTTTTCAATCAATTCTTTTGACATATCTAAAATATGTTTAGCCTTGTTATGAAAAAAGCCACAAGAATGAATTTTTTGTTCAAGTTCATCTTGTGACAGTGTTATCATTTTATATGGAGTATTAAACTCTTTAAAAAGTTCACTCGTCACTTGATTTACCCTTCTATCTGTGCATTGAGCAGAAAGTATTACAGCCACGAGCAATTCATAGTTACTTGAAAATAAAAGCTCACATTTTGGGTCTACATAAAGCTCGTTAACAGTTTTAATAATATCCAAAATATTTTGTTTCATTATTTTCTCCCAAGTCGTTCACTCATTTTTTCATAAATAATAGTCAAAAATTTAAAGGTCATAGCATCATCAAAATTTCTGATATTTAGCTTAGTAATTCTATTGATTTTTTCTATTCTATATAAAAGAGTGTTTCTATGCAAAAAAGCATTTCTGCTCGTTTCGGAAATATTTAAGTTGTTTTTAAAGAATGCATTGATACAATCAACTAGTTCCTTATCTTCCAAAACTGATATAATTTCTGGAGTTAAAAATTTCTCGCATATAACAGCTTGTTGGTCAACTGAAAGACATGAAAGAATTGATTTTTCAAGTTTAGAAAATTGAGACTCTTGTTTTTTTGCATGCTTGCCGATGGTTTCATTTTTGTCTTGCATTCCGTTATTAATATTCTTTCCAGCTAAATAATCCATAATTATCTCCTTAAATACATCAATCATTATAGCAAATTCGTTTATTAATTTCAATAATTTTTGACATATTTTTTATATTACTCTACTTCTATCCAATTTTGAAAAAATTTTAATATTCCTTTCAATCAACTGTTTATTTATATCATTATTTTTCGAAAAATCAACTTCTAGCTGATTATCAAAAACAATTTCGACATCTTCATTTTCATTATCCGCAAGTTTTAATTTATCAAAACAAGAATCCAGTTTGCTGTCAATTTTAACCACAAACCTTTCTTCTACCGATAAATAATACCTTCCATTTTGTTTTACACAGTAACCTTCTTTATGATTTAAACCATCGTTAAAATTACATGCATCTAAGTCAGCAGGATTAGATAATAACCCGCTGATTGTCTTATATTCTGTCACTGTCGCCAAATTTAGATATAATATTTTATCTGCACCAAACCATTCATAAAAGGATTTGTTATTTAAATAACTTTTATCACTAACACACAAAAAAATTAGTTTATTTTTACAAACAAAGCTTAAAATACTTTTTAATTCTTCAATTTCTTCTTCGCTAAACTCATTTTTCATTATATCATCAATAAAAATAATTCTCGGATTTTTAATATAAGTTCTAAGGATACAAAGCTTAAATTTCTCAAATTTAGTTAATTTATTTATTTTCGTGTTTAGGTTGTAACCAATATTGAATTTATTTAATAAGCCTAATTTTTCTTCTTTTGATATAAGTTCTTTATCCAAAACCTTATATACATAATCTATATTTTTTTCAATTTTCCCATTAAGCAAAGTTGGATAATCTAAAATCAAAGAAACTTGTTTTTCTTCATCTGTTATTAACTTAAGTTCTTGCCCTGAAATTTTTATAGAGCCAAAATATTTTTCATCAAATCCTGAAAGCGTTTTTATGAAAGTAGATTTACCTGAATCTTTTACACCACAAATCAATACCTTTTCATTTTTTTTAGCAGAAAAAGAAATATCCTTTAAACATAAAGGCTTTTTTATATATGAATAGCACAAATGAGACACATTAAAAAATTCTTCCATAAAAACCCCATAAAAAAGGCATACAAAATATGTATGCCTAATAAACTTTATCTTGTTTTAATCAAACCGTAATTTCCATCACCACGTCTATAAAGCACATTTACAAGCCCAGTTTGGTTATCTCTATAAACATAGAAATCATTACCAATAAGTTCAAGTTGGTCAATCGCTTGTTCTTCTGACAAAATATCAAGTTCAAACTCTTTAGTTTTCACAATTTTAGCTGGCTCAATTTCAGGAACATCATCAATAAACAATAAGTCCATTGGGTCAACATTTTTGATACTGTCTTTAAATTTACCAGCAACTCTAACAACTTGTCTTTCAATTTTAGCTAAACATGTATCAAGGTTAACATACATATTATCAGATTGAACTTCGCTTCTAACAAACAAATTCTTGTCTTTAATTGTAATTTCCATTTTATACTTGTCTTGGTTTCCCGCTTTAGATAAAACAACTTTAGCTGTAACTGAATCAGACAAATACTTTTCAAATCTTTGAAGTTTTTTGTTGATTAAATCAAGTAGTTTTTCTCTTGCAACATAATTTCTTTGAACAACATCTATTTTCATAATTTTATCTCCTTCAAATGTTCTACCTTAATTATAACCAAATATCATAAAAATTCAAAATAATTTTAACAAATAATTTCAAAAGTAAAATCTTTATTTTTTTCATCAATTTGAATTACAGAATTTTCATGAAGTTCCCCACTAATAATCATATTGGCTAAAACATCTTTTATTTTTTTATCAATAACTTTTTTTATCGGTCTTGCTCCATATTCTTCATCATACCCTAAGTCACAAATCAAATTTCTGGCATTGTCAGTTATAATTACTTTAATATTCTTTTTAGCAATACGTTTGATAAATGAGTCAAGCATTAGTCCACTAATTTTCAAAACACTTTGTTTTGATAATGTATCAAATATTACAACTTGGTCAATTCTGTTTAGTAGTTCTGGCTTGAATTTCTCACGAAGCTTATTCATCAAGAAGTCTTCAGTTGTAATTTTGCTTTCGCCTGACATTTTTTCCATCTTTTTATATTTAATCAAATCTTGGACACCATTGTTGCTAGTTAAAATAATTATCGTATTTCTAAAATTAATATGTTTACCTTTTGAATCAGTTAGTCTTCCTTCATCTAAAATTTGCAAGAACAAGTTAAATATATCTGGGTGTGCTTTTTCAATTTCATCAAATAACACAACTGAGTATGGATTATTTTTTACAGCATCAGTAAGTTCTCCACCAGCATCATATCCAACATATCCAGGTGGTGCACCAATTAATCTTGCAACTGACGCTTGTTCCATGAACTCACTCATATCAAATCGCAAAATGCTGTTTTCTGAATTAAATACAACATCACTAACAGCTTTAGCAAGTTCTGTTTTACCAACACCCGTTGGACCTAAAAACAAGAACGAACCGATTGGTCTATTAGGGTCATTAATATCAGCCTTTGACCTTCTAATTGCACTAGCCACAGCTGACACCGCTTTATCTTGACCAATAACTCTATCGCCAATAATTTTTTCTAGATTTAAAAGTTTTTCTTTCTCAGTTGAAGATAATCTATTAACAGGAATTTTTGTCCAATTCGAGACAACTTCTCTAATATGCTCAGCAGTTATAATATTTGCAAAATTTCCACTAATTTGTTGATTTTTAGCCTGAATTTCGGTAATTTTTTCTAAAATTTGCGTTTTTTTATTATTAATTTCATTCGCTTTTAAATAATTTTGATTTTCAGATGACAAACAAATTTCTTTTTCTCTTTCTAAAACATTTAACATTTTATAAAGTTCTGCAAGCTTCTCAGAATATGGCGATGATGTTAATTTAACTTTACTGCAAGCTTCATCAATCAAATCAATCGCTTTGTCTGGTAAAAATCTATTTGTAATATATCTAATAGATAATGATACCGCCGATTCAATAGCATCATCGGAAATTGAAACTTTATGAAATTTTTCAAAAGATGGTCTAATATTTTTTATTATTGAAATAGTATCACTTTCAGTCGGTTCTTCAACGCTGACCACTTGAAATCTTCTCTCCAAAGCAGAATCTTTTTCAATGTAATCTTTATACTCTTTTAATGTTGTTGCACCAACACAATGAATTTCTCCACGTGCAAGATATGGCTTTAAAATATCAGCTGGAGAAATTTCTCCGTCTTTGCTTCCAGCCTGAGCTAGTATATGAATTTCATCAATAAACACAATTATATTTGAATTATTCAAAATAGCATTTATTGCTTTCTTTAGTTTTTCTTCCATTGTGCCACGAAATTTTGTTCCCGCCATTAGCGAAGCAACATCTAAAGAAAATATAATTTTATTCTGCAAAAGTTCTGGCACATTCCCCTGATTAATCTTCAAAGCCAACCCTTCAACCACTGTAGATTTTCCAACACCAGGTTCTCCAACTAAAACAGGATTATTTTTTGTTTTACGACAAAGAATTTCAATTACCCTTTCAATTTCTTCATCTCGACCAATCACGTTTGTCATATCAGAATTTGCAAGCTTTGCATTAAGATTATATCCAAGGTTCTTTAATTCATCGGGCAAATTATCCACAACATCAACAGTTGTTTTTTGAACCTTTTTATTTTTTGAAAAAACCGCTAAATTTGGTTCAATCTTCTTTAAAACAACATTAACATCTAATCCAAAAACCGAAGAAATAATAACAAACGACTTAAATTCTTTTTTTGATAAAAGCAAATACAAAACATCTTGAATGTTTCCTTCTTGCGACACCTTATTAAAAATTAAACTAACATTTTTTGATGGTACTGCTTTTTGTCTTATTGGTTCATGCTCCTTAGAAATCAATTTAACAACTTTGCTATAATTTTGTTTATTCACACCAAAACTATTTAGTACTTTAGCACTAAAACTTTCTTCTTCACATAAAACGCCAAAAAGCAAATGTTCAGTTTCAATAGTTCTTGAGTAAACACTTTCAGCAAATTTCATAGCACTATTAAAAACATTTTGTATTTGTTCACTTCCCGCCATAGCAAGCTCCTTTATTTAATTCTTTTAGACTTTAATACATTAGCCAAAAATGTAGCTCTATATTTATCAAGTTCCGATGCCGAAACTTTCATTTCGGATATTTTTGTTAAAGAATAAGGCATAACATCTTTTATTAAATTTTCCAAACATGAAACTTCCTTAAATCTAACAAAGTCCAAAGCAACACCAATTTTAAGTTCTGTAATAATCTTTTGAGCTTCAATTTCTGAAATTTTATAACAATTCGTGGCAATACCCCAAGCTCTAAAAACCATATCCCTTACATCATCAACATATTTTTTTGAAAGCAATTCACTACGAGCCAATATTTCCATTTCACAGATTCTAATAACAAGTTCTGTAATTTTAATAACATAATCGCTTTCACGTTTTCCTATAGTTTGATTATTTCTAACAACAAATAAATATTCATTATCTCTAAAATTTTCATCTCTTTGCAAACTAAGCTCTACCCATTGATTGTTTATGTCTTGTTGCAGATTTTTAATTTTTCCAGTCAAGCTTAAACCAGGTAAAAACAATTTTGCACTAGCTTCAAGTCCTGTACCAAGTTTCGATATATTTGAAGTCATAAAACCCAAGGAATCATCGAAAGCAATATCCAACTTTGACAAGATTTCATTATCTAGACCATTCAAAGTATCGTAGGATAAAATGAGATTCAAACCTGACTTCGTACAACTTTCCAGAATATGGTCTTCTTCATTAATCATAATAGAAACATCTTCATCTTTTGAAAGAATTGTTGCACTAAAATCTTCATTTTCTAAAATTTTTTCAGTGATAAGTTCCTTTTCTAGCATAATATTTTTATCTAATTCAGAAAGAGTTTTTAACTTATAAATTTTAAAGTCGTCATCAAGTTTCAAAACCGTATCTGCAACCTTATTTAGAACCTTTATTCCCGTTATTTCATCAAGAGTCAATGGAAAATTAAACCCAACCAAGTTGCGTCTTAATTTAATATTACTAGAAACCACTATTGAGCTATAATCTTTCATTAAATAGAACTCCTTAATTTTTCAATCTGATTTTTTAGCGACTCAGCCAAAATAAAATCTTCCGCTTCAACCGCTTCTTGTTTTTGCCTTTCTAGTTCCTTAATTTTGTTATCCATTTTCTGCTTTGAAAAACGTTTTGTTGCAACTTTTCCAACATGGTTAAAACAACCTTGTTTTTGCAAAAGATTATTTCTAATCTCATCTTGAAAAGTAACATAACAATTACAACAACCAACCAGCCCACTAGTCAAAATATCCGAAAGCGAAGTATTGCAGTTAACACAATGTTTTTCACTTGACATCTTATCTCTAAACATAATGTTTGAATTATCATTAAAATACAACATACTTCCCCCTAATTATTCATAAGCTTGGCTATAACATTTTTGAATGCCTTAGCTCTAACTTTGTCACGAACCGTAAAAGGCATTGCAAGCGAATCATCTGATAAAGATGTTTCAACTAGTTCCATTTCTCTTTGATTTAAAATATTTTCACTAACCAATTTATCCAAAATCTGACAAAATCTTTTTTCATTGAGTTCATCACCAACACTTTCTAAAAATAAAGTTTTTAGATAATCCGAGTTAGAATCAGATTTGATTTTTGTTATTTTAACATAACCACCACCGCCACGTTTGCTTTCGACTAAAAATCCCCTATCAACAGTAAATCTAGTTTCCAAAACATAATTAATCTGACTAGGAACACAAGAAAAAAACTCTGCAAGCGAATTTCTTGTTATATCAATAGAATCATTATCTCCAAGTGTGGTAATAATAAATTTCTCAATTTGGTCTGAAATATTTGCCATAAAATCTCCCCCATGAAAATCAAAGTTAGTCAATACACAATTATAATACAATAATCCAAAGTTTTTAGTCAAATAAAACTGCTCAAATTTCCAGTCATGGCAATTTTTTGCAACAAAAAAGGAAATAAAATTTAATTTTACTTCCCCTTTATTTTACTCTTTTACAAAAATTATACCAACAGTTCCAGGACCTGCATGAGCACCAATAACCGGTCCAACTTCAAACCTGCGAATTTTCACATTTTTACCTGAGTTTCTAATTTTTTCAGCAAGTTCATCGCCAACTTCTTTGTTGCTAGCATCTAATATGTAAACTTCATATTTATCATCATTTAAATACTCTTTATTAAACTTTTCATACAAGAAATCTATTGCTTTTTTCTTTCCCTTAACCACAGTCAACTTTTCAAGTTTTCCATCATCAGTAATAGTTAAAATAGGCTTTAAATTCAACAATGTCCCCATAACATTAGACACTGCCGAAATTCTACCACCACGTCTTAGATATTGAAGTGAATCAACATAAAAATACAAACCAATCTTTTCTCTAAAGGTTTTCAAAAATTCCAAAACTTGTTCATCACTCGCACCTGAGTTGTGAAGTTTGCAAGCTTCTATTGCTTGAATCCCAGCACCGATACTAATGTTTAATGTATCAAACTCAATAAGTTTTCTTTCTGGATATTTTTCTTTCAATATCTCAAGAGCCTTGTGCATAGAATCAAAAGTACATGAAAGTTGTGATGAAAAATGAACATAGAAAATATCTTCACCACTTTTAAAAACTGGTTCAAAATAATTCAAATAGTCTTGAGTATTAAGTGCTGAAGTTGTAGCAACTTTTCCATCTCTCATTTCCTTATAAAACGCTTCAAAATCGGTATTTTTACCAAAATCATAAACATATTCTTGCCCGTTAATTGTGTATGGCATACCGATAACATTCATTTTTAGATTTTCAGCATCAGTAAACCACATTTCGCAATCCGTGTCCGTAAAAAATACACTCATAATTCACCCCTAAAAAATTTCTAATTCGCTAAATTGTTCTTCATAAAGTTTTCTATCAAAGTCATTATAAACACAAAAAACAACATTAATTGGATAATTATGTTCTTCTAGCCACTGCGAAACAGTTGTGACAGCAATCTTAGATGCTAAGTCACGTGGGAATTTAAATTGTCCTGTTGCGATACAACAAAAAGCTATACTTTTAAACCCATTCTCCACCGCCAAGTCTAGACTAGATTTATAACAATTTGCAAGGTCAATTTTATCATGGTATGACACTTTACCTAAAATCAATGGCCCTACAGTATGGATTATGTAGTTTGCTGGCAAATTATAACCTTTCGTAAGTTTCGCTTTTCCATTAGGTTCTGGTCTATAATTTTGTTTAGACATCAAATAGTTTAATTCCTGACGAATTTGAAGTCCACCTGCCGACATTATAACATTATCAATAGATGAATCGCAAGGTTCAAAACTGCCAAGCATTCTTTGATTTGCAGCATTAACAATCGCATCAGCACGAAGTGTTGTGATATCGCCTTGAAAAATAGACATGTTTTTTGAATACATCAAGTTATTCACATCAACAATAATCTTATGTTCACGTTCATAAGATAAAATCTCATCTTGCAAACGCATAAATTCAGCTGAAAGTGGTTCAGGTTTTCTTTGATTAGATAACCCCCTAAAAATCACACGTTTATCGCCAATAGAAAGCTCTTGCAAATGAAATTTATTGATATCAATATTTTCATCTTTGCAAAGAATTGCAATTAGTCTATTAAGTTTACCATCAAGTTCTTCGATTGTATATTCTTCCATAATCTCTCCAATACAAAAATTATAACACTTAGTCAAAAATTTATCAAATAAATGTGTTACATTTCCTTAACTGACTCATTGGATTTTTTCTTTTTGCGTTTTACAACAACATTACCATTAATATTTTCAACTTCATTTAAAGTTTCAGCCAAAATGCCAATTTCATCTTTTAATTTATCAGAATCTTCTCTAAGTTCCACAACTGCAGTTGTAATGCTTTGCATACTTTCTTCTTCTCCAGTAAGTTCTTCAAGTTTACTAGCCGTTTTTTCATACTCATCAAACAATTTTTCAACTGCTTTTACTTTTAAAACATAATTTTTCAAGCTTTTTACAACATCTTTCCTATCTAAATTAAAATCCACTTCAAGTTTGGTACTTTGAAGTTTATCAACAATTTCATCTTCTAATTTTCTAAACTTTTCAACTAATTCTTCTTCTCTTTTCATTTTTCACCTACAAATTATTTTTCCTTAATAAATAATTTATCCTTTCTTTTTGACCATCAATAATCACATCAATTCGACTCAAAAATTTATTCAGTCTTTGAATAAGCTCCTTTAGTGCTGTAAATTCTTCTACTATAAATTTTTCTCCTTGTCCAGCAAAATTTGTATATTTAAAATACTCATGAGCAAAATAATTACGTTTTTCAAGTAATGTTTTCAATTCAATAATTTCATCTTTATTCAAACTTTGTGAATCTCTCAAAACACCAATCATCGCCCCAAAAGTCATTGTTCGCATCTTTTCTTTGATATATCCAGCATCATCAACGACTTGCTCATAATCATTTTTTGACATTTTAACGTGCCTGCCAAATTCCTTGATGATTTCACTATTTTCACACAAATTCCCAAGTTCAAGTTCGATTTTTTGGGTTAACTCAACTATTTTTCCTATTGCACAATAAATTCTATTCATAATTCTTTTCCTAAGTTTATTTTAAATAAATATGTAACATCTGTCAAATTTAACAAGAATAAATATGATTTTACAAATAAAATAAATGCAAAAATAATTTTTAAATGTTATAATACTCTTAAGAAGGAGAAAATAAAATGAAATCAGTAGTAATAACAGGAAGTGCCGGTGGCTTTGGCTACGAAATGGCAAAAATTTTTAGAAAAAATAATTTTAATGTCATGCTTTCGGATATAAACGAAACAGCATTAAACAATGCAAAAAACGAACTTTATAAAGAATCTGGAGATGGTATCATTGAAACAGTTGTTTGTGATGTAACTAACTCAGATAACCTTGAAAACTTATGGAAACAAAGCTTAAAAAGCTTTAAACAAGTTGATATTTGGATTAACAATGCAGGTGTAAATCAACCAGACCAGCCCGTTGAAAAACTCAGCGAAAAAGACATTGATTTTTTATTAAATATCGATTTAAAAGGCACAATTAACGGAAGTCGAATAGCTTTTCGTGGTATGGAAAAACAAGGATTTGGTCAAATTTTTAATGTTGAAGGCTATGGAAGCAACGATGCAATGATGCCAGGATTAACAATTTACGGAACAGCAAAAAGAGCAGTAACCTATTTCACACAAGCACTTGCAAAAGAAAGCAAACAACTTTATGGCAATTCAATCAAAGTTTCAAGATTAACCCCTGGAATAATGATTACTAACTTTTTAACAAATGCAAACGGTGGAAAAACAAAAGTTGAACTCAGAGAAAAAACAAAAAAGGTATACAATATTTTAGGAGACTACCCTTCAACAATCGCAGAATATGTCGTGCCAAAAATGATTAAAAACAAGAAAAACAATAACCAAATTGTATGGCTAACCAACTCAAGAGCATTTGGAAGATTTTTAACCGCAGGCTTTAAAAAACGTAATTTATTTGAAAAATAATACGTTTCACGTAAAACATTTTTTATCAGACTTGATTTTAAAGCAATTTCCAAAAGAATGCTTAATTGCAGAAGATTAATGTACTTTATCATACTTTACTTCGTATCATTTCGGACGGAGAGAATTTTTATGTCATTTCGACTTTTCTCTTTTTGTGCCATTTCGACTGGAACGTTAGCGGAATGGAGAAATCCCTTTGTTAGAGCCACTCTATTTTTCCAAAATAAAAAAATCTCCAAACAAACATCAAACAACACAAAACGTATTGAAATTTGTTAATTTAGAGATTTAAGCGAAAAGGTATAAACCTTTATCTATATACACCTATTACGGTGTATATTTTTATTATGTGACAAATTTAAAATATTATACCAATTACATTTCTAAAATATAAGTTCCAGGTCCATCTAAAACGGTTTCAATTTCCATATATGTTTGAAAAACTCCGGTTTTAATTTCTCTTTGAGTTTTTAAATATTCACAGAATTTATTATAAATTTTTTCAGCCTGTTCAGCCTTGGCACTATAAATAAAGTCTGGTCTATTTGTGCCTTTTAAGTTAGCATAAAGCGTAAAGTTGCTAACAACAATCATCTCGCCACTAACATCTGAAAGCGAAAGATTGGTCTTGCCATTTTCATCATCAAAAATGCGAAGCTTTAAAAGTTTATCTGCAAATTTCTTAATATTTTCTTCAGTATCATCTGCAGAAACCCCAAACAAAACAAGTTCCCCTTCACCAATTTCACTATATTTTTTCCCATTAGAGTAAAGCACACACTTTTTAACTTTTTGAATAACTGCTTTCATAACTTCTCCTTAATCTAATTCTAAATCATTCAATTTTAATAAAAAAATCGTATCAATAAAGATACGATTTTTTGGTGGGAAGAAGTGGATTCGAACCACTGAAGTCGAAAGACGACGGATTTACAGTCCACCTAAAAATTCGTACAATCACTGATTTTATCAGCTTTTACAAGATTTTTGACACAATTTTTTGACACAATTTTTTTAAATTTATCGTACTTAAACACTGATTTTTTCAGCATTTACATACTTTGGTAAAAAACTCAAAACCATGATTTTTTACTTGTAATGTATTCATTATAAGCAATAATTATTAAAAATCAAAAGCTTTTTTCGATTTTAACCCTATTCTTCTTTAATTCTTCCATTGAACATTCAAACATTGCACATTCTTTACAATAACATTCATATCTGTACTTTACATATTCTTCCGGGCTTAATTCCCATTCTTCTTCTAATTCCATAATTTTATCTCCTAAAATACCGGGTCATCATCTATCGGCTCAAATATTTTCATTTGCTTTCTTAAATCTTCTGCAGGTACTCCTAAGTACTTTGTGTCAAGTTTCTCCCACATACTTGGCGGAAGTATTCGCTTCAATTCATCTAAAGATTTATCTGCTTTTTCCAATATAATCTTTTCTCGACTTTCATACCTTAATATAAAATGTAATCTCTTTTCAAAACCTTGCCATGATTTATAATCACTACTTTTTTGAAATGAATACTGCTCAAGTGGAGACCAGTTCGAAGATATAAAGACCGTATTATAATTGCCAAACTTATTATTATATCTACAACTTAAATCTAATGGGTACGCATCAGCTAAATTTAAAAAGATTGAAAAATCTATTTGTGAACGGAACTCGTCAAATATTACTACATTCTGATTTCTAAACTCGTCAAAATAGTTTTTCTCATATTGCTTAACCCAATATGCTTTGCTGTTTCCAAAGTACTTAAATAAATTATAAGTTTTTCCAACTCTCGAGGGACCATAGATATATACACATATAAAATCTTGTTTTTGAACATCTTCCATATCGTGCCTTAATAACTCTTGTCTCATTCGTTGAATTTTATCCAGATTCTTAAAAAAATGATTTGGATATGCTTTACTAATTTCATAATCAGTTGCACCATTCCTTATCATTTCAAGTAAGTTTGTTATATCCGTCCTTGCTCTTTCTTCAGCAAATACTCCAAGTTCATAAGGTCCTGAGACTCTTGTATCAGATTTTGTACAATAATCACGACATTGTACATTACTACCTTTTGCCTTTTCAATATGTGCTTTCGGAAATAATTTCTTTATTGTCGAAAATCTTTTACCAATCGAAAATACTAAAAACATTTGAAAATGTTCGGTTTCTTTTTCCTTTCCCCTTTCTCTCTGCAGAGCTGAATATTTAAAATGTTCTAAATGTTCAATATACTCACACATTTCTTCGTCAGACTCGGTTGAATTATTAATTGTTAACATATATCGTCTAGCTTGTGAATTTTCGTCAATAATTTCTTCTTCTTTAACTATTTCAGAATCAGCATTAATTTCTTCTTCTTTTTTATTTTCTGAAACAGCTTCAATTTTTTCTTCTTCCATTCGTATTCCCCCTGTGTAAGAAATTTAATGAAATTTGATTAAAATATAAATACAACCCCCAAAATTACATTTAACATTAAAATAATTAACTCAAAAATTAAATATATCTTTCTTCTAAACACAACCGACTTAATTATTTTTAAAATCGTTATAATCAGGTTTAAAACCAAAACCCCAATCGCAAATGGACTAAGTAAAACCATTCTCACAGCTTCATTAACCCCATATGCTCCGAATAATGGAAGAAACACCCAACATTCGAATATCAATAATAATATTTGAATTATAATCATATATACTCCTTTTGTGCGACACAGTGTGACTTTTGCGACACAGTGGCGACACAATGCGACACAGAGAAACGATTTTAAAAATCGGCTCTAAAGTTCGATAAAATAACCATTTACAAGAATTGTGCGACACAGTGACGCAGTTGCTAGGTAATACTACCCGCAACTGCGTCAAAAATTCTTTCGCACATTCTCTCTTTTTAACGACTTTCCAAGTCGTCCTAGTAAGCTTTCAGCTTATTATTAATAAGAGAAATCTTTTTCTCAACGCAAAAATTGCTCTTAAAAACCCTGTTTTTATCTTACGTATAAATTGCACATTGCACTTTCTCTCCAGGTTTTAGTGTAAAAAATAATCTTATTTTTAATTATCCTGTTGACTTTTCTCAAATCTTGCATATAATATTAAGTATCAAAGCGAAGAAATTCGCCATGCTGTTTCAGACAGCCAAAAGTGGAAGAAATTCCACTTTTTTTATTGCAAATATTTTCCAATAAAAAAATAATGACGTTTCTTTATTTTCTTTTTACCTATATCTTGTATCTTAGAAATATCTAACATTCTTTATTGGTTTTTTATTTACACCCGACCAACGGGAAAAATTTGTATCAAAATAAGGCAAAGCATAAGTATTTCCTACACGAACTTGTTTTATTTTCTTACGATTTATCTTTTTATCCCTATCTTCTAACGAAGTTACTACATTTACATCACACATTCCATTATTATTAACTTCACGTATATAAACATAATGTCCACCAGGTCGTGGAATACCAAGATATTTATTCTCTATGTACCCTATTTGGTTCTTTATTTTCTTATAATTCATAAGCTTTATCCCTTTATATTTTTATCCAAAATCACTATCAAACTCACTTTCTTCCTGTATCGGTTCAATATTTGCTACCTGCTTCTGAACTATTACTGCAGGAACTAAAATATCAGGTTTTTGCTCAGGCGGTTTTTCAGAACCTTTTTCGGGTTTCTTATCCGTTTCTTTTTGATCTTTCATTATCTTTTTCATTTTTGCCCATAACCTAGAATGAAACATTTTCCATATCCAATTATGTGGCATTGTTTCAAAAGCTGTACGGAGTTCCAACTCCCTTTTTTCTCTTTCAAAAAGGGGTTTTTTATAAAGCTTTGTATATTCTCTTATAGACTTTTCTACAAATTTTATAGACTTTTCCGGCAAAGCATTAAGTCCAAATGAATCAGATAATTTATCATATTCTCCATAAATAAAACTACTTAAATCAGAAAAATCGTCAAATTCCATATAAATCCCCCCTTTTCTTTATTTTATCATGCTACATCATTAACTTTTTTCTTTAAATAACCGGCAGGTGCTATAAAGTAATTTTCATTATTAAACTTTGTAATACCTTCCATTGAAAATTGATAACCACTTTCAGTGAAATATTCATATTTCAATTTCAAATTTTTTGTATATGAAACATCATAAAAAGCAAGCTTATTAGAATGACTATCATAGAAATTAAAAACATTAACATTAGTTGAATATTCAACAGTTTTTCCAAGGTCTGAGTTAGCACCACTTTCTTTTGCCATTTGATATTTTTCAGCTGTTTCACAAGACTCAAATTCATGTGTTTTCCAAGTAATTTTAATAACCCTACCAAACTCATCTTTCTTAACATCTAGCTTATCTATTACTATAAATTTATCACATAAAGCTCGAATATTTACGTCTATGTTTGCTAACCTTTGAGCTGTTAAATAAATCTTATAATCGTTATGTCTATGAATTTGAAAAAATCCATAAACTTCTTTTCGTAAATACATGCTCAAACGACTATCAAAATAACGTTGAGCTTCATCTAAAAATATACTTGAACCAACAGGAAAAAATTTTGTTTCAAAAAACTCATTGGGTAGTCCAATTTCAAAACCACTTACTTTATATCTACTCCACTTTTTATTGATTTTAAAATCATAATCAGCAAAACATAAATGTTTTTGTGGTGGAAGCTCTAAATCAGAATAACCAACACATCTTAAATGTTCTATTTCTCGTTTTGCAATATAATAGTCTTTAACATTATAAACCATTGTTTCATGTTGAAAATTAGTTAATAAAGCGGTTTTTCCGCTTCCACACTTACCAATAATTCCAATCATCATAATATTAAATTCTCCCTATGTTATTTTTTCTTTACGCCTTGATTTTTGAGAAAGTTTGAGTATAATAATATATAGAACAACTCAGCCGATAAGGCACATTCTAAGCGGCAACGCTACAAAGAGTTGTTTTTTTATTGCTTAATTTTTTTATTATACCTTTTAATTGATTTTCTTGTCTTATTAGAAAATCTAAAATTAGATAATTTTTCAGAACTAAATTGTTTTTCAGTCTGCCAATATGGTGGACTGATTTTTGTTTTTCTTCTATCACGAGTTAACTTATCCGGGTTTTCATCCAAAATATAATAATCAACGCCTTTAACATTCTTTGAATGAGTAATTAAATTTGCTTTATAACTATGATTATATTTTGCAGAAATATAAGCCGGATGCGCTTTTTTATCTTTACCCATATGATTAGGGTTAGTATCTAATCTAAACTCGTTTTTTCTAAGATATTTTTTACTCAATATTTTTCTCCTTAGTTAAAAATTAATTGTGGGTAGTCTGCTTTTAAATCGTTTCCCACTCGTGGATTTTGTCTTTTACTCTTTTACATAAATGTTTGATGTTTGGTCATTTTCTGAAAATAATGAAATAGCAAAAATATCAGAAGTGATATCAGTGGAACTAGTTAATAAAGAAATAGAAAGTTCTTTACCTATTAATTCACTATCACCTGAACCTATAAACTCAATATTTGCAATAGTTTCGCCATTTTCATTTAATTCTGTAGACTTAATTTTCCAACATACATTCTCATTGAAAATATCTAAAATAGTTGTTTCAGTATATTTATTAAAACCAATAGAATTATTAATCTTAGAAATTAAATCATCTAAAGAAACATAGCCAAATTTATTATTAGAAATTAAATCATTATAATTAGCTTTGATTGTAGGAGCTTCACTTATTCTAATTGAATAAACAGAACTATATTCATTAGTTAAAGGAAAATCAGAAGAAGTAATAAAATTCCCACCTTCATAAAACTGAACTTGAAAATCAATTTGCGAAACAGTTTCTGGAACTGTCCAAGTATATAATCCAGTATCACTATTAAAAGTATTAACTAGACCATTTGTTACTATTGAAAAATCAGCGGAATCTAGTTCATTGCATGAGAATGAGCAACCTTGAAAATAATAATTATATGAAATTTCATTAAATTCATAATGATTTAATTCTTCATTCCATGTATAAAAATATATTCTCTTAAAATCAAAATCGTCTCTCATATCATAAACATAAATATATTTAGAAACATAGGTAATATAGTTATTTAAAATATTATCCGGTACTACGTTTTCTTCAGAAAAAGAATTTTCATATAGAACATAAGAACCTAAACCATTATCACTATAGTTTTTAAAAAGAGTACTATAAGTTTTACTACCATAAGTAACATAAGTAGTGGCAATAGACTCAAGACTATTTGAAGAAATATCGTCAGTTATAACCAATCTCTCAAATTCAATCTTATAATGTTGAGTAGAATATTGACAAGCGACAACTATATCAGCTTTTACATTAGAAAATTTTAAAAGAACATAAGAATAATCTTTTTTATAATCTGAATAATTAACATCAACATTTAAATTATTATCTTCAAAATTAAATTCATTTTCATTATAAGAGCAATTAAAAATCTCTAGATTATCATAAGCTGAAGATAATGAGCCTGTAGATGTTAAAGTTCCATTAAATGTAATCATGTGAGTTGTTTGGTCAAAACTTAATACATATGTAGAAGTTTTTTGAGAAGAACCGGGAATAGTATAAAGAATATAAATTTTTGAAAGATATTCCCCAGCATTATAAGGTAAAATTAAAGAATAAACATTAGTATCTTCAATAACTTCTTTTTCACTTACAAAATCAGCTATAGAACCTGTAGACTCACTTAAATTATTAATAGAACTAGTATAATTTGTTGAAGAAAAAACACTATAAAGACCTTTTCCTGTAGAGTCAGAATTATTATCGCCTATAGCAAAAGAATAGGTTGGTAATTTTTCAAACACTGCAATATATGTTACCTGTTCAGTTATAGCTGTTGTTTCTATGTCTTCAACTAAGTTTTCTCCGTCAACCGACCAACCTAAAAAGGTGTAACCTGTTTTTGTTGGTGCTTCAGGTAAAATTATATAATCATTCTTTTCTACGTTTTTAGAAAAATATACAACATCATCTACCATAAACTGAACTAGTGGGTGCTTTTCATTCCAATAATAAACGTAAGATTTTTCAAGTATTTCTCGACTGGTCATATCTTCCGTTACTCCATGAGAACTATATGCAACTACATAAACTCTCTTTGCGGTCTCAATATCCACTTCGTCTTCACTTTTTCCACTAATTGCTGAAGCAATAGAAATTATAAACTTGTCGTTTGTTGCTCTAAAATTATCTTCGTAAACTCCTACTGCTGTATCATTCATTCCAAGATTTGGATAAATCCATAATTGTAAATCCTGGTCGGTTAATAAGCTTGGGTCAGATGTATAATTTAAATAATTCCAACGTAAAGAAATTATTATTTCACTTACATCTTTTAGGTCATAAGGCAAGTCTTCTTTCGTTAAAATATTACCTGAATTATCATAATAATAAAGACTATCTAGACTACTATTATAGCTTGCTTCAGAAAGTGTTTTTGGGTTCATGGTGTCGAACTTTATTACATATTTTGTAAATTCATAATTTTCTTTTATTGGATTAGAAAAAATAATTTTTTCGTCAAAATCCTGAATAAAATTAAAATCAGATGTATAAGTTACACCATTATATGTTAAGCTTTCTCCAGCATTCAATTTAACATCTACCTGCAGGGCATTTACTTGCCATACTGCATAGTATTCAGTTTCAGCATTTTCAACAAGAACTTCAGATAAATCTATAACATTTTCTCCGTCAACCGACCAACCTAGAAATTTATAGTTTGCACGTTTTGGCTCAGAAATTGTAAGTGTATCTAAGGTTTCGCCTTTAATATATCCATTTCTGCACACTAGCTCTTGACTATAGTTATTTACAGGAGTCTTTATGTTATAAAAGTTTACATAATTTAAATCTTCATAAATTCCGTATATTCTTTGGGAAAAACCAGTAGTTACTTTATTACCTTCAATTAAAGTTTTCCCGTCAAAAGAATAACCCATAAAACGCTTATCTTCAACTTCAGGTAAGTCAGCTAGTGTATACTCAGTACCTACAGGTATAACCACTTTATTAACAATTTCATTGTCTACCACTACAGATAAAGTAGCTGTATTTGACTCAGATACATATGTATCAGCAGTTGTAGATACATTTACTTTAAAATCATTTTTATCAAAATATGAATTCCACAATGCCACAGCTTCAGAACTGCCTTTTGTAGATACTACCATATCAGTAGAATAACGATTAAATCCGAATGTAAACGTTAATTCATCAGTTAATTTATAAACATTTCCTACATCATAAAAAGCATAATTATAAGTACAAGTTAAATGATTGTTTGAATAATCTACAACTTTACATGGCTCGTCATTAACTAATACTTTATAGTTCTCATTTGAATCAAATTTTAAGCTTTTATCAGAGTGAAACTCAGCTTTATAAAGTGTATCATCAGAACCAGTTAAAACTACTTGGTCAAAGTCAAAATCTATATTTATTACATTATTAGTTATTTCAACTTATTTGGTTTTATAATATCTTCAATTTTACCAAATATTCCACCTTCAGCGGTGTAATATTCATTTATTTTAATACCACTATACACACCCGAACAGCATATTAAAACTACACATAAACTAGCTACAATCATTCTGGAACCAGGTACTTTTATTAGAAGAACTACAACACCAATTATTAAGGCAATTAATAAAGAAAAGTTTAAAATGTCTTGAAATGAAATTCCAAATATCAACCAACTAAGCATATTCTTCTACCCCCTGTACTTTAAATTCTCCAAATGTATTTGTTTCAAAACCACCAAAGGTTATTCCACATTTATTCAGGTAATCGGTATCTATTTCTACTTGAATAATAATGTCATTAATGTAAGAGTCATAGTAGAATTTAAAATCAGTCTTTAATGCAAATTTATAAACACCAACATCTTCAGTTGCAATTAATTCAAAATCTCTAATGTTTTCATTAAATTCAGCTTTTACAATGGACTTTCCATAAAGATATGAACCGGTTTCTGCATCAGGATTAATATTTGCTGAACCATTCAACATTCCCATTAAACTTTCAGAAGATTTTGTCATGTCTCCATCATGCACATTAACTCGAATAATATAATAACTTTGGATTTCTTTTACTATTTTATTGTAATTATCCCCATCAAGAGATACTTTTGAATAACTTGAACCATCATACTCGTAATAATCGAAATAATCGCCAAAGTTAAAGATAATGTCTTGACTTGTACCTTTTTCTACACCACGAATTGAGTTGTAGAGAATTGTTGAAAAATAATTTAAGTCAAATGATGCATATCCAGAATAACAACTATATGTATGTTTATTTAAAATTAAATAAGTTTGCGTAGAAACCTGTTCATAATAATCAACCTTGAATGTTTCATCGAGATTGTTTTTTACTTCTTTTTTTAAATCCATGTTATCGACAGAATAATAATAATCATAATAAGTTTTATCGCCTTTGAGTTTCATACCATAAAGTTTTTTATTTTCTTCGTCACCAATTTGTATTCTAAAAAGAGAATCAGTATCAAGTGGACTTGCCATATCATTATTAATAGTAGTTTCAAATCCGTCAGCAGAAGCATATTGAAATGAATTTAAATATTTAAAACTAGAATTTTGATATAAAAATGAATAACCGATAGTTTTTTCTTGAATTGGCCAACCTTTAGACCACTCCGACTCAGAACGTTTATCAAACCCAGTTCGATTAAAATAACTTAAGCTAAAATCTAAGCCTTTATCAGAATTTGCAACATATTGCACACCTTTCGAATAAAATGCATTTTGGTCTTCGTCTCGCACATAATTAAAAACCACTTCAAATACATTATCATATAAATTAAGCTCTATAAATGGCTTCTTTTCTGTTGTTCCGTCAGCTTTCTTTATTTGCTGATACCCAATATTAAATGTTTGCGATACTATCTTATCCGGTGCTGTGTTAAGCATGTAAACATACCACACGTCTACACCTATTGCGATAAATGATATAATCGCCATAAAAAATATTAAAAATTTCTTCATAGTTTCTCCTTTTCTTTGGATTTGAATTGACTAACTCGTCAGTGAATATACATCACTATATTCAGAAAATAGCTAGAGTTTTTATCTAGCTATTTTTTCGTATTTATTCATATTCCAAATGTTATATACTTTTTTATTTGCCTATATTTTCAAGTTGAGCTTTATATAAATTGTAATAATTAATTAAAGTTCTTCTTGATAATACGGATTTTGGGAAAAGTCGAATTGTTGAGCCGTCAGATAGTTCGTATAACATACAAACATACACTCTTTCAATTTCCCCTTCTTCATTAATCTTTGGTTCTTCGATTAATGACTTGGTTTTAACAAAATCTTTTAAACCGGCATTCTTCATTGAAAGAAGCAAGTCATAAAAATTATCAGGGTCATTAAATTCTACAGTTACTCCATTAAATAAAGTAACAATGTATGGGTGTCTTGTACCATATTTTGACTTTATCTCGTGAAATTTTGCAGATTTAACAATGCAATTAATGTCTTCCCTAACAGTTAAATCCCTTTTACTTTCAGCTTCATTTACTGAATTTTTTGTTTCAATTTCTGAAACATTTTCTACTACTTCGTTTTTCATAATTTTCTCCTACTTTTCGTTTATTTTTGATTTTAAGTAAAGGCTAGTTCCGGACCTATGCCGATACTTAATGGTATCATATACTCTAATAAATACAGGGAAATTAGAATATATGATTGGTAGTGGGTAGTATTTAAAGTGCCCCCACCAACATCACTATTTCGTGCCTATTTTTGAGAAAAATGTTAAACCAATTTTTTCGAAAATATTAACATTTATCCAATCAGTTATATTTGGCAACCAGTTAAAAGCTTTACACAAGATTGCTACTAATGTTAAAACTAAAGCTATTAAAACTAGAGAACCTAGTATAATTAATATTCCTTTTAATACCTTCATAACTCCCCCTTTATAACCAAATTGCTATTGCAATCTAATTATTAAAATTAATATCTACCCGGTCGTAATTCATTGATTTTTGAATTTACATCAGTTAAATTTGTATCATTAAAATTCTTTCTTATCCAATTAGATAAGCTTTCATAAGCTGTTTTCCAATCTTTAACTTGTATCATCAACTTACGTTTTTCAATATTACATTCATGTTTTAGAACTTCAATCTTTTCTTCAGCTGTTTGTTCCATTATTAAGCTCCTTCATTAAATTTTTAACAATTTCAAAGGCATTTTGAAAGCCTTTGTCAAAATCAGTTTTAGTATCTAATTTTGAATAGAAATCAACTTTTTCAGTTAAGTTTCGGATAAAATAGTCCTGTTTTGCGTTTTTTATTCTAAAACATGATAATTCATGCTCTAAACTAATTATTCTATTTTGTTGAGTAACACCCATTTGTTTTTATCTCCCATTTTTTATTTTGAGCTGTCTCATCAGTAGTTATTTGCTCAATTCTAACTAGACAAGGGGAAGTTAGTTAAAAACCCCTTGTTTCGACTTAATTCCGTTGGCAGTTATGCTTCAATTCTTTAGGGCGAAGCAACCTTTTCAGCTGTAAAAATACCCCTGTATAACATTAACGATTAAAAACTAATAAAAGGTTTATTATATTTTTATTTGGAGATAAAAAATAATGAAAATACCATACTTATAGTTACCTGTCAGCCACCAACGGAGTTAATTGTATAAGTCAGGGTGATATGGTCTTGTTAAAAAATCATACATACCGTGGTAAAATTCACGCTTACCTTTAGAGAGTGTTATTCCTGATTTGGTTTTTTTCAAATTCATGTCTGAAGCATATTCAGCACAAGTAATTCGAGTTCTTTCATTCTTGTAATAACCACTACTACCATACTTTTCCATGTTGTCATAAAAAACTTTTTCGCCAACTTTTAAACCAGAATAATATGCACTTGTTTTAGCCATAAGCACACCTAACGTTTCTTTTTCTTTGCATTAAAACAATTAGCATTGTCTTTACCCCTATCCAGGTAACCAGCTCTATATGCTCTTTGAGCTTTAGTAAGCTTAATACCCTTTCCGTCTTTAGTACGTTTGGTTTCGTTCCTGTTAGTCTTAGCATAACCATGCTTAAGCTCTACTGCATACTTTCTTGATTTTTCATTAGGATTTAACAATATTACTACATTGCCTGTTTTTGGATTAATCCAATCATGACCTTCTCCCGAATGAAATTTTGCAGGTTTTCCCTTTTTGTAATTTGACATAAAATTATTTCCCCCCCTTATTTGATTTTTATATTCACAGCTTTTAGCTGAAAATATCTAATAAAATTTACAACCCTTTATATTCTTATATTTTTCCTTATTTGCTTTAGATAACTTATTAGATGCCGATATTAAATCATAAACAACTCTTTCACCGGTGTCTAAATCATTAACAATATGTGTTACTTTTTTATTTAAATTACCTTTTGTTGGAGAAGTTTGATAACTTGTTGAAAATCTGCCTTTATGTGGTTTATCTAATTCAATACTTCTATCCCACCTACCGGTATCATGCGGAGCTTCAACAATTTTCTTTCCTTTTAAATAAAACTTACCATTTCTATCTCTATCATAGATTGTTTGTAAAAATATACCCATATTTTCAATCCTTTCCCCTTGACTTTATTTTTTTAATTTTGATATCATATTTTCAACAAGGGGGATTAAAAATATGAATATAGAACAAGCTTTAAAAAATGCCAAAGAATTTATTGATTTTAACTTAGGACAAAATAGAATTTCAAATTTTAACCTAAATGAACCAATTATTTATGTAGCAAGCAAAAAAATTTTAGAAGACGACCCAGATTTAAAAATCTTTAAATCTAAATTAAATAAAATCGGTTATCAAATCTCGTCTACAGAACAATCAAACAAATTTACAATCAATAAAATTCTCTAAGTAACAGCTTTTGCTGTTACTATTTTTATTTAATATTCAAAATCTGTTGTAACTTTTCGAGTTCCTTTTATTGCAGACCAATCTCCATAAACATCATTTGTTTTTGAACAAAAAAATACTTTATCCGAAAAATTATAATCATCTTTTATATAAATTGTCCTACTTGGTTTTCCATTTTTATCAAGTAATTTAAAATGTGTTCCTTTAGGTAAAAACCTTAATTCACAAGTTCCAATAAAACTTTTACTATGTTTCTTAATCATATATCTTTGCTCCTTTTTTATTGAATTTTAGATTTATATTCTATATTTACAATTAAAATATAGACAACTATTCTATTTTTGTCAAATAAAATTAGAATATATTTCTATTTTTTTTTAAAAAATTAGATTTTATTGAAAATGCAAAAAAAAATATATAATATCTACTTAGGAGATAAAAAAAATGGAAATAAACCAAAATCTAAAAAAAATAAGAAATCAAAATAAAATAACTCAAAAAGAATTAGCAGAAAAATCAGGTGTTCCATATGCAAATTACAACAAATATGAAACAACAACAACAATTCCAGATATTGAAACACTAATAAAATTAGCTAATTTTTACAACATCTCGCTAGATTATTTAGTGGGAAGAAAATTCGGAAACGATATCGGTTTTCTAACCGACGACCAATTCCAAAACTTAAAAATTATTCTTTCACTATCTGAAAAAAATCAATATAAAGTGTTTGGCTATGCCCTATCACTTTTACAAAATCAAAATTAAATGAGAAAATAATCAACTAAACCACCCTATTGAAAATCTAAACAATTAGTTATATAATACCTTAACCACTTTAGTGGAATAAAAATTAAGGAGTTATATAAAAATGAGTAATGAAGAAATTAGGCAAAAAATTGCCGAAAATTTTTATATAACACAACTATTCAACTAGAAACTAAATTAACAAACATTCAACAAGAACTAAATAAGCTAGAAGTTGAAACTAACCAATGTATTAATGCTGTTGCACTACTACAAGGCTATTTTCGGGCTAAATTATCAGAAGAAAACAAATCAGATAAAAAGATAAACAAAGATAAATCTAAAGAAAAAAGTGTCAACATAAAACAGCAAAAAAGGAGCGATGTTGACATGAAATATATATCTTATAGACTATCCGATAACAGATATATCGGAAGAAAAACAATAAATAAAAAACAAATTTCCGTTTACGGAAAAACACAAAAAGAGTGTTTAAATAAATTAAAACAAGCTATAGATAAATTTTATCAGCCTACACTATTGATTGAACAAAAACCTAAAAGTAAAACATTAATTGATTATTTTAATGAATGGTATACTCAAAATAAAGAACCTTTTATTTCTGAAGGAACTAAAAAAGACATCATGCTTGTAAAATCTAAAATTGAACCACTACATAACTTAGCAATTAATAAAATAAATAAAACAATAATTTTTGACTTTTTACAGACTCTTGAAAATAACCGAAGTAAAGAAAAAGTAATTTTATATTTAAAAGCAGTATTCAAATCAGCTATTTTAGATAATGAAATAAAAGACAATCCTTTTAATAATTTAAAAACTGCACCTAGAATAATAAAAACAAAACCCGCATTTACTTATGAAGAACAAAAGAAAATAATAAAATTAATCCAAAATTCCCCACTCAAACCAATTATTTTAATTTATCTTGTTACTGGAATGAGAAAAAATGAATTTAACTTTACAAGCATAGAAAAAGATATTGATTTTAAAACAAATATCTTAAAAGCGGTTAATTTAAAAGGTAGAAATAAAATTACAAGGTATAAGCAAATTAAACTTAATAAACAAGCAATAAGTCTTATAATGAATAATTTAGACGTAATTCACAAATATAATTCAGAAACAACATATAGGGAATTTAATGAGTTATTAAAAATAAATAATATAAATGGTTCAATAGTTACCTGTAGACACACATTTGCAACAAATTGCTTTTATTTAGGAAAACCCGAATTATTAATATCTAGAGAAATGGGACATTCAAAAAGTCAAATAACAAAAGATGTATACACTGATATTGACTATAATTTATCTAAAGAAAAGATTATTAAATTATATAATAATTTATATAATTTAGACTAAAAATTTTGACACAATTTCTGACACAGTTTTTTAAGATTTTACTTAATATTTGTTACAAAATCTTATTTTTTGTAACAGAGAATAAACAAAAAATATATAACAATAAAAAAAGTTGTAAACACTGAATTTTCCAGCATTTACAACCCCAAAACATATGGTGGGAAGAAGTGGATTCGAACCACTGAAGTCGAAAGACGACGGATTTACAGTCCGTTGCATTTGGCCGCTCTGCAATCTTCCCAAAAATAAAACTAACAATCATAAGATTATTAGTTAATGGAGCTGGTGGTCGGAATTGAACCAACAACCGTCTGATTACAAGTCAGATGCTCTACCATTGAGCCACACCAGCATTGGTGCCGCGGGGCGGAATCGAACCACCGACACTGAGATTTTCAGTCTCATGCTCTACCGACTGAGCTACCGAGGCAAAATCTATTTTTTTTATTTGAAATAGACAAAACAATATGGCGACCCAGAACGGGCTCGAACCGTCGACCTCCAGCGTGACAGGCTGGCGCTCTAACCAACTGAGCTACTGGGCCATGATATAAAAAACATTGGTGGGCCTTCACGGACTTGAACCGCGGACCAACCGGTTATGAGCCGGTCGCTCTAACCAACTGAGCTAAAGGCCCAATTAATTTGTTTGCAACTATGGTCGGGGTAGCGAGACTCGAACTCACGACCTCACGGACCCAAACCGCGCGCGCTACCAAACTGCGCTATACCCCGCTATTTCGGTTACATCAAACTAACGACATTAATATACACTAACTTTTCAACTTTGTCAACAAAAAAATTCAAAAAATTTAATTTTTCAGGGATAGTTTTTTAACTACCCCCAAAAAACTCGATTTTACACGTTAATTTTTACTCTTTTATCTAAAAATTAATCCAACCCCAAGTAACTATTATAGGTTGTAACTTTATCATAAATAATAGTCTTATCAATTTCAATGATACGATTGGCAACAGTTTGCAAAAGTTCATGGTCCTGACTATTAAACAAAATTGGCGATTTATAATTAATCATGCCCTTATTTAAACTTGTAATACTTTCAAGGTCAAGGTGGTTTGTTGGTTCATCGAACACCAAAACATTTGCACCAGATAGCATTACACGAGCAAGCATACATCTTACCTTTTCGCCACCAGATATACAGTTAGCTTTCTTTTTTGCTTCTTCGCCTGAAAACAACATACGACCAAGCCAACTTCTTAAAAATGTTTGGTCCTTATCATCTGAAAATTGAGCAAGCCAATCAACAAGCGAAAAACCACAATCCTTAAAGAAGGCATCATTGTTTTCTGGTAAATAACCAACAGTTACAGTAGACCCCCACTCAAAGTTTCCACCATCAGCAGAATCTTCGCCCATTAATATTTTATAAAGCATAGTAACAACATTTGCATTCTGGCAAATAAAAGCAATTTTATCGCCTTTATGAACAGTAAATGAAATATTTTCAAAAAATCCATTTTTGGTTAAATTTGTAACTCTTAAAATTTCATTTCCAACTTCACGATTTGGTTTAAAGTCAACATAAGGATATTTTCTAGAACTTGGTTTAATATCCACAAATTCGAGCTTATCAAGTTCTTTTTTACGACTCGTTGCCTGCTTACTTTTTGATGCATTAGCAGCAAATCTTGCAATAAACTCTTTAAGTTCTTTAGCTCTTTGTTCAGCTCTTTTGTTTTGTTCTTTTGCTTGACGTTGCAAAAGTTGACTTGTTTCATACCAGAAATCATAGTTTCCGACAAACATTTCAATTTTACCAAAATCAATATCACAAATATGAGTACAAATTTTATTTAAAAAGTAACGGTTATGCGAAACAACAATAACAAGGTTTTCAAAATCGATTAAGAAGTTTTCAAGCCAGTTAACAGTCTTAGCATCAAGGTTATTTGTAGGTTCGTCCAAAATCAAAATGTCAGGACTTTTAAAGAGTGCTTTAGCTAAAAGGACTTTGACTTTTAACTTTGGGTCTAAATCACGCATCATTACACCGAAAAATTCTTCGCCAATTCCTAATTCATTTAAAAGGTTTTGAGCTTCACTTTCAGCTTCCCAACCCCCGATTTCCATAAACTCATTTTCAAGTTCTCCAGCTCTGATACCATCAGCTTCTGTAAAATCAGGTTTAGCATAAAGAGCATCTTTTTCTTCCATAATAGCCATAAGCCTTTCATGACCATGCATAACAGTTGATAAAACTGTATAATCGTCCCATGCCTTTTGGTCTTGAACTAAGAAACTAAGCCTTTTTCCACGTTCAATAACGATATCTCCTGAACTTGGTTCAATTTGTTTAGTAATAAGCTTCAAAAATGTAGATTTACCAGCACCATTAGCACCAATAATACCATAGCAGTTTCCGCTTTCAAATTTTAAATTTACATCTTCAAACAGAACTCTACCGCCGAATTGAAGTCTAACATTATTAACATTAATCATTAATTCACACTACTCCTATTATAATAACCATATTATAAATGATTTATTCAAACCTTGTCAATGGAAAAAGCTTAAATAAAAAGTATATAAATTTTTCTTTTGTCAAAGATTAAATTAGGAGTAAATTATGCAAAATAACAATCAAAGTGTACAAAATAAAAGAAATAATCCTTGGTGGACAGTGAAACACAAATGGTGGATTGATTCTTTATTATTTATTCTAGGCACAATACTTCTAGGTGGACTTGCAACTCTCCTTGGCGGAAAAATGTTCAATTTTCAAAATTATAAAATGCCACCGGCAACTGCACCAAAAATTGTCTTCCCTATTTTTTGGTCAATTATTTATATTGCAATCGGTGTATCAACCTTTTTAATGTGGCGTGATAAAGAAATAAAAAGCAAAGACAGAAAACTAAATTTAATCCTTTATTTTATTCATATGTTTTTCAATGTATTATGGCCATTATTTTTCTTTAGATTAAATCTCCCAATTTTTTCTTGTGTATGGCTAGTGTTTGTTATCGCAAGTGCATGTATTGTTATGTATCGATATTTTTATTGTAATTTACCCGCCGGGATAATTTTCAACGTCTATACACTTTGGCTTATATATGCCATGTATTTAAACCTTGGATTAGTACTTATTAATTTCTAAAAAAACGCAGAATTGGTTAAATTTTTCCGAAATTATGTCAATTTTTAAAGAAACACAAAGAAAAAATCGCAATTTCTTGCGATTTTTCTTTATTAATTATTCATTAATTTCTAATTGACTTGGGTGTTTTTTAAAGAAATCAAATCTAGCTTCAATAAATTTTGGTTTATGATTTTGCTTGTTTTCAAACCAATTATAAATTGGTTCATTACATCTATCATATTCAAATATTGATTCATCAACATTTAAATACTTTGCAACATTCTCGATAGAACTTGGAGCAACCGAGTGAAGCATAACCATTGCAACCTTTGCATAGTGCAATGTGTTAACTATACACATTTTCTCTTTTTCTTTGTCAGTAGCATCAAAATTCTTAGTCCAATATTTATTAATATTTCTTAAAAAGCTATCTAACTCGTACATGCACAAATGAAATTTATTTTCCATCATACACTTTTCAAATTTCAAAATTGACATCTCACATTCCAAGCTAACCTGTTCATCAATTTCTCCATAAGGAATAATACCATCAAAATCTTTTTGCCATGTGTAAAACAAAGTTCTAAGCGTTCTATTATAAACATTAGTCAACAAATTACCATCTTTAACAACTGGGTCAACATCATCTGGTTTTGCTTCTGGGTCAAAAACTTTTGGATTAAATGAAGATGATGTATTACCAACCGAAAGAGCCAAGAAATGTGCTCGGAGTTGTTCATGTGTATAATAATTCAATAACTCATCAGCCATAGGTGGTTTTATCGCACCTGAAGAACTTGCTTTATTACCCATAAACAAAGAGTGCTTGTTAACAATAAGTTGACTAATTTGCAAATCCCCTTCATCTGCATCAACTTTTGGTTTGCCTTTTTGAGTCGCAAGCCACATAGCGTGCTGTGCTGGACCATAAAAGTAAGTGTTATCTTCCCCTAAAATTTGATAAACTTTTGCATCTTTACTACACCAATACTTTTTCCATTCATCTTCAGGGAAACCAAAATGTTTTAAATAAGTTCTAGTAAACGAAATAGGAGCCCACAAAGATTCAGGCCAGCAATAAAATGTTAAATCTTTTAAACCATCTTTTTCAGGAACAGGAACACCCCATGAAATATTGCCAGACAATCTGAATGGAACAAGAGTTTTTCCAGTTCTATAACGTATTGCACCTGACGAAATCGCTTCGATTTTTTCTTCCGGAGCAACTTCACTTTTCTCCCAATCTGGAGTTTGTTTCCCTGATAAAATCTCACAAGCCTTTTCTCTATCTTCCAAACAATCAAAAGTTATAACAAAACTAGCTTTACTTTTATCTTCAAATTGAGTAAATTTTGGAAGTTTATCAGCAATTTTATTGAAATCTTCCATAAATTCACGTTTGATATATATTTCAGGTTTTTTCAAAAATTCTTTAATCTCTTTTGTAACAAATTCACGAGTTGGGGTTTTTGTTTCCAACACATTTATCCAATCTTTTAAAATGTCAGTATAATTTTGAAGATTAAAATACCAATTTTCAATTTTCCTAAGTTCTGGCTTGGTTCCCGACAAAGTCGAAACCGGGTCAATGAGTTGTTCTGGTAAATATTGATGCCCCAAATCACATTCATCTGCATATCCTTTTTCACTTTTGCAACCATCTATTGGACATTTTCCAATAACCTGTCTGCCATTCAAAAAACTCTTAGCTTTTGTATCATAGAATTGATAAGTTGCCATTTTCGAAAGTGTACCATTATTATAAAGCATTTCAAAAAACTCATCACTAACTTTTTTATGCATTTCCTTAGCTTCGCCAATAGCAGAACCTTCAAACCAATCAAATCCGATTTCATATTTTTTTATAGTTTCAATATGGTTTTTATTATATTCTGAAACCATATCTTCAATAGTTCCCTTATAACCATCAGCAACCCTTTTTCTGTAAGTTTCAAGTGCAGGAGAACCATAGCAATCCGTGCCAGAAACAAAAATTACATTTTCTTTGCCAAGCTTATCTTTCAAAAATCTTGCTATAAAATCAGCATAAACCATCATGCCACAAACATGACCATAATGCAGATTTTTATTACCATAAGGCATACCGGCAGTAACTATTGCACGCTTTGGAAACTTTGGACGATTTTCTTTCATTCGTCCAACCACTTCTCTCATTTTTTCTAAATCCATTCCCATAATATCTCCTTAAAATAAAAAATCATCAAGCATGTTGCTTGACGACTTATTTCACAAGCAACAAAAAGCTTGCGTAGAAATTTTCTACACAAATTAAAATTGTTGTTGTTGCTTGAATATATTTTTAACTTTCATAACTTTATGATACCCCATAAAAAAACTATTGTCAAGAAAAAGCATAATTTTTTAGGATAAACGTTCCAAAACAAAACTTAATCCATTGCTTTTTCTTCGTCTTCATCTTCCTTTTTAGGTTCAGCATCTTCTGACTGTCCATGTTTATCTTGATGTTCTTCCGTTTCGTTTTCTGTCTCTGTTTTATTTTCAGGCTTTTTATCAGAATTTTCCGAACCAAGAGTATTCAATGTGCCATTTTTTAACGTTGTTTTTACCGAAAATTTAAAAAACAATGAAGGCTCGCTCTTTGGTTCGAAATAATTACCCGATATCTTAGAAAGTTTATAACCAACTTTCTCAATAGGATTAGCACCTTGTAAATCTCTCATTTCTTCTTGTTTTTCATTTATATAGTTTTGTTTTATTTCATTACACTTAGCTTCAGCAAATTCAGACATTTCAAGTATTGACATACCCTGTCCTTTTAAGTCTTTTAAAACAGCGATAATATTTTGATTAAACTCCGTTTCTTGTGGTTCTCCATACAAATAATAGATTATATTACCAGGACTCATTAATAATTTCCAAGGTAATTTTGCTTCATTTGGCATTACAACTCCAGCCCCTTCAGAATCTTTCTCGTTACCATTTTCTTTTTCCCATTTTTCAAGTTTTTTGAGACATTTTTTTTCTTCATCAACTAACTCTTTTTCTTTACCAGTAGCTTTCATTTTTCTTAAATATTCAACGAAATCTTCTCCGCCTGAAAGTCCAGTCCATGGAGCATCTTGATGATAAAGATGTTCAAACTCACTATTTCTTTTTTCTTCAGCCATAGCCATCTCCCTTAACAATCAGAAGTATCAAAACCAATCAAATTATAATAATCATTTAAAACTCTTGATGCACACAAATGTTCACTTTCAATAATTGAAATAACTTCATCAACTGCCTGTTCAACCTTGTCATTTATAACAATATAATCATATGTTCCAGCAAGTCGAATCTCGGTCTCCGCTTTTTTCAGTCTTTTTTCAATCACTTCAGGAGAATCTGTATTTCTTCCCACTAAACGTTCTTTTAAAGCATCTAAACTTGGTGGTGCAACAAAAATTGACACACAATTCGGCATTTTTTCTTTAATTTGTTTAGCCCCATTAACATCAATTTCCAAAACTACGTCTTTACCTTGATTAATTTTCTCTAAAACAACATCTTTTGGTGTACCATAGAAATTTCCAACATATTCATTGTATTCAAGAAGATTATCTCTATCTAATTCCTTCAAAAATTGTTCCTTAGCTACAAAATAATAATCCACTCCATTTTTTTCGCCTTCACGAATACCACGTGTGGTCATTGAAATAGAAAAATATAATTTATCTCCAAGTTTGTCAAACACACCTTTCCTAACAGTACCCTTACCAACACCACTTGGTCCAGAAAAAACTATCAATAAACCTTTTTTATCAAAACGCATAAAAACCCCTTCTTTTTATTTTATTATATCACAAAAAAAATTAATTTATCAAGCAAAGTATCAAACATATAAAATTTGTTCAAAATAAATATTAAGCTTATCTTTCTTGACTTTAAAAATTAAATTAGATATAATTAACCCATAAAAAAGAAAACTAATAAGGTGGATTATGAAAGATATTTATACAATCATTCTCGATAGCGACATTTTTGAAAAAGTTGTTTCAGGCAAAAAAACTATACAACTCGAAATTAACGATAACAAACACAAGGTTTTAGCCGTTGGAAATCAACTAACGTTTGTATGCGACAACAATGACGAACACAAAGAAGTTAAAGCCGTTATCGAAAATCTTTTGTATTTTGGAAATATAAAAGAAGCTGTTGAAACTCTAGGCAAAGAACCATGTGGTTTTAGACCAAGTGCAACCTATGATAAAGCTTCTGATGTATTCATGGTCGGCGAAGATTATGAAAATATTGAAAAATACGGAATAGTTGCTATGGTATTCAAAACCATGGAGTAACATTCAATCCAACACCAACTAAAATTAAAAAGCATGCAATTAAACATGCTTTTTTCAATGCAAAAATAATTTTTAACAACTCAAAATTTGTGTTATATAACCAATGTTTATATTATTAGATTAATAATACTGTCTAAAATTTACGTAATAATAAAATATATTAGCTCAATTCCCCATTAATTTGTCAAATCTTGATTTTTTTTCAAAAAATACTAGACAAACGATAAAATAATAATTATAATGTAAATCGTAATTTGAAAAAATTACAACTCCCTTTTGCGAGGATGGCGGAATGGCAGACGCGGTCGTTTAAGGGGCGGCTTACGCAAGTAGTGAGGGTTCGACCCCCTTTCCTCGCACCAAAATAAGAAATCAATCCAAAATGGGTTGATTTTTTATTTTACATAAAATCAAAATTCTAGACTATATCTTCTATTATTTCTTATTAAAAACTCACAAACAAAGCAACTTGTTTTTATACACCTTATAATACCCCATTACCTTATTTAAGTAATTCAACGTTTCAGGATATGAAATCAAATCTCTACTAATTCGTCCATTTTCAATCCAATCCAAAACCTTTGTTTCACCAGCATTATAAGCACAAACAACTGTCTCTATATCATTAAATTTATCAAATAAATATCTTAAATAAAAGCAACCAAACTCAATATTAACTTTTGGCTCAAATAAATTTTCCTTATTGTATTCCACACCAAGTTCTTCAGCTATCCATTTTGCAGTACTTGGCAAAATTTGCATAAGTCCCAACGCACCACTACTTGAAACTGCATTTTTATTAAAATCACTCTCCTGTTTAATAACAGCATAAACAAGTGCAATCTCTAAGTCATAATTATCACAATTTGTAAGCACAAGATTTTTGTATTTTTTAGGAAAGATTATATAGTTAACAAAAATGGCAACAAAAAAAAGAATAACTACACTAAATAAAAAGATAAAATAAATCTTCTTTTTCATACAAATAGTATATGTTATTCTTTTTATTTTTAGCAAATTGGCAACAAAAATATTAAAGCTAAAATTTAACTTTATTATTTAATTTAATTAATGCCCATCACTCCACCTATAACTTGCAACAACATCAACATCTAAAGGAACAATTAACGAGCAGGCATTTTTCATTTCATTTACCAAAATCTCCTTCACTGCAACTTCTTCTGATTTTGGACAATCAATTATAAGTTCATCATGCACTTGCATAATCAACTTAGCTTTATACCCCCCTTTCTCTAATGCATCAAAAATATTAACCATCGCTATTTTGATAATATCCGCTGCAGTCCCTTGCAAAGGCATATTTTGACTAGCTCGCTCCGCTCTTGAACGAACCATAAAATTACTTGCATTAATGTCAAACATTTTTCTAGTTCTTCCAAACAATGTTGTAGCTTTCCCTGTATCTTTTGCCGTTTGGATTAAATTATTCATCAAGTCTTCAACGGCTTTATGTTTTGCATAATAGTTATTTATAAATTCTTTTGCTTCTTTTGCACTAATATGCAAATCATTTGCCAAACCATATTCACTAATACCATAAATTATGCCAAAATTCACAACTTTTGCAGCTCTACGCATATCTTTTGTGACCAATTCTTTAGAAACACCATACACAGAACTTGCGGTCTGAGTGTGAATATCTTCTCCCGAATTAAAAGAATCAACAAACAACGGGTCTTTAGATAGATGTGCCAGTATTCTAAGTTCAATTTGCGAATAATCCGCATCAATTAAAACAGAATCTTCACTAGATGCAACAAACATACTTCTAATTTCTCTGCTTTCTTCTGACCTAATTGGAATATTTTGCAAATTTGGTTCAGTCGACGAAAGCCTGCCAGTAGTTGTGAAAGTTTGCTTAAAATAAGTATGAACCAAATGATTTTTGTCAATATGTGGGTATATTCCAGATATATAAGTATTAAGCAACTTAGAAACTTTTCTATACCTTAAAACAAATTTTACAATCTCATGCTCATTTTCAATTTCTTGCAAATTCTCAGCACTGGTTGACATTTTCTTTTTATGTGAAAGTCCAAGTTTAACAAATAAAATATCCGCAAGTTGCTTTGGCGAATTAATATTAAATTCACAACCAGCAAGTTCATAAATTTTATTAGTTAACTCCTTAAGTTCAGACTCATATTTTTGTTTAAGCTCATCAAGCACTTTCTCATCAATCTTAAACCCATTTTGTTCCATTGAAAACAAAACCTTAGCAAGCCTATTTTCTACCATATAGTACAGATAATGTAATTTTTCATTTTCAATCTTTGCAGAGTAGTCCTTATAAAAATTATACATTTTTAAAGTTATACCCAAGATATTTTCATCAAAAAACACATCTTTTACACTATCAACAGGAACCCCATCAACTAGATATTTTGCAATGCTAATATCGAAATAATTATTTAAACTTACTTTATATCTTTTTAGATTATACATATCTCTCTTTGAATCAAAGGAAATTTTTAAAATATTTTCATCTTCAAAAATCTCTTTCATATCTTCAAAGAATTTAAAGCTATCAATACCACAAGAAAGTAAGTCATCATATAAATTAATACGAAAAACATCATCTCCAAAGCACATCTCAATTAAGTTATTTTCAATAAAAAATGAGATTAATTCACGTTTTTTTGCTAGATTTTTAATATTTTTGATAAGATTTGCGTTTTTTATTTCAATAACATTTACTTCATTTTCTTGAACTTCATCTTTGCTTAAATCGAATATTTTTGTATTTTTAAGTAAACTTTTAAATTCGAAAATTTTAAAACTTTCATAAACAGCTCTTGAAAAAGGAAAATCAAATTTACAATCTTCGAGTTTTAAATCAATATCCCCTTTAGTTAAAATTGTAGCAAGCTCTTTCGATAAAAAAGCCATGTCTTTATTTTGTTCCAACTTTTCTTTTAACTTACCAGGAATTTCATCAATATGTTCATACAAATTTTCAATCGAAGAATATTTCAAAATTAAATCCGTTGCAGTCTTAGGCCCAACACCCGCAACACCAGGAATATTATCTGAAGCATCGCCTTGCAAAGCCTTTAAATCAATAAACTGTTTTGGTGTTACACCATACTCTTGTTTTAAAGTTTTCACATCAATAATTTTTACATCGCTTGTACCTTTTTTTGTAAAATAAACAGATGTAGCATCATCAACAAGTTGAAAAGAATCTCTATCTCCTGTCACAATAATTGTTTCAGTATCCAAAAATTTCTTCGATACTATCCCTATAATATCATCGCCTTCAATTCCTTCTTTTTCAACTGTAACAATATTCATAAGTTTTAACATTTCTTTTAATGGCACAATTTGTTCACGTAATTCATCAGGCATTGGTTTTCTAGTTGCCTTATAACCATCAAACAAATCGTTTCGAAAAGTATGTTTACCAGCATCAAAAGCAACAACCATATATTTTGGTTTTATATTATTTATTATATTAATTATCTGCATAGCAAAACCATAAATAGCATTTGAAAATTCTCCTTCACTATTTGCGAGAAGTGGCAACGCATAAAACGAACGATACATAATACTATTTCCATCAATAATAACAAGTTTATCCGACATATTCTTATCTCCTAAATTTAGTATATCATTATTTCATCAAAATAAAAAATAAAAAAGAGACAAATCTCCTTTTTATTTTTAACTATCTAATCAGAAACAGCTGTAACTAAATCAGCATCAATCATTATTTTTATAACCGACTCAGTACTATCAGAATATTTGCACGTTAAAACATAATTTTTGGTGTTAGCAGATAATATCAAATTACAATAAGCATCTTCACTAGGTTTATTATCCAAAAGATTAGAAATTGAATCAACATAATTTTCTGTATTTTTATCAGTTGAGTAAACCTTTGTGATATCCCCTTTAATTTCAAAACTATCAATAGTCCTTTCATCGTCAAACTCAAATTTTATAACAAACACATGTGTAGCGTCATTAACACCAAAAGCACTTTTTTGAGCCCTACTCATAGCTTCAATCTCTCCAGTTATTTTTATCTCATCATTACTTTGTTTTAATTCAACTTTATCAGAATTTTCAAATTCAACTTCATTTAAAACAACTTTTGCAAGTGTAACTTTTTCAGCAACACTATTTTTCATATTGCCACAAGCCACACCACAAATTGAAATAAATAACATCATTACAGTAATTGCTCTTTTTATAAATTTTCTCATAAATTCTCCTACTTTTATTGTTTTTTAATTATTTTTACTATATTTTGCGTTTTTATTTTAATATTAAATTTTCATCAAATTTAATAACATAACTGTTTTTATCTTCTCCATTCCATGAAACAGTTATTGAAATAGTTTTATTTTTAACCGCTTCCAAAATTATAAAAGTATAATCAGAACCGTTCAAATGTTCAGCATCATAAGCCCTAACACCATCGACTTTTATATTAAGTTTTTCTCTATCAATTTCTTTACCGTTGGCAGACAACTTAATCGCAACCACATGACTTATATCACTATCTATATCAAATTCCTTCTTTACACTTTCATCGGTTAAACCTTCCACATTACCACGAATCTCATAAACATTATCTTCCATCTCCACAATCTTAACACCACTATTAGCAAAAGTGTAAGAATCATGAATTCTATCCCCTGCACCCATTAATTCAATATCTTTACTTTTATTCATTTTTGAACACGATGCAATAACCAACGAAAATAAAATACAACATAAAACAACACAAAAATTTTTCATGATTTCACCTAATAATAATATTTGCAAAAAGAAAAATAATTATACAAAAAAAATACAGCCCAAAAGCTGTATTTTTTATTTAAATTATTCTTTACTCATCTTTATTATCTTTTTCAAATGCTTCTTCAAAAGCCTTAACACATTCTTCAATGGTATCAACAGCATCATTTCTGCCACTAATACTTTCAATTTTTACAGGTTTATTTTCAAGCTGTTTATATACGGTCAAGAAATGAATTAATTCATCAAAGATATGTTTTGGCAATTCTGAAATATCTGTATAGCAATTATTTTGCGGATCACCAAAAGGAATTGCAATAATTTTTTGGTCAAGTTCATTACCATCAATCATTTTAATTACACCTATTGGATAGCAACGCACCAAACTCATTTTTTCAATAGGCTGACTGCACATTACAAACACATCTAACGGATCGTTATCTGGACTCAAAGTTCTTGGAATAAATCCATAATTCATTGGATAATGAGTGGCTGTAAATAAAACCCTATCCAAAATAATCAAAGATGTTTCCTTATCAAGTTCATATTTATTTTTACCACCTTGTTCAATTTCTATAAAACAAACAAAGTCGTCTTTTTTTATTCTTTCTTTATTTATATCTTTCCAAATATTCATTATAATCTCCTTAACTAGTTCATTATATCATTAACAAAACTTCAAGTCAAATTTAAATTTATAATGAAAAATAAACTATTTTTTCTTTTTCCTTTTAAAATATGTATCAGCAATCAAAGCTGTTTTCATATTAATTTTTACTTCATCTTCAATCAAATCAACATTTTGGTTAGAAAAATCACTTGCAAATAAGCTAGAATCATCATCAGTAACATTAACCTTATTATCACTATTAACCATCATGCTATCTGTTCTTGAAAATAAAGATTTATGAAAATTTTCATCTAAATTTAAGTGCTTGTCAGAATTAATATTTAAATACCTATCCGATATATGAGATGCGAACATATTATCATGATTATCATCTTTCATAACTGAAGACAACCTTATTGAATGGTCAAAATGTTTAACTTTATCATGACAATACTCACAATCATCTTTTGTTTCAGCAACAAAACCAAATTCATCATTTGTTTCTTCGTTTTCATTATTTCGTCCTTGCTCTTTTGTTTCATCAACAAATGATTTAAATTTTGCTATGTTCTTTGAAGTGTTTACAAACTCAACATTTCTATCATAAATCGGGTCTATTTTTGTCTCCGTTTTACCACTTTCATCTTTTTGTTCTCTTTTATAAACTTGAACAATTTTTGGTTTTTTATCTATTTTTTTAGATTTTTTATCTTCGTTTTGCGTTTTTTCTTCCAGTTGTTCAACAGGTATTTGTGCCGGTTTTACATCTTTTTCAGCATCTTTTTTCGTTTCTTTTTTCTCAGATGTTTCCTTTTTATCATTTTTAACTTCTTCTTTTTTTTCAACCTTAGTTGGCAATTTTTTTATAAATAAATACATCAAAAAAAGAATTAAAACAATACCCAGCACAATCAATATTGATTTGTTATTGTATAAAAACGCTACCATAACATCTCCTATTTTTTAGTATCAGAATCTGTTGTAGAATTATTTTTTCTTTGAGCAGCGGCAAGAGAAGCAAATCTAGCAGCCAAAGGATTCATTGATGGCGTTGAGCTTGGCATAGATTGAGAGAATTGTGAAAATCCAAAACCCGAACCACCACTTGGTTGCGGTGTATATTTAGGAAAACTTGATGTTGTTTCCTTTTTTGATGCAAGTTTTTCAGTTTTTTCATTCTCTGCATTGCTTAATGATTTTCTCATCGCAGTATCTGCCTGAATATTTTGCATTTCATAATAATCATTAACCGAAATTTTACCCATTGAAAGAGCTTTTGCTAATGCTTTTGGAACTTCAGCTTCAGCCTTAATTACTTCTGCTCTCATTTCCTGAACTCTTGCCTTCATTTCATTTTCAGCTGCAATCGCCATGCTTTTTCTTTCTTCAGCCTTAGCTTGAGCTATTCGTTTCTCAGCTTCAGCCTTAGCAATATTAAGTTCCGCATCAATATTTCTTCCAACATCAATATCTGCAATATCAAGAGAAGAAATATAATATGCTGTACCACGATCAAGTCCTTTTTCAAGAACAGTAGACGATATAAGCTCTGGACTTTCCAAAATCATTTTATGTGAAGTTGTCGAACCAACAGTAGTAACGATACCTTCACCAACACGAGCAATAATTGTATCTTCGCCAGCACCCGAAATCTGCATTAACATATTTGATATAACTGTTACCTTTGCCTTAACAATCAATTCAATACCATCTTTTGCTACAGCAGAAATTTCAGGAGTTTCAATTATTTTTGGAACAACTGTATTTCTAACAGCTTCATAAACATCTCGACCAGCAAGGTCAATCGCTTTTGCTTTCGAAACCGTCAAATCAATATTTGCCGAATATGCCGCAACCAAAGCTTTCACAACATTCTCGACATTACCACCAGCCATAAAGTGGGTTTCGAGTTCATCAACAGAAATTCTAAGTCCAGCCTTTTTAGCAGTAATATAATTAAGCGTAATAAGTTGACAATCAACTTTTCTAAGTTTCATACCAATAAGTTTCATCATTGAAATGTGTGCTGACGAAACCATAGCCCTAAACCATAACTTAAATGGAACAAGTATCAGCATGATAATCAATAAGGTTAACAGCACCGCACCAGCGATCGACAACCCAACTATCCAGCCTGCACTTAAAGTAAAACCACAAATAAACATTTTTGGTCCTCCTATAATTGGTTTTATTATATCATAATTATTTTAGAAAATCAATACAACTTTTAAAAATTATAAAAATATAACAAGTTTGATTGATTTATCCATTTGCAAAATTCAACATAAACATTGATTTTATCAATATTTACACTCACTTCTCTCCTATTGAAAAAAATTTTGCTAACTTATTGAATTTTTCATTAAACTATGCTATAATACAGCCAAGGAAGTGATAAAAATGATTAAATTTAATAACAATAATTTTTCTAAATCTTTAGAACTCTTACCACCTGAATTAATTGAAATTATATATCAATTTAAAAATAATGGTTATATTCTTGCTGAAAAACCTTCAACTGAATCAGTAAAAATGTCTCAGGTTGTTCTCATTGACCCTATTAATGATGAAATTTCTCTTTCAAGAATCACAATAAAACCAAATCCAAATTATAAAGATTACTTAAAAGAAACTCATGAATATCAAGTCAATGAACGACCTAACACAATTTTACCTTACACACTTGATGAAGAAGCTCACATAACATCATCTCAATCCGGAGTATTAAATGAAGCTGAATTTAATGCATTAAAAGCAAGTCCATCATTTCATTTGTTACCACAAAATTCAAATGCTGAACCTGGAAAATAATTTATACAAAAAGACCTTTTCATAATAAGCAAAACCTTATTAAAAGGTCTTTTTCTTTCGTTTTTTATAAACTCAGCTTCCCACTATTCAAAATCATATTTTAAAATTTAGTCATAAAAAAAGAACATACTCGGGTGAAGATATAAGTATGTTCTCTACACAAAAGGAGTTTAGGGATACGTAAAACTATAATTTTCAGTAACAAAGGTTATTGTGGAAGTTGTGGAAATACAACTTCTCTTTGCATGAAATAATCACGCATATCATCAAGGGTATCATAATCTTCATCAAAACCCACAATTTCCTTAAAATCGTCCATACCTATTCTATGCTTTTCAAATGGTACGTCATTCAACCCAAATTCAACCATCTTAATTTTCACAACCTGCTCAAAATGATTGAGATTTTTTGATTGAATTTCATTACTATCATTAAAAGCAAAAAGTTTAATTTTTCTACCATCTCTATTAAAATTTTCAAAATATCCCAGATTTCTAATTACAGCCATCAATCTACTCAAACATTCGTCAAAACCCAAGTTTTTAAATTCTTTTAATTCTTTAGCAGTTACAACACCATTCGCATCATCATTCAAAGCACAAATATTTATAACCTTATCTTTTTTATCAGTTGTAATACATATCGAAGGATTAATTTCCAAAATATAAGAAGTTAGTCCAACGGTTTCATTTTTATTTTGCAGAAATAAACTTGAAACACATAAAGCCATAAATACAAAACACGTAAAACAAATCGCCAACTTAAAAATACTAAATTTCTTACAACTGCAAGTAATAGTTTTATCTTTTATAGCAAGTTCAGTATTATTCAACTTTTCAGACATTTCAATATCAAGCTTTAAATTTTCTTCTTTTAGCTTTGCTTTAAAATCTTTTACTTTCATCTTAATCCCCCTTTATTTTATTTTTTAAATCTTTCAACGCTCTATTATATCTCCACAAAACCGTACCAAGTGGTAGATTTAATATTTCAGCAATTTCCCTATTTTTGTAACCATGCAAAACATGCAACAAAACAATCTGCCTATCTATAACTGACAAATATTTATTAAGCAAATCATGTACATACATTTTTGTATCCGGCTCAAAGCTTTTTTCAAGCACAACTTCATCAATCGGAATTAATTCCCTAGATGTAGGTTTTTTCAAATAATCCAAACAAAGATTTTTAGCTATTTGAAATAGCCATGCCGTAACATTCGTACCTAAAACATATTTATTAACATTAAGTTTCACTTTAATATACGTTTCTTGCATTAAATCTTCACTTGTGTGCCAATTCTTAACATAAGAATAAATAAAACTAAATAAACCCTTATACGTCTCATGATAAAATAAGGCAAAGGATTCTTCATCACCCGCCTGCACCAGCTCCATAAGTTTATCAAGTTCTTTTTTATTCATTTGTTTACACTCTAATCAACGATTATAACATTTATTTTATTGGTAGATTAAATAAAAAGTGTATCACTTTTCTATAAGCAATACACTCAAATTAGTATCTCGAGTTTTTTCTAACCTTGCGATTTATCTTTTGTTTATAAAATAGGCCGTATTTTTTTCTAGCATCTTCATCAGCCTTTTCATACCTATCCAGCACAGCATTAAAAGTTTTAACATAATCTGGGTCATCATATTTATGTTTCTGCAAAAATTTAATCGAATACTTTTGAGCATCACGTTCAACAACTTGATTATTATACATCAAATTATCAGTCGTAGATGAAAAATACCCTTGCCAATTTTCACGCCATTTTTTTGCAGTAAACTCGTACCATTTCAATTTTCTTGAAATAACCGAAAACTGATAAGCATGTCTCGTTTCATGAGCAATAGTCTCCATACCATGAAACCTGTATTTTGGTTGTTCTAACAATATAGAATTTATAATTATTTTTTTATTAACTGAATCCGTTGTAAAAGCACCAAAACAATTCCAATCTTCATACTTAATTTCAAGTTTCACTGGCTCAATCTTGAGTTTTTTTGCAACTCTTTTTTCTAGTTCCACAAAAATTTTAAATCGTTTTTCATATGAATATTTTTGCCATTTTTTTGCTTTAAACTTTGAATATAAAAACCACATTTCATATCACCTTAAGTAAATCTTATCATATTTTTAACATTAAAACAAGAATATTTGCCAAACATAAAAAATATATTGTATAATATGCTTATGATTTATGAGCTTTCAAATAATATTATAAAGGTTTTTGATAAAACACAATTTAATCCAAAACATATCTTAGAGTGCGGTCAAGTTTTTAGATACGGAAAAGACGAAAATAACAATTATTATGTAATTGCACACAAATATAAAGCAACCATCATCGAAAAAGAAAACTACTATGAGATTCACTCGAACAATCCTAATTTTTTTATTGATTATTTCGACCTTAACACCGATTATAATAAAATTAAAACCATACTTATGAAAAATAAAATTCTTGCACCTATGGTTAAATTTGGTTATGGCATTAGAATACTAAAAGCTGACCCTTTAGAAATGATTTTTTCGTTTACAATTTCACAAAATAATAATATAAAAAGAATAAAACAAATCATCGAAAGACTTTGCGAGCTTGGTGAAGAAAATGATAATTTTAAATCATTTCCAACTATTGATAGACTTTTTAATGCTCCGCTTTCTTTTTATGAATCCTTGGGAGCTGGATATAGAGCAAAATTTCTAAAAGAACTTTCAATTTCTTTAACAAATATAAATTTAGAAGAAATTAACAAACTTTCCACTGATGAAATTTACGATTTTTTAATAAATCTAAAAGGTATTGGCCCAAAAGTCGCTAGTTGCATATTATTATTTGGTTTCCATCGCCTTGAAAAATTTCCCGTTGACACTTGGATTGAACAAGTTTATTATAATCATTTCTCCACAGAAAAAAGAACAAGACCCCAAATTCAAAAATACCTTGAAGAAGAATTTAAAGAATTTTCGGGACTTGCACAACAATACTTATTCTATTATGAAAGAAAATAAAAATCTCCACTAACAATGCGGAGATTTTTTTAACCAAATTAACAAATAATTTCTGGCTCAATATTGTTTGAATGAATTGTTGCTTGCATATTGCTTAGATAAAAAACTTCAAAGATTTTATCATCAACTGAATACATTGACTTAAGTTCTGGATTTGCATCAAGCATAGCTTGCTTAACTTCAGGTCTATAGTCATAAACAACTTTACCATTAACTCTAAGCCATCTATCTTCACTAATCATTGCACAAAGCTCAACAAATGGATTATCTGCAATTTGTTTGAAAGCATGAGTACGCTTATTTGTGTAAAAATAAACCTTATCTTCAAATTCAACAACTGCATTATAAGGTCTAACTCTTGGTTGACCACCTTCATTTGTTGCAAAGAAAAATGGTTTTGATTGATTTAAAATATTAACGATTCTGTTCATAATAACTCCTAAGTAAACTTATATTAATAGCATATCACTAAACGCAAAAATTAACAAATGAATTTGAAATAATTTTTCAAAATTATTTAACGATTCATCTCTTTTTATATCCTAGTTAATGAGTTTATGTTTTGAATCACGTCAAAAAGCATTCACAAACATAAACTTTGTGAATGTCTAATTTACATGTCTCCAATCAAAACTTTTAACTAAAATTTTCATGATATTATTTCCTTGCAATTTCACTATATACCATATATTTCTTTTTTGTCAAGCACCGATACTTCATTCACAAAGAAACAAGTTAAATTTCTGGCAATAAAAAAACTTTCCTTTTACTCAAGGAAAGTTTATATTAACTATTTTTCGTTAGCAATAACAGAAACTCTTTTCTTGTCTTTGCCAAATTTTTCAAATTTAACAATTCCATCAATTTTTGCATAAAGTGTATCATCATCACCAATACCAACGTTTTCGCCTGGGTGAACATTTGTTCCTCTTTGACGAACGATGATGTTTCCACCTTTAACTGTTTCGCCTGAATATTTTTTAACGCCAAGTCTTTGAGCATTAGAATCACGGCCGTTTTTAACAGAACCACCACCTTTGTGGTGTGCAAATAATTGGATATTCATAAACATTGTCATAAGTTTTTTACCTCCAATTCTATAAAATCAGAAAAACTTTCATTCAAGTCAGATATACCGCAAAGCATAGTATCTAGAATAGCTGATGCTTGGATTTTCTGAGTACTCGATAATTTTTCTGGTAATGTGAATTTTAAATAGCCTTTTTCATCGTCTCTTTTCATATCAAGCTCAAGTCCCGCAACCATCAAAAGGCCCAAAACTGAAGTTTGAACAATACTCGAAAGTGACGCACAAACTATATCTTCACCTTTTTCTCCGTAATTAGTGTGACCATCACACTCAACATCGAAAATAAAATTATTTTTTCTCAAAATAACTACTTTTGTCATTTTGCACCTACCATTAACCGATTGAAACAACTTTCAATTTTGTGTATGGTTGACGATGACCTTGTTTTTTACGAACATTCTTTTTTGCTTTGTATTTGTAAACAACAACTTTTGATTCTTTTCCAAATTCAAGAACTTCGCAAACGGCTTTAGCCTTTTTATCTCCAGAAGCGATTGTAACTTTTTCGCCATCAGCAACAAGCAAACATGGAAGTTCAACTTTATCGCCAACATGAGCATCAATCTTTTCTGTTTTAAAGTAAGTGTTTGGTTCAACTTTATATTGTTTTCCACCAACTTCAACAATAGCGTACATAACTTTTCCTCCTCTCTCCAGTCTCACTACGAAGGTGCAACAAATGCTGACTTAATTACCTTTTGTAAGTGGCACGAGAGTATAATACACCTTGCAAGGTCTTTTGTCAAGTATTTTTAGTCTTTTATATTTTATATAAAACCTAATTTTTTCAGCAATTCAAACTCATCAATTCTCTGCAACTCTTTAAAATTATCATCGACAAATACAAAAACGAAGTAATGGTCAGAATCAATAAACTTCAAAAGATAAAGCTCATTATAATCATTTTTTACATAAATAATTTTCTGCATCAGACCTTTTGATAACCTTTCTTGCTTTTTCCGAATTGCAAATTCTCTTTTAAACGAAGTGCCATTTGCAGATTCAAATAACAAAATACACAAATTCACACAAGCAAAACTAAACGACAAGTTAAATGTAAATAAAAAAATAAAAATAGAAATAATAAACAAAACAATCATAAAACAAAATGAAGCTTTTTTAATTACCCCAACAGCTTCCATTCTTCCTTTTTTGATAGAACACAAACAAAGCAATATTCTTCCACAATCAAGTGGAAAAATTGGCAAAATATTAAAAAATAATATCGCCTGGTTAACGATTAAAACATCATTTAAAAATTCAAAACTTTCCGGCCAAAACCAAAACGATAAATAACACATGATAATAACAAAAAAATTAAACATTGGTCCAGCAAGAATAATTTTAATTTCATCTAAAGTCAAAAAGTCATCAAAACCTTCCAGCGATGCTCCAAAAACTGTAATTTTTAACTGCTTTGGGAAATAACCTAATCTTCTAGCAACAAATAGATGAGACAATTCATGAAGCAAAATAAACACAATATACAAAAAATAAACTTTTAACATATCCAAAAAGATAAGTAGAACAAGAAACAATAAAAAAGAATAATCAACTTTTACAAACTTAAATAGTCTTTTCAATTTTTCATAAATTTTTCCCATAGTAAAATATATGATTTTTTTCAATAAATAATTTGCAAAACAATATTTTAATTAAAATTATCATAATTTGATGTATTTTATTTATTTTTTGGAAATTTTTAAACTGTTTTGCGTTTTTTGTTTTTACACTTAAAACAAACCTTAGCTTTAATTTTATTCAATAAATTTCACAATTTTATTGTACAATTAGCCAAAATATTGTATAATAAATACAGGAGTGATAGATTAATGTCAACACAATATATTGGGCTAAAACTCGGCTCAACAAACACAAGTATATACAAACCTGGAAATGGCTTAGTTTTAAAAGAAGCCAGTCTTATTGCCATGCCAACAAATCCAAAAAATAAAGAAATTTATGCCGTTGGCGATAATGCAAAATTAATAAAAGATAGATTACCACAAAATGTTGCAGTTTACTCACCTATCACAAACGGAGTAATACAATATGAAGAACTTGCAACTTTAATGTTAAAATCTTTTATAAGAAAAATATTTCCAAATAAAACACTTGGACGAAACATCAAAGCTCTTGTTTGTGTTCCAATAGGATTATCTCCTGATGAAAAGAAGTCCTTAGAACTAACTTGTTATAAATCAGGCATCGCTGATGTAACACTAATCCCTGAAGTTATTTGCCATGCAATAGGTTCAGCAATAGATATTCAAAATGAAAAAGCATGTATGATTGTTGATATTGGCGGAAATATCACAGATATAGCAATTATTTCTAACTTCGGCATAATTGATGCATTTAACATTTCAATCGGTGGCGAAATAATTAATTCAGCAATAATAAAATATATTAATGAAACTTATAAAATAGTCATTGGAAACAAACAAGCAGATAAAATCAAAATTGAAATTTGTGCACTTATCGAAAACTACCAAGCACAAATCGAAGTTACGGGTTACAATTATTTAACAAATACAAAAGAAAATATCAATATCACATCAACTGAGCTTTACCCTATTATCAAACATTATTATGGAAAAATTGCAAGCGTAATCAATTCAGTAATAAAAAATAATGACCCACAAGTCATCTCAGATATTAATGAAAACGGAATCTATTTTTTAGGCGAAGCATCAACAATGATTGGATTAGACAAATTCTTCCAAAAAGCAACATCATTAAAAACAATCACAGCTAATAACCTAAACTCTAGTATGGTTGGAACTGGAGAACTTATAAATCACCCACAACTTCTACATAAAATTTTGAAAAAACTATAATAAATTTATAAACTAAAATAAAACCTTACATAATTGGTTAAATCCAAACCATATGTAAGGTTTTTTTCATAAAAAAACATAGATTGTAAAATTAGATATTCTACTAATCTATGTTTATTTTTATAAAATTTCAATCTTTTTATGGAATACTTTTTCAAAGTCACGACCAACTTCCATTCCACGTTGAATTTCAAAAGAAGCATCAGCTATAGTAATGGTTTTCATAATAACTGAATCCCCTAAAATATCACAATTAACATCAACAATAACACTATTTTTTGTTCTATCGAAACATTCAGCCAACCTTAAGATTAAACCAAGTTTTTTAACAGCATCAATATCTTCAACTGTTAATATTCCATTATATTTAGCCCAATCACTCATTTTGATTTCACCACCCGAATGAAGTGACGCAACGAAACTAGCAAGGATTAATTCTCTATGAGTTAACCCATAAATTTCACTATTTAAAATTACTTCAAATGAATGATTTGCATGATGCTTATAGCTAATACGTCTACCCACGTCATGCATATATGACGCAACCCTTAGTACTCTAACATAACCCCTTGGCAATTTATGAAGCACACGGAGTTGTTTGTAAAGAAGCATTGACAAATTATAAACCTGTTCATTATGTTTTATTGAATTTGCTTCATACTCTGATGTTTGAGCCATAACCGAAAAACCAACAATATCAGCATTAGGTTTTTCAAGAGTTGTTGGAATAACAGTGTTAAACAACACCCCTTCAACCATTGACCTTGTTGTAATTGTCACAGTTTCTTTATTAATAAAATCTGAAATAGCTTTGATAATTTGAACACCATATCCAAACACATCAGCTCGTGTTTCATGCAAGTTCTTAAGTCTTTTTGTTCCATTCAAATCAAGTGCTTTAATTTGGTTTAAAATATATTCAATATCTTTAGTCTCAAAAACATAACCATCATCTTTATCGAGTGAATATTTTTTATAAATTCTATCCATATTCGATAAATCTTCAAAATACAAACCATTACCAACAAAAACATACTCAGGTTCAATATTTTTAAGCCAATCAAAATCAGAAAGTTCTTGCTTTATATATTTCTCGACCTTATCAAAAGCATCATCTTTCCCCAACTTATCAATAGGATACATCGAAATTAAATTTTTAGGGCCAATAGGCAAAAATGCTTGATTTAAAATATTACGTCTATTGTAATGAACAATATGAATATTATCTGCCCCAACATTAACAATAACAGCTTTTGGAATATCGTAGCTATTTAACACACCGGTATAAATTGCAGCATTTTGTTCTTCTGGTGTAAACAAAGAAAATCTAAAGCCACAGGTAACAAAAACTTCATCAAAGAAACTATAGATATTCATAGGCTTTGTATCTTTAACAAAACTTGCAATAGCGATTGTTTTTGAAACAGCATACATATCACAAATTTTTCTAAAGTTCTTCAAAATATTAATAATTGAAGCAATTTGATTTTTCTTTAAAAAGTGGTCATCGTCCATTTCCAAACCAGTTGGAATAGTCTCGTACTCCGCATCACAAATTGAAAAGAAATTGTCTTGATTTGCATTTGCTATAATTAATTTTGCAGTATAGGTTTCAACAACAACAACAGCGATTTTTTCCATAAATAATAGCTCCTTTTCTAGCTTTTCTACTATCAAAATTATAACATAAAAAAAACCAAAAGTATACAAATATAAAGATAATTTAAAATAAACTTTTAGTTATATTAAAAATTTATTTCACAGAAAAATTTAAAATTTATTTGACAAAATAATTTTGGCTAAATTCGAGATATAACATGATTTGGACAAGCCGCAACACACTTTCCACAACGTCTACATTTGCTGTGGTCAATATTTGGAAGCCCACCAACCATTTGAATAGCACCATAAGGACAAGCCACTACACAAGCTTCACAATGCAAACATGAAACCTTACAATTTCTTGTTATAGCAGAATCTTCAGATGAGTTTTTACAAAGCACTTCAACATACTTATCACTTGGAACTAGCGTAATCAATTTATTTGGACAAGAATATAAACATTCTCCACAACCAACACATTTATATGGGTCAATTACAGCACAACCCTTTTCGGAAATTGAAATCGCACCGTAAACACAAGATTTCACACAGTCTCCACAACCCAAACACGCATAAGGGCATGCTTTTTCACCACTATGTAATAAATCTTTACAAGCACAAGTGTTATCACCATTATAAATAAATTTGTTTTGGCAATCTTCTCCACCTTTACATTTAACTACAGCCACGCTATCAAAATGCACTTTACGTTCACGCTTAATCATTTGTCTGATTTTTAAATAATTTTTTGAACCAATAGCAAATGGACATTCATGCACATTTGTTTTTCCTTTAGACAAATCAACAGCAAACTTAGAGCAACTTTGCCTGCCACATTTACCACAATTAAGTCCAGGCAAAAGTTCTCTTATAATTTCGGCGTTTTTATTTAATTTTTTATTTTTTGCAGTCGCAATCGAAACAATCACTATTGTTAAAATAAGCACTACAAATACTATGATAACCAACGCAAGTTTCATAATTATCTCCTTAAATTAGCATATTTAAATAATACAAAAGTACTGCAAAAATCGCAACTAAATACAATCTTGCCGACACATTTCTAAAGCACAATCTCAAACTTGATTTATTGATGCCTTCAATAAAGAAACCTATTATAAAGACAGTTAAAAATACAACCAAAACAACTGCACCCACACATAAAATAAAAGGTAAAATTTCAAGTGTAAAATCTAAACTCATAACAACGAAAACTGTAAAAATTGTATCAAAAACATACGAACATGAACGCTCATAAAGATAATGACCAAAAAGTGACATTTTGCTCCAAAGTTTAGAAATTAAAAGATTGTATAAGCATGCAATCAAAACTGCAACACCAATAAAAATTTCAGATAAATCGAGCTTAAAAAAAACATATTTATCCAAAAAATACATAGCCACCGAGCAAATGCAAATACCAAGCATTAAAAACAAAGTATCAACATATCTAAATAATCTATACTTTTTTTCTCTGCCAAACAAAAGCACCCCAGCACCTGAATTAACAACAATATTATTAGACAATCCAAAGCCAGCAAGGTTTGCTAAAAATAAATCTAACATCTATTTTTTACCCCCCTTTTTCTTCTTTTTCTTTCCCTTCTCATCTTCAGTTTTTAAATCAACATTTATATCAGGATTTTCAATTTTTTCTTCTTCAACTTCTTCAGGTTCTACAATTTCACTTTCTTCAGTAACAGCATCTTTAACAGATTCTATTGCTTCATTTTCTGATTGCTTTTGAGCAAGTTTTTCAGCATCTACTTTGTTTATTTTATTAACTTCAATTTCATTTGTAAGCAATTTCTCTCTACGCAAAATATCATACTGAAAAGCTTTTTCACTACGAATAATTTTAACATATTTCTGATAAACCATGTCTTTTGTCTCTTTCTTTCTATCAATAAGCCTAACAACATAATCAAAAATAGCACACAAACTTGCAAGCAAAATCAAATCAAAAATTATTAACCTGCAAAATTCCACACCGGAAAACTTGAATAATTGTTTGCCATAAATTGAACCAAACGCCAAAAATTCTTTAATAACAGCATACACACCAGTAATAAGAGCAAATATGAACAATATTTTTAAAATACTCATAAAATAATGCTTTGTTGTTGCCTTATTTCTAAAATAAATAAACTCAGCCGAAAGAATTGTTGTCGAAAATATAATAAAGTAAGAATTTTCAGGCAAAACTTTATCAGTGTTTTCTTTAACCAAAATTATGGCAACCGTAACCAACATTGCCGATATAATCGCAGTTAGCATGGCTTTTACATTATTGGTTAAATACTTATTAAAAATCATCAAAAATAACTGTGAAACCAGCAAACAAATAGCAGTTCCACACACAAAAAACACCGCTTCATCAACACTTGAAACAGCCATAAGCAGTGGACAAATTGCAAGCACAATTATTTGCACAGAACTATGCTCAATATTAGTCTTAATGTGCATATCTAACACCCCCAAGTGGTTTTTGTTTTATAACTAAATACTTATCCATAAAAGGAACTAAAACATTAACAATTAGTCCAGCAACAAAAATGGTTTCTTCCCCCATTTTTGAAATATTCCAAAGCACAGCGGAAAGCATACCAAAAATTATAGAGTATAATAATTTACCTAGGAACGTATTTGGCGATGTGTTAGGGTCAGTCATCATGAATACACTAACAAAAATAAACGAACCTGAGCAAAGATTTAAAATAGCAAACTCCATACCATTTATAACGAAAGCAGTCACAAAATAAGCAATAATACTAAATAATGGAATTTTCCAATCAATAACACTCATATATACCAAAAAAACATAAGCTATCAAAATTACAATCACACAGGTAGTTCCTATACCACCAACTGCTTTACCTGACAACAAATTCATAATTGAATTTTCGCCACCAGCGGTAAATGACACGTAATATTCACCGTTCAAAGTAAAATCATAAAGATTAGTTGCCAAACTTGAAGCAAACACGCCAGCTATAAGCCTACCCATCAATGCTGGATTAAACTTATTTTTACCAAGTCCACCAAAAACCATCTTCACAATAAACACAGCGACAAATGAAGCAATCGCAACAATATAGATTGGCATTTTTGAAGGCATTGTAAGTCCAATAATCAACCCCGAAACCAAAAATGAAAGATTTGTTACCCTAAACTTGCCTATGGCAAAAACATTGAAAAAGCTTTCAGACAAATAACTTATGATGACTGCTGTTAAAAGTACAAATAAAGACGAAAAACCAAAAAACATACAGCCAAAAACTGCTGGCAATAAAAGTGCTATGGCAGTGTAGATATACATTTTATTAATATCATTCGAACTTCTAATAAATGGCGAGTAAGACACCACAAATTTATCCATAACTACCCCCTATTTTTTCTCTCTTTATCATAAAATTTTCCAGCAACAATACGCTGAGTTAAAAATCTTTTAGATGGACACACATAAGAACAACACCCACACTCAATGCATGAATGAACGTTATTTTTCTCCAAGGCATCAACATCTTTGTTTATATATGATTCATCTAAAAGAGCTGGATTTAAAAACACCGGACAAACGGAAATACATTTACCACACGAAATACATGGATTTTCTTTCATTTTATCCAAAATATTATACTTTTCAAAAAGCACAGTGTCCGATTGAAGTGACAAAACCGCATCAGTATCATAAAGTGCAGTACCTGACAAAATATTGCCATCAATAAGTTGAGACCTATCATCAAGCGATTCAATTCCAACTTCATCAAGCAAATTTTTATATGAGTAACCATTCAAAACATTATAGTTTCCAGGCCTTGACACATTAGTCCCATCAACTGTAACAATTTTACTGATAACTGGTTTATTAAATTCAACAGCACGACAAAAGTTATAGCAAGCTTCAGATGTTTCAATAGCAATCCCTTCTTGCAAGAAAGACTTTCTACCAGTAATTTTTTTCTTCATGACTAAACTTGACAAAATATAAGGATTGTCAAACGGATACTTATTAGGAATAAATTTAATCTTGAAATCATAATTCTTCTTTGATTCAAGAATATGTTTTTTTAATTTACTTGCCAAACGATAATTTGACTCATTAAACACAAAAGTAATTATCTGTGCACTTGTCATATTCATAAAATATTTTGCACCATTAACAACTTCTTCCATTCTGAATTCCGAAATGGTTTGATTAACCGAACTATTAGGGTCTGTTGAATCCATCAAAACGAGCAAATTTTTGTATGACCTTGAACCAGTGTAAGCATACTTTAAAAAAGATGGCATATCAGTTATCGTATCAATCACACCTGAATCTTTAAGCCTAGTGATTAAATTAACATCACTAATCGAATCAATTTCTGGTAAATCTTCAACATCATCACTTCCATCGGTCATAATCAAAACATGCTTGCAATAAACACCTTCTGACGACATTTTGTCAACAATATTTAAAACTTTACCCGAAGCTGGAGAAAAAATATTTACACCAAGTTTTCCAACCGGTTTAGCAAGTAACGTACCTTGCTTAACTTTATCACCAATTCTAACAACCGCTTCAGACTCTGTGATATTTTTAAGTTTTAAAGGCACATTATAAAAACTAGCAAGCTTAAGTTGCTTAATATCTTGTCCTAAAGTATTTTTCTTTGTAAATGGATATAATCCCCTAAAACTTACAAGTCCCACTTCATTACTCTCCTAATATATTATATATTACCAAAAAATTACATTATTGTAAAACATTTTAAGTGGATTTCGATATTTATTTTTTTGAGAAAAAACCCAAAATTTTCCCCCACTAATTCAACAAAAAACAAACGATTTTTAATAAATAGAAAAAATAAAAAAATTATTAAAAACTATCATTGAATTTCAATTAAAAATTTACATAATTTTCAAGAATTTTCACTTAAAAAATAACAAAAAAAAGAGTGTCATTTAACTAAAAATAACACTCGAAATTTGGATAAAAATTTTAAATTTTTTCTTAACTTTTCTTCTTACAAAAAACTGATGTACAAAACATAAATATTCCAACCAAAATTATAAATGAACCAAAAATAATTTTTAGCAAATTAGAATGAATTTTTAAGGAAAAAATACAAGCAATTCCAGCAAGCAAACTCGCTGGCAATCCCACACACAAAACCACCCAAAAATCAATTAATTTTTTGCAAATGTAAATCACAAAACAAACAATAGCTAATCCTAAAAAACACAACACATTTGTTGACTGACAATAAATTTGTTCCACACCAAACATTAAGGAAAGAAGCGGAACTAAAAATGTTCCACCACCCATACCCATTCCGGCAAAAACTCCAGAGCAAAATCCAATTAAAATAAAAAATAAAAACCGCATAATTTCTCCAATATTTATTATTTTTGTGTGATTTTTTGGAATGTTTTGACCCTTTTTGCGTTTTTTCTAAATCATAATCATCAATATTCCAGCCACAAGTAAAAGGCAAGAAAAAATAATATTTATAACTTTGTTTTTAAATTTCTGCAACAAAAAAGTTCCTAAAATCGCACCAGCAAGTGAGCCGATAAAACACCACAAAGTAAGTTTATAGTCAATTTGCTTGTGTACAAAAAATACAACCGAACTTGAGATACACATAAGCATCACACAACCTAGTGTAGTTGCATGAACCTTCTTTTCATCAAGTTTACTAACAAGCCGTATTAAAGGAACTAATAATAATCCAGCTCCAGCACCAAACAAACCATTAATCACACCACCAAAAATACCGACCATCACAAGCAAAATAATTTGTTTCATAGTAAACTTTTTCATAGTATTAGTATCTTCATTTTTCCTAAATTTATTTAGACGAAATATTTGTTATTATAACATTATATATTTGAAAAAATATTAAGACATTAAGTTATAATTTAATTACTAAATAATATTATATTTTTATAACTTTATTAAGACATAATTTTTAAACATACAAACAAATATATCGTATCATTTCGACTTTTATTCCCTATGTCATTTCGAGCGAAATCGAGAAATCCCCTTGATAGAATGCAGTTGTTTTTTTCAAAGAGATCTCTCCACTACGGTCGAGATGACAGAACGCAAAGCGTTCTTATCCAACTCACAAGACTTTGTATATCATCACTCCGCAGGACTGTATTTCATCACACTGAAACTTGAATCTGCGACTTTATGAAATACAAAACTTCGTTTTAGCGAAATACAATTTTTTGCAAAAATTGATGATATACAACGACTTTGTCGTTAATTTGTTTCAGTGTGTATTTATTGTGTCATTTCGACTGGAGCATAGCGGAATGGAGAAATCCCCCAGTCTGTATCGTTTCAACCCTGTGACTTTCTTTGTTATTTCATTTCTCATCAACACAAGTCTTATTTATTTGTTTATCACTCTACAAATATTTTATACCCCACTATTTCGCCATAAAATTCTTTTATTCTTTCAAATAAAAATTAAGGAAAAGGTTGATTTTTTAATAAAAATAGACTATCATTAATACGATATTATATTATTATAGCAAAATAGGTGGAAATTTATGAAAAACAAAACTTTAATTACTAGTCGCAAAAAAAAGTCAATCGCAAGTTTATTTCTTGCTCTTTTGTTAATGTTCTCATTCAACTCAACCCCAATGGTTTTGATTGCAAACAATATGAGAAAAACAAATGCATATAAACCAACTGAAACTCAAACTTACTACTCAAACATTGCTAGTGAGCTTGAGAAAAATTTTAGTGATGGTAAATATCCTTCTTCACTAGAAAAATATTTTGATGGTAGTACTAAAAACTTTAACGTTTACAACTACTATACTGCAAAGTTTGAAGAAAATTACAAAACAATCATTGAACCATTCTTTAAAAACTGGGGAACTTATGGTGGAGCAAGCGATAGCTATAGCACTAAGTTATCCACCCTATTCGCACACTATGGTGTTGAAACACTTTATGAACTTTACACAAGTCTTCAAAATGGCGATTATCTAAAAGAATTGGCAACTGAAAAAAATTATAGTGTATCATCATACCAAGACTTTGTTGAATTATTTGCCATTTATGGTCTTCCAGAATATTCAACTGATTCTTCAATGCCAGCAATCCTATCAAGCTTTGAAACAAATGCAACTCTAGACACATGCACAAAGCTTTCAACATTTTATAGACTTGTTAGAAGTTATACATATTCTGATGGCCATGGCTATGATTCTTTTGTTGATGACGAAGGCAACAATTCCGAAATTAGTTCAAGAGATGCATTCTATAAAAGCAACACTCACTACGTTGCGATTTCTGAAAAGATTGTAGAAGAAATCAAGAAAAATGCACCTGCTTACATTTTTGATAATAAAACACAAGATACAAACATTGCTGCGATCTTTGCAAACAATGCCCCACTATCTTTAAATTACAATTACACAGGAAGTTACACAACCTACACAACTCCTAACATCACATATGCAACAGAAACTGACAGCAATGTAAAATATAGAGCAGTTTATTATTGGGGCAACCAATCTGATGTTAGTAGCAATGCTTACTATCAAGCACATTCAGCTGTTTGGAAAATTTCTAGCGAAGCTGACAAAGCTGCCGCTGAAAAAGACATGATTTCTTATAGACCAATCCTTGAAGGCGAAGATGGTTATGTTGAAGGAAAAACTACCTACTATAAAGTTAACAGCTTAAATTACGTTACTACTTACAATAAAATTTATACAATTTACGTTTTAAATGATAACCCAACCCAAAACGAACTTGACACATATTCTGCAATGTACTTCACACCAATTTCTCAATCAGACCTTGATGCAGATATGGAAAAAACATATAATACTTCTAGTGGCACATATTCATATAATAACCCTGATGATAGATATTATATCAATATTCCTTATGAAGAAGACCAACTATATTTTAAATGTATCTATAATAACTACTTATTCTCAAAAACATTTGATTTCGATTCATTTGTGGATTATTTTACCTACAAAGATGGTGGCAAAACACTTTCTAAACTTTATATCAAATGTAAATCAACAAGTGAGAGAAATGTTGTATTTATTGAAGAATCTAAGCTTGCAGAATTTAAAGAAGCTTATCCAAATTATACCAATGAAGTTAGAACATTTAGACAAGCTGATTTCATTGAAAACGACTATGAACAAATCACTCAAAATTCTTCAAATTCAGGCTATCTCCCAACAAGTAGCAGTGAACCACTAACATTTAAGCTCTATTTCCAAAAAGTTAAAGAATATTACACAAATGGTGTAACTTCAACCTACTCAGGCTATGAACAAGAAAAAGATGTTATCAAAAATCTAACTCAAACAACCATTGCATCTTCCGCTTATGAACTTGATGGTGGAAAGCGTGCTCTTTATGTTTTGGATAATGGTGTGGATTTATCTTCAACAAGTTTTGATAATGATCACAAAATCAAACAAAGCGAAATTGATGCTAATCCAAACTACTATGTTCCTGCCCTAGCATCAGAATACGAAAGTTTAAATTTAGATAGTACTGTATATAATCTATATTATAAACATAAATCCACTACAGCTGATGAAATTTATGTTGTAGATGATTCAAGCAATGCCTCAGAAAATCCAATCTATAAAACATTAAACTACAAAGTTATAACAAGCAATGAATACAAAGAAAACTATTCAAACTACCTTCTTATTGTTGAAGGCGATGTAAACTACAATAAAAACTTCTTGCTTTATTATAAATATGAAAGAACAGCAAACACTTCAAAATATTATGTTTTAAGAGATGATATTGCATCGGTTGATGCAAACACAGTAAATGCATTAAAATCTCAATATAGCTATGTTGGTTCAGGCGAACTTTCTGATTATGTTTTAATGGAAGAAAATGAAAATAACGAAACTCAAGAAAAATACAAAACCGTTAGAAAGTCCTTCTTTGGTAATGAAGGAAATGGTGGCGAAACCCTACACCTATACTACAAAAAAACTGACGTTTTTGTTCAAAATGAATTAAAAAATGGTAATGCTATTTATGTTGTAGATTCATCATTAGGTTCTGGCGAAAGAGAAACCTATTCTGCAAATTTCTGGACAGTTATTACAAAAACTGAAGTATCTAACAATCCAGAACTATATGTACAAATCACAGAAAAAGACGAAAACTATTCTGAAGGCTACACACTTTATTATAGATACATTGAATCAAGTTCAACACATAACAAGGTATACTCTATTGAAGATATCGACACAACCGCAAGTGATTTCAATGCTAATGATTATGAGCTCATCACAGATGGTAAATATGGATACATTCAAAATAGTGAGTTATATTACAAACAAATAATTACCTCAACTCAAAATAACACAATTTCAAAAAATTCATTCTATTATTATCAGACATCTTCAACTGTTACCCTTTCATCTAACAGTTACTATGCAATTTCATTCTATGTTTTCACAACCAATAATGATGGCGATAATGCAAAAGCATCTTTCTCTATCAAAGATACAGCTGGAGTGATGTCAGACATCAATCTTAACAACATCAGCACAAATGGAACATGGCAACAATATTACATTTTCATTTCAACTGATACAGCAACATCTTCAACAATCAATATTTATCTATATCTTGGAGATGAAGAACACGGAATTAAAGGCGATAACAATAATGGTGTAACATCAATTACCGGTGCAGTTTTCTTTGATAATATTGAGATTACGAAAATCGGTGTTACCGACTATAATAAACGAGCTATCAGCAATGAACTTGTTTATTCTAAAAACTTAACCACTGGCGAAGGCGAAAGCAAAGTTAATGTAGATGGCAGTTATGCTGACGAATATAACAACCAAGTATTCATTGCTAATGAAGAAGCTGTTAGACCAGACGGAAATCAAAGATTCGAAAACAATATCTATGATTATAAAAATCTTTTAAATAACTCTCCTATAACTGGAGACTACAAAGGTTATACTTGGAATAATATTTTCGACTTTAATAATGCATCATCTAACGAACTTAAAAATATTCTTGGTTACTACTCTGCTTCCACTGAAGAAGGTGTTGAACCAACGATAATCAACAATCAATTACTAGCAACTCTTGGCTCAAAAGATACTACTCATAATAGATATAATATAACTGGTTATGATATGTATAATCTATACACTGAAAGTGGAACTATAAATTCATCAAATGATTTATTCCCTACTCTTTGGAGATACTATGTTTCTCGTGACCTAGGTCGTGAGGGTTTATCACTTGATAAATATCTAAATGCTTATGCTAAAGGCGACCTTGAAGTTTCAATTACAAATAAAATCGAAGAAACAAAAGTTGATGAAGATGACGAGGACGAAAAAGGCAAAGATGATGATGATGAAAAAGATGCTGACGATATTGTTTATGTAAGTGAACCTTTCAATGTAAACAACTATGCCTTGAAACTCAAAAACAAAAACAACGACATTTCATTAGGTATTACATCAAATGCTTTCACAATTCAACAATTTGGATACTATAAAATTACCGTTTGGATTTACTCTCCAGACAAAGAAGGCACAGCTACTTTAACACTAAACTCAGTTGCTTATGGTGCTTCAGCAAATCAACAAGGTTCTTTGTTAACCACAACAATTTCAAGTGCTAATGCAAATGTTGCAAACTCAACATCAAAAAGCGATGAATATGGCTGGATTCCTGTAACTTTCTATGTTGAAGGTAATGCTCGTAGAAATATGCAATGCTATCTTGTATTGTCTGCAGACAATAACTCAACTGTATATTTCGATAATATTACTATCGAAAAAATCACAAGCAAACTTTATGATAGCAATACATCAAGTTCTGCTTATAGTGGTGCTTTATCATTAACTCCAAGTGCAACTTATGATAACACAGGAATTAAAAATGGTAACTTTGATTATGTTATAGAAACAAATTCAAGCATTACAAATTCTGTAAACACTATCAACCCACGCCCAGCTGATAACTGGACTGAACTTTCAACCAACTCAGACAGAGTTGTTGCTGGTGTAGTTTCAACAAAAAATCAAAATGAATTTTTTAATAGATATGTTAACGGTCGCATACCTTATGAAAACTATAGTTCTTCATATCAAGATAACTTTAGCAATATTTATGCTATTTATGCACCAGGTACTGTTGATACAATATTAGAAAATGATTCAGGCGACCCTATCACAACAAGTTATGCTCACAACTACTCTATTTATTCTGGCTCGCTCTCACTTTCTTCTAGCACACTCTATGAAATTTCATTTAAGTTCTATGCAGATTCAAATTTCTCAGGCAATCTTGTTTCAAATATTTACTTATCTTCAGTTAAAACTGCAAACATTTTTGCGTCAATGAAAGAAACACAATCAGACAACGGGAAATGGAAAACATATACATACTATATTTTAACAGGAACATCATCTCAAACTGTTTACCTTGAACTTGGTGTTGAAAATGCCGTTGGAACATGCTATTTCAAAAATGTTTCATCAACTAAGGTCTCAACTGGCGAAACATTAGACGAAATTATTGCAAATGTTGCAAAAGATAATAACATCACAAGCGGTTCAACAACCGATATTTACAATGCAATTAAGAATGTTCGTTTCATCGATATGGCTGATATGGATTTCAGTTACCATGAACCAAATGAAAATGAAACCGGTCTTTTTGAACAAAAAGTATTCACAAATAACACTGAAACAACTGATGACCACACATCAGGAAAGACCGGCGTTGTTGTTGCAAACTACTTTGACACCGTTCAAACAACAACTTATTCAGTAACAATCAATAAAACAACCTACTATATCGGTGAAGTTTACAAAGTAAGCTATAACGATAATGATTATTTTGTACACAAAACATATAATGCAAAATCAAATACTTACGAATATAAACTTTACAGTGACACTAAACTCTCTCAAGAAATTACACAAATTAATAGTCAAGACGTTGTAATTGAAGTAACATCAACTGGTATCAGCGTTTCAGTTGGTTCAGTTAATGTTGAACAATCTAATATCACAACAACCTATCGTTTGTATAAATACTCTGATTTAAGAGAAGAAGTTGCTGAAATTGATGGTTCAGAAGTTAAGGTTGAAAATCTAAACAAAGTTGTTGTTGGCACTGGTTCAAAAGCAACTGAAAACACAACAACTACTGAAACAAACACATCATATATTTATCACTTCGGTTCAAAAGAACTTGAATTTAACAATACCATCATTCCTTCAGATGAGCTTGTAAACAATCAATCAGGCAATGTGCTTATTTTAGCAAATGGTTATTCAACTGATTACATTACCCTTACACAAACAACCACAAGAACAATCGGAAAATCAACCTACAATGTTCTTAGAATTTATGTAAAAACAAGCGATTTCAGTTCTGAAGACTTTGGTTTAAACATCGAAATCGATGCAATCAATGTTAAATGGGAAAATATTAATACAACAAATTTAACCGATGAAGCTGATAAATATGGTTTCGTTTGCTATGAAGTTTTAATCAGTACAAACTCAACTGACTCTGTTTCAAATTTTGCTGTTAAACTTTCTCTTGGTTCTGAAGATGATTTAGGTTACGGCTATGCAATTATCTCAGACATTTCACTTGAAACATTCTCAAGCAAAGAAGCATTTGAACATTATTCAGATGTAGCTGGAGAAAAAGAAACTGTTAAGAGAAAATTATATGAAGAAACATCATCTAGCAGTTCATCAGATGATAAAGAACCAGATGACAAAAACTCTGTAAGCTGGGCTACATTCTTCTACATCTTCTCATCTATCCTTCTTGTTGTAACAATGGTTATTGCAATGGTTGCTCTTGTATTGAAGAAACACCCTATCAAATTTGCTAAAAAATATGCAAATGAACATGACCGTGATATTGATTCATTAACCACCAAGAAAACTACAATTTCAACGAATTCTAGCGATTCATTATATGGTGCAGATTCAAAAGAAAAGAGAAACATGAAAGATAAAAACAATTCAGGCGGAATTATTTAGTAAAAAACACTTAAATCTTTATTGATTTAAGTGTTTTTTTTGCAATAATCATACCCCAAAAATTAAATAAATTATTAATTCAAACCTATTATTTTGAAAATTTGACCATTTAATTACTTAAAATGACACCATTTTTAACAATAATGATGTATTTCTCACAAAATTACAAAAAAAATCACCGAGCAATTCGGCAATTTTTTATTAAAAATTCTGTCTCAGAACGTCTGAGAGTTAACTTTAAACTAATTTTTTGATATAGCATGTCTTTTTTCTAATTAAAGTTCTATCAAACATCTCCAGTGAACGTATAGCATTTGTATTAGTCTCAAGTTGAACACCAGTATCTGCATACTTGATTGAAGGAATTTTGCTAAGTCTTTCAAGCAAATTCTTAATCATAAAAGCGGTAACTCCCAATTTTTGATATTCCTTTTTAACTGAAATGATACCAAGTTCAACTGCATTTGGGTGCTTAATAGCTTTTAGCCACTTTACAAAACCAAATGGAAGCATTCTACCATCAGTTTCTTTCATCGCATCAGCAAGCGATGGCCAAGTTACAGCAAATCCACAAAGTTTTTCATTCTTATCGAATACTAAGCAAATATATCTTTTATCAAGAACAAGTTTAAATAAAGAAATGACTTGTTTTCTCAATCCTTCATTAAAAGGCATTGTTCCATATAAATCCACAAATGTCTCATCAAGCAAATCGAAAAATTCATCTCCGTGATGCTTAATTATATCTTTAACATTTTTAAATTCCTTTTCATGGAAACCATAACGTTTTTGAACGATATTTGCAACACGTTCAACACGTTGGTCTATTGGTTGTGGAAACTTAAATCTCCATTCAACCCATTTTGCATCTGGCTTATAACCATAACTTTCTACATAAGTTTGATAATAAGGAGCATTGTAGCCTGTTACGAAAGCACCTTTATTTTCAAATCCATAGGTTGTTAAGCCTTCTCTTTCCAAATCATCATAGCCAAGTGGTCCATGAACATACTCCATTCCATGTTCCCTTGCCCAATCTTCTCCAGCCTTCAACAAAAGGTGTGCAACTTCTTCACTATCAATAAAATCAAAACGTGTGAATCTTGCATACTTTGAATTATTCTTTTCATTAAATGGATATAAAATCACACAAGCAATTCTTCCAACAACATTTCCATTTTCATCTTCTGCCAAAAAATAGGCATGCTCACATTCATCAAAGTGAGCATTTTTCTTTGTCGTCATTTTAAGTTCATCTGACTCCATTGGCGGAATATAATTAGGATTATCTTTATAAAGTTCTGTTGGAAACTTAACAAATTTTTTAAAATCTTTTCTTTTTGTAATTTCTCTAACTGTATACATAAAATTTCTCCATTTATATTATATAACATTTATCTACCAATTTCAATTATTTAAATTAATATGTTAAAATTTTTCTAAATCTGTAACACAAAATTGTCACTTATAATTAAAACTTAAAATATAAAACCAAGTGTGAGAAACTTTATCCCCTAATCTATTTATTATAAATTTAATAGAAGATTGTATATAAGGTCAAAGTCAGTCAATATTCTATTTTAATTTAACTAATCATATATTTTGTATTATGAATAAAAAATTTCTAAAAGCAATGTTTTGCGTAACATTCTTTTCGGTTGCAACAAGAGCACTCGGCTTTTTATTAAAAATTTATCTATCTCGAACACTTGGCAGTGTTATGCTTGGAAGCTATCAAGTTGCGATGAGCATCTTTGGTGTGCTTATGACATTTGTATCAAGTGGCATTCCTGTTGTTCTATCTAGAAACGTCTCATACTATTCAGGACAAAATAATCGAAAAGCAATCGGCTCAATAGTTTCTTCTGGATTAATTATAACTGGTGTCATATGCCTAATAGCTTCAGGTTTAATTTTATTGTTCCCAAATTTATTATCAATTATTTTCACTTCGCATGCTTCAATTCAAATGATTTACATTCTCCTTCCAGCCCTTTTATTTTCATCTATTTATGAAGTATTACGTGGTGCATTATGGGGACAACAAAAATTTTTCACAATCAGTATCACCGAATTTATTGAACAAGTCGTCAGAATTATCTTACTTATTTTATTATTTAATACCACTATTCTCAATATTTCGGCAACAAATAAAACCGCACTATCCTTAAGCTTAGCCTGCATAGTTTCTTCAATTATTGTAATCTTCATATACTTTAAATCAGGTGGAAACCTTGCAAATCCAAAATATGAATTTAAAAATTTATTAAAAACGAGCTCTCCCATAACTGCAGTTAGAACAGTATCATCTGTCATCTCATCTATTATTGCAATAATCATTCCAATAAGGCTTCAAGCATTTGGCTATTCGCAAACCGAAGCACTTTCTGAATTTGGTATTATGATGGGAATGACTTTCCCAATACTAATGATACCAGCAACTCTTATTGGTTCACTAGCTGTAACAATGATTCCGTCAATAAGCGAACAATCAAATGATATTGATGCTGGGAATCTCAAAGATAAAACAATCATAAAATCAAAAATCAACTTTTCATTGAAAACTAGTATAATTTTTTCATCAATTCTACTATCAAGCTTTATAGCACTTGGCGAACCAATCTGCCTATTCTTATTTAATAATATCAAAGCCGGCAAGTATCTGTCAGTTGCAAGTATAATCATGATACCACTCGGGCTATCCCAAATTTCTTCATCAATACTAAATTCTATAGGTCTAGAAATGAAATCACTTAAAAATTATGTTATATCTTCTGCCGTTCTCATCTTTTGCATTGTATTTTTACCAAAATACTTTGGTACATACTCTTTAATAATCGGATATTTCTTAATGTCTGTTATCTCAGCCGTGATGAATATATCAATGCTAATAAAAAGAAACCTGGCAAACTTAGGTTTCTTAAAAACACTTATACTTTTAATTATTATTAATTTATTTTCTGCAACTATAGGAATATTTATTAGCGGAATACTAAAAACAAGTCTTATTATAAAATTAATAATCTCTGCTTTATTTACCGTTGGCATTAATATTATGTTAATTGTGTGTTTCAACATAGCCAATATTAAAATTATAATTTTTAAGCAAAAAAAGCAAGTAGCCTAAAATATATTTTCGGCACTAATTCTAAAATCATCTAAGTAATGTGCCGAAAAATCTATTAATGATGCAATCTCAGCATATGCTTCAGTGTAGTTATTTTCTTCAACATAAACAGAAATTCTCGCTAGACCAATCTCTACATCTTTAATATTTGTGTGCCAAATCAAGCATTTCAAAAGCTTAACCTTTTTATGCCAATCATTGTGTAAATCATAAATATTTTCAATAAACTCATCAGTATCTATCTTTTCCTTATTTTCTGTAAGCTGAATTTGAACAGTCTCTAAACTATTAATTAACCAATCAAACGACTTGTTAACATAACACGATTCTAATATACAACCAACAATAAGCATGATAGTGAGTAATACCATAAAAATCCATTTTTTTACCATTTATCACCACCACCGAAATTCATTTGAAAGTTATAATAGGTCTCCGCATTTTTTGCTTGTAAAAACACTTCTCCATTATTATCTAATGTTAAAAGTAAAACATCTTTTACTTTTTTAACATTCGCTTTAACTAAACATTTCTGAATAAACTTATCATCTATACCAGCTAAACTAGTATTCTCTTTCATTAATTTTCCGTCCATGATAATATTAATCGGCAATGTACTTTGACTAACTTTGACTTTTAAATCGTCTCTAGTAATAGGCTCAGCACCGGATTTCTTAATCACACACAAATTTCCGTTTGTTTCTAATATAGCATAAGCAATTTCTTCAAATTTGAACACATCACACCCACGCATAAGCTCGATTAAATCATCTAATGTCATGTTTAACTCTTTTAATTCTTTATAATTGATTCCCTTTGGACTAACCACGATAGCTGGCCTGCCCGTTAACAAATATCTTGCAAATTGAAACTTTCTTGATAAAAAACATATCAAAAAATGAACAATCAAAAGAGTTACAATCGGAACTATGCCGTGAACCAATGGAACAGAAAGTTCAGCCATTGGAATACAAGCTAGATCTGCGATAATCAAAGTAATGACGAACTCAAATGGTTGCATTTCCCCAATTTGCCTTTTACCCATAAGTCTCACAACAGCAAGAACACAAGTATATACAATAATAGACCTTAAAAGCATTATAGCCATACTATAATAATTACATAAAATCATAAAAAAATACATACAAATTAAAGTATGTATTTTTTTATAAGTCAAAGTCAGTCTAATATATTATTATTCTTTTTCAAAGAATTTGCGTAAAGCTAAGCCTGTATATGATTTATCACATTTAGCAATTTCTTCAGGTGAACCACAAGCAACAATAGTGCCACCTTTATCACCACCTTCTGGGCCTATATCAATAATATAATCTGCAAATTTTATAACATCAAGATTATGCTCAATTACAACCACACTATTTCCACCAGCAACAAGCCTATCCAAAATTTTGATGAGTTTTTCAACATCATGAGTATGCAATCCAGTTGTAGGTTCATCTAAAATATAAAGTGTTTTACCAGTTGACCTTTTAGATAATTCAGTTGCAAGTTTAACCCTTTGAGCTTCGCCACCTGAAAGAGTCGTTGCGGATTGTCCCAAAGTAATATAACCTAAACCAACATCATAGAGCGTCTGTAGTTTATTCTTAATAGCAGGTATATTATAGAAAAATTCTAACGCATCTTCAACAGTCATATCCAAAACATCACTAATGGTTTTTCCCTTAAACTTAACTTCCAAAGTATTTTTATTATATCTCTTACCCTTGCACTCATCACAAGTTACGTATACATCTGGTAAAAAATGCATTTCAATTTTCAAAACGCCGTCACCAGCACAAGCTTCGCACCTGCCACCTTTAACATTAAAACTAAATCGTCCAGCGGTGTAACCCTTTGCTTGAGATTCAGGACACTTTGCAAATAATTCACGGATTGCTGAAAACACACCAGTGTAAGTTACAGGATTGCTTCTTGGAGTTCTTCCAATCGGACTTTGGTCAATAACAACAACCTTATCAATATTTTCAATCCCACGAATTTCTTTATACAATCCTTCAGGCAAATTCGAATGATTTACTTTATTTGAAACCGCTGGATAAAGCACTTCATTCACTAAACTAGATTTACCACTACCCGAAACGCCTGTAACTGCAACAAACAATCCCAATGGGATTTTTACATTTATATTTTTTAAATTATTTTGCTTAGCTCCGATAATTTCGAGTCCTATGTCAGACATAGCACGCCTTTTTTCTGGAATTTCAATCTTTTTTCTACCTGAAAGATAAGCTCCCGTAATTGAATTTTCGCAAGCCATAATTTCTTGCGGAGTTCCTGCACAAATAATTCTTCCACCATGAACACCAGCTTTTGGCCCGACATCAACAATAAAATCTGCCTGCATCATAGTTTCTTCATCATGCTCAACAACAATAACGCTATTTCCTAAATCACGAAGATGCTTTAATGTGCCAATAAGTTTTTCAGTATCCCTTGGGTGCAAACCAATACTTGGCTCATCTAAAATATACAAAACTCCCATCAAACCACTACCAATTTGGGTAGCAAGTCTAATACGTTGAGCTTCGCCACCAGACAATGTGCTTGCTGTTCGAGCTAAAGTCAAATAATCAAGTCCGACATTTATCAAGAAATTAAGTCTCGCTCTAATCTCTTTAAAAATACCTGCTGAAATTTTTTCTTCCTTTTCTGTGAGCTTAAGATTATCCACCCACTTCAAAATACCCGTTATATTCATTTCAGTAACATCAATTATTGATTTCTTATCAATTTTAACAGCTAATGCTTGCGGATTCAAACGTTTACCTTTACAGGTTTCGCAAGTCTTTGTTACCATATATTTTTCAATCTCGCCTTTAATAAATTCTCCAGCGATTTCATGTCTACGATAAAGATTTGGGATAATCCCTTCAAAACGCATATTAAATGTATTGTTTTTTAGAGTTCTCATCTCTAGTTTTTCACCTTTTGTTCCATAAAACAAATAATCCAAGGCTTCACGAGAGTAATCTTTTAGTGGTGTGTTAATGTTAATTCCAAATTTATCAGTAACGGCTCTATACAACATATTACCAAAACCATAATCCCCCCAACCAATAGCAGAAATAGCACCGTCATTTAGAGATAGATTCCAATCTTTTACTAAAAGATTTTCTTCAATAATCATTTTAGACCCCAAGCCCAAGCAGTCTGGACATGCACCAATCGGAGTATTGAATGAAAACAACCTTGAAGATATCTCATTAAATGAAAAGCCACACTTAGGACAGCTATGTTTTGTTGAATACAACACTTCTTCTCCATTAGTATCAACAATAACAACGCCATTTGCAAGCTTAACTGCAGTTTCCAGGCTATCAATTAACCTGTTATCCATATTATCAGTTCTAATCAACCTATCAATAACAACTGAAATATCGTGTTTTTTCTTTTTATCAAGCTTGATTTCTTCATCAAGACTATAAATTACCCCGTCAACTTTAACTCTTAAGTAACCTTTTTTCCTAAAATCATCAAATAGCTCAACATATTCGCCTGTTTTTCTAGTAATAACCGGTGCAATTATCATAATTTTTGAGCCATTTTCTGCTGTTTTCACTTTATTAGCTATATTATCTATTGATGAAGCTGATATTGGCTCATTACAATTCACACAATAAGGCACACCAATACTCGCAAACAATAATCTAAAATAATCATAAATTTCAGTAACAGTACCAACCGTTGACCGTGGATTTGATGAAGTTGTCTTTTGGTCTATTGCTATTGCTGGAGATAAACCATCAATTTGGTCAACATCTGGTTTTTTCATTTGCCCCAAAAACTGTCTTGCATAAGATGACAAAGATTCCATATATCTTCTTTGTCCTTCAGCAAAAATAGTATCGAATGCCAAACTTGACTTTCCACTTCCAGAAAGTCCGGTAAAAACAACCAATTTATTTCTTGGAATTTCTAAATTGATATTTTTTAAGTTGTTTTCTCTCGCTCCTATTATCCTAATAAAATTATCCATTAATATTCTCCTAAATCCTTATAAATACTTATTTTATAAGGTATTATGTCACGCATAACACTACCTGTGTCGTTGAGATTTTCTAGTTCTTTCATAAACTTTGCTTCTTGTTTTTTCTACCTTACGTTTTTGTACATAAGACTTTCCTTGTTGTTTAGCTTTAAGTTCTTCTATGGTATCCCTTAGTTCTATCGCCTTCTCAAAATCCAAAGCCTTAACTGCAACATTCATTAGTGCTGTTAAACTTTCAATTTGTCTAGTAATTTCTTCAGCCTTCATCATTGAACTATCCAGTTCTTTAGACGTTATCGTTAAGGTATTTATAATTGGTTTTTCAATCGTTTTTGGAACGATGTTATGTTCTTTATTAAAAGCCATTTGAATTTCACGGCGTCTATTGGTTTCATCTATTGCTTTCTTCAAACTTTCTGTCATTACATCGGCAAACATAACAACTCGACCTTCCGAGTTTCTCGCGGCCCTACCTATCGTCTGAATTAATGCCCCCGTACTTCTTAAAAAGCCTTCTTTATCCGCATCTAAAATAGCAACGAGCTTAACTTCTGGCATATCAAGACCTTCTCTAAGTAAGTTTATTCCCACTAAAACATCACTTTCCCCGCTTCTAAGTTCATTTATTACAGTCATTCTATCCATTGCCTTAATTTCAGAATGTAAATAAGTCGTTTTTATTCCAACACTGGATAAATAAGCTGAAAGCTGTTCCGCCATCGACTTAGTTAATGTTGTAACTAAACACCTGCCACCACTTTCAATGGTCCTATTAAGTTCTCCAATAAGCTCATCTACTTGATTTTTTGCAGGTTTTACTATAATTTCAGGGTCTAAAAGTCCTGTTGGTCTAATGATTTGTTCAGCTAAATTATCCTGTCTTTCCATTTCATAAACACCTGGTGTAGCAGAAAAACAAATCATTTGATGAAATTTGGTTTCAAATTCGTCAAATTTTAACGGCCTATTATCATAAGCTGATTTAATTCTAAATCCATAATCAACCAGTGAGTCTTTTCTTGCTTTATCTCCATTATACATGGCTCTAATTTGCGGAATTGTCATATGACTTTCATCGATTAACAATAGAAAATCATCAGGAAAATAGTCAAAAAGCGTGTATGGAGTCTCGCCCGGGTTTCTTCCATCGAAATATCTTGAATAGTTCTCAATACCGCTACAATACCCAATTTCACGCATCATTTCAATATCATAACATGTTCTTTGCTTTAATCTTTCCGCTTCCAAAATCTTGCCTTGTTTTTGAAGTTCTTCAACTTCTTTAATCATATCGTTTTCTATATTTTTCAAGCAATCATTTAATTTGCTTCCGCCAACCGCATAGTGAGTTGCGGGATAGATTGCAATATGTGAAAGTGTTGAAACAGCCCTACCAGTCACAGCTTCAACTTCGGCAATTCTATCTATTTCATCGCCAAAGAATTCTATACGTATCGAATACTCACTGCTATTTGCTGGGAAAACTTCCAACGTATCGCCACGAACCCTAAAAGTCCCACGTACAAAGTCTATATCGTTTCGCTTATATTGAATTTCAACAAGCCTTGAAATAATCTCATCTCTTGAAATATTCATGCCAGGTCTTAAAGATATTGCCATTTTATGATATTCGCTTGGCTCGCCTAAACCATAAATACAAGACACAGACGCAACAATAATAACATCACGTCTTTCAAATAATGCACAAGTTGCCGAGTGTCTAAGTTTATCTATTTCGTCATTTATTGAAAGTTCTTTTTCAATGTAAGTATCACTTGAAGCAATATAAGCTTCTGGCTGGTAATAATCATAATAAGACACAAAATAATTAACTGAATTTTCTGGAAAAAACTCGCGAAACTCATTACATAGTTGAGCAGCAAGCGTTTTATTGTGAGCAATCACGAGAGTTGGCCTTTGTACTTTTTCAATAATATTCGCCATAGTAAAAGTTTTACCACTCCCGGTAACTCCCAATAAAACCTGAGTTCTTAAACCATCATTTAACCCCTGAACCAAACTCTCGATTGCTTCAGGTTGGTCGCCTGTAGGAGCAAATTTTGACTTAAGAGTAAATCTTTTTTCTTCTGTTTCTTGCTTCATAACTCCATTATACCCACAATTACAAATTTTACAATCAAGTTAATGAAAATTCTTTATTTGTTTTGTAATTTTTTTTGCTATACTAGTTTTATAATCCAACAAAAATCCGTTACATTAATGTCACAACTGTAACATATTAAAATCATGTCTCAAAAAATATCACAAATCCCAATAAAATCGAATATAAAATGCATTTAATTAATTGCAAAGAGTTTTACAAAAAAATATAATCTTGAATATGGGAGAAAAATTATGGAAAACAAAGACAACTTAACCAAAAATTACATATTTGAAGCCTATTATAACCTATTAAAAAAGCAACCTTGCAGTGAAATTAATGTAAGTGATATATGCAAAAAAGCTGGAGTTTCTAGAATGTCGTTTTATAGAAACTTTAAATCTAAAGAAGATTTAATTTCCAAGTCGATTGAAAAAATAATGCAAGAACTAAAAAGCAATTTGATTAAATACGATAAAATCAATCAATACATCGTAACAAGAGAAATATTCATTACTGCACAAAACTATAAAGATGCCTTCAATGCATTTAGAAATTCAAACTATGCCGAACAATTTGTTGATGTAATTTCAGATAAATTGTTTAGTTTTGCTCCACAAGACATCATTAACCCATCAAGAAAGTATACTCCTGTGTTTTTCTTTACTGCTCTAGCAGGTGTCCTTAATGCATGGATTAGAAACGGAACAAAAGAAACACCTGAAGAAATGGCAAAACTAATTTGCGAAGTTGCAGACTTTCCTTTCTTTGCAGACGAACATTTCCATATTAACTAATAATGAAATAACCCTAAAGTTACATAAACTCAAGGGTTATTTTTTTACAAAAATTTAATCTACTTCCAAGTTCTCAAACTTAAATATTTCATCATCGAAAAATTCAGACAAGGTCATTCCGAAAAACTCAGAAACCTTTACAATCGTTGAAAACTTTACTTCTTTATTTACTTCATTAAAAATATAACGCATCGCTGAATGAGTAAGCCCAGTTTCCTTTTCAAGCTGGTATTTAGATAAATTATTTTTAATCAGCAACGCACTAATACGCATTGCAAAAGCTTTATTTAATGTCATATTCACTCTCCTATCATATTTATTCTAGTCCAGGAGAAAATAAATATACGTGAAATGCACTTCACTTATTCTTGACAAAATCCGACCAAATTATTAAACTTTAAGTGAAATACACTTTTGGAGAAAATTATGTCAGAAACGGAAAAAGTCTACTATTCATACAAAAATAAAAACGATGTCTACTACCTAACAGCCGAAGAAGAATCAAAGTTAGCACAAATAAAATACGAGTTTATACAAACATTAACAAAAGAACAACTTGAACAATTTTCTAAACTCGAAATGAGTTATAGTTACTATAAAGAAGCACTTATCAAAGAAATCATAAACTACTCCATTAGTTTTCATGATTAACTTGACAATCTTTGAAATTTGATTAAAATAATATTTGTAGCGTTGAAAAAGAATAGTAAGCTTAAAGGTTATTTATAGCGAATTCCTGATGGTGAAAGTGGAAGAAACAAACGTAAGCTGAAGGCACTTTGGAGCTGAATATTTAATAAAGTGAGTGCTTTTAGCACTAATAAGGGTGGAACCACGGGTCTAATCTCTCGTCCCTTAGCAATAATTTTGCTAGCGGATAAAGATTAGGCCTTTTGTTTTGGCTAAAAAACAAAATAAATCTAGGAGAAAATATATGGAAAATTTAACAATGGACAAACTTGTATCACACTGCAAAAGCACTGGAATCGTATATCCTGGTTCAGAAATCTATGATGGTTTAGCAAATACATGGGATTACGGTCCTGTTGGTGTTGAACTCAAAAACAACATTAAACGTGCTTGGTGGAAAAGATTTGTTCAAGAATCTGAAAATAGTTATGGAGTTGATGCGTCAATCATGATGAATCCAAAAGTTTGGGAAGCATCTGGTCACGTTTCATCATTTACCGACCCAAAAATGGATTGTAAAACTTGCAAAACCAGAACAAGAGCTGACAACCTAATCGAAGCACATTCAAAAGGAAGTGTTGATGTTGACGCAATGAGCAATGAAGAATTGGAAGCTTATATCAACGAACACAAGGTTAAATGCCCTGTTTGCGGAAACTTTAACTGGACACCTATTCGTCAATTTCACTTAATGTTCCACACATCAAGAGACATCACTGGCGATGCAAATGATATTATTTATCTTCGACCAGAAACCGCTCAAGGCGAATTTGTAAACTTTTTAAATGTGCAAAGAACAACCAGAGCAAAGCTTCCTTTCGGTATTGGACAAATTGGTAAAGCATTTAGAAACGAAATTACCCCAGGAAACTTTACTTTCAGAACTATTGAATTTGAACAAATGGAACATCAACTTTTCTGCAAAAACGAAGAAGACGGCTTCAAATTTTATGAAAAATACAAAAAAGACGCAATGGATTTCTTGCTTGATTTAGGTTTCAATAAAGAACACTTAAACTATAAAGACCACGAAAAATTGGCATTTTACGCAAAAGCAGCATGCGATATCATCTTTAAATATCCATTCGGCTGGAATGAACTTAATGGTATTCACTACAGGACCGACTATGATTTGTCGCAACATCAAAAGTTTTCAGGCAAAAACATGCTTTACATTGACCCTGTAACCAATGAAAAATTCATTCCACATGATGTAGAATACTCTATCGGTGCTGACAGATTAACCCTTGCAGTTCTTTGTGAATTTTATGATGAAGAACAACTCGAAGGCGGAGACACAAGAGTTGTTTATCATTTCCACCCTGCTTTAGCACCATACAAAGTTGCAGTTTTACCACTTCAAAAGAATCTTTCGGAACAAGCAAGAGAAATTTATAAAAAACTCTCAAAACACTTTATGTGTACCTATGACGAAGCAGGCTCTATTGGAAAAAGATATAGAAGACAAGACCAAATCGGCACACCTTTCTGCGTTACAATCGACTTTGATACACTTGAAAACAATACAGTAACCGTTCGTGACCGTGATACAATGGAGCAAATCAGACTAACACCTGAAGAATTGATCCATTATGTTCAAGACAAACTTGTATTCTAATCCATTAATGCAAATGCTGAAAATTTCACTATTAAAAAGGTATTATGTTTGACATAATACCTTTTTATTTCGCATTTTAGCCTATCTGGTTTTTTAAATTATTGTATAAATTTAAATTAGATTCTTTTTTACCTTCGTCCCCCAAAATTTCATAAAGCGATACATTTGCACCATAGTAACGCATCAGTTCATATTTATAAACCAATTTATCGTTTTCAGTTGTATTTTTATTATCCACCAATGAAACCAACCCGGCTACTTTAGCTTCCACTAAGTCTTCCATTGAAATAAGTTTAGAATTTTCAACATCAAGTTCTGATAAAACAATAAACTCACTTAACAATTCTTTCTTTTGTGATTTTGTTAAATTTGTATCTCCCACAATCAAATCAACAAAAACTGCAAATGTATATTCTTTATACTTACCGCTTTTTGTTTGCTGATAAACAAAAGACTCAACATTTTTAGAATTTAAAGAATAAAGACAATACACTTTCCTGGCCGTCAAATATCCATTTACATTTGCCGTTGATGCAATTAGTTTTTTATCATTGAGCTTTGAAATTGTTGCATTATCCATTGCCTTGCAAAAGTCTTGATAATCATTTCTTGCAAGAATCTCATTCAAGTAATTCAATTCCTTTTTTGTTTTACCTAGATTTTCTTCACATATAATAACATTATATAAATCCGCAATATTATCACTTCTTTTGTATATTAATTGATAATTATACTCTTGAACCTTCTCCATCCCCAACGTTTGATTGATTTTTAGGCTAAATTTTGGAAATAAAACAAAGATAGAACAAAGTATAAGCATTAATCCAATAAAACAATCTAAAAAGGTTTTAAGAGCAATTTTGGCGATATTTTTCACATCTTTTTCATTATTCAAAGTCTTATCCATTAAAACCTTCTTCCTTTTTCTATTTCCGTTATTTCATCAAGACGTCTTTGATGTCTCCCACCTTCAAATGGTGTTGAAATAAATACATCTAATGCCCTTATCATTTTTCTCTTACAAATTTTCACAGAATAGACTTCATTTGATTTTCCCGCAGGAAAAACTATGCAATTAGCATCTTCATCATTTCTTGAAAAGAAAGCATCATCTTCGGTTTGAGCAAGAACTGAACGAATACCACTAAATTTATTAGCAACAACATTCATTCCAACACCCGTTCCACACAACAAAATCATGCCATCGCATTTTTTTGACAAATATTCTTGATAAGCCTTGCTTGCCAAAATTGGATAATCGTTATTTTCCGTAGTCTCGCTTTTAATTTCCAAGCATTCTATATTTTTTTGAGTCAAAAATTCTTTAATTTTTGAAACATACTTTTCATCAACTCTATGGTCATAAGACACAACAAATTTATTAAAAAACATACAATTTTCTCCATTAATAGTTTATAATTTTTAGCCTATTATGTCAACCAATAAAAAAGAAGTGATAAATTATTATCGCTTCTTTTTCTTGTTTGAGTAGTTTATTTTTTTCTTCAAATCAACAATTTCTCTTTTAAGGGAAACTAAATCTTTTTCCTGAGTGTCAATTATTCTATCTTTTTCTAAAATGACATCATCAATAAATCCAGTTTCATATCCCCTAAATGCAGTCGGATAATCTAAATTTACTCTTTCCATAAGCTACCCCTATAAGTAGTATGGACAATTTTCGACAAAAAATACTAATTTTGTGGATTTTGTTGATTTTGTGGAACTTTAATATTAAATCCCTCAGGAGTAAGCAAGAAAATATTACTTTCAACACGCTGAATCATGCCATTCAATGCATAAATTGCCCCAAATGTGCAATCCAAAAGACGTTGTGAGTCATATTCATTCATATTCGATAAATTCAATACAACCGACTCGCCTTCCTTTAAATAATTGATAACCACTTGAGATTCTTCAAAAGTTGAAGGATAAACAAATTCAACATTTTTCGTTCCGTAACCGCCAACATTTGAACTCATACCATAAGAAGATGAAGAAATCGAATTATAGCTCGTCCTATTATATTGGTCTGGATTATCCGCATAACTCACTGTAGTTTGTGGCTTTGTATCAATATCCTTCTCTTGTTTTAAAGAATATTTTCTTGCCGCCTTATCCGCTTTTTCTTGAGCAAGTCGAGCTTTGTATTCTTCACGTTTACGTTTTTCTTCTTGTTTTTTTCTTAACTTTTCTTCGTGTTTTCTTTGTTTTTCAACAGAATCGTCATAAACTTTTTCATCTTCAAAGCCAACACCTTTCATAAGCCAATTCATAAATCCCATAAAAATCAACTCCTAACAAGTTTATAATAACATATTTTACGCAAATTTCAAATTATTTTTCCATAATTTTCACTTTTACTACAAACAATCGTACATTTCGATAAAATTGATATAAAAACCAACAAAATAATTACACACATAATTTTGTTTAGATTTTGTAATAGAAAAATTCGTTAAAAAATTCGACATTTGCAAACAAAACATTTCCCCAAACCCAACAATTAATTTAGCTAATTCACTTTCCACGTTTACTTTACTTAAATTTTCTAAATCAAGACGATTTTTTACCACAGTCGAAATCAATTCACTTTCTTTGATAGTTCCAGACAAATACGCCATTTGCAAATCCTGAAAACTCTTAGAAAGTTTGTAAATATATCTAAAGACATCTTCTGCCGATGTCGATTTTATTTCCTTTTTATTCCCACGAGTCACAGCCTTAGTCTTTATCTTTAATACCTGAGACTCAGGAAAATAAGCACTCAAGTTTGATTTAATTTCTTCTGCATCAGACAAATCCAAATATACATTAGCAATTAAATAAAAAGTATTATCCTTATTATAAATTACATTTGCTCCACCCAAATTTTTAAGTAGTTCCGATTTTGTTTCAAGTTCGGATTCTTTTTTACTTGAAGCAACACTAACAAAATATATTTCTCTTTCATCAAAGAGTAAATTTTTCTTTTTTATAACAATTAAAACCGCTGACGAACTTATTGCAAATAAAAAAATTAAAATCACTTTAATCACTGATTTTATCTTGGTTTTAGTGCTGTTTTTTAATTTATTACGTGTCACTGAAATTTGCAATTAGCTATATCCCCTTATAAAATTGAAGTACGCTTAATTTATGGCTAACCAATTCTATGACAAAAAGAGCAAAAACTTGACTAAATCCAATAATAAAGCGGTTATAAAAGCCATAAAAATACATATAATTAAGTGAAAATAAGGAGAATCTATGAATTTAAAACCATTATTTGATAGAGTTGTTTTAAAAAATATTCAAAAAGAAAAAGAAACTCTGTCAGGAATTATCATTCCAGAATCCGTTGGCGATGAACCAATTTATGCCGAAGTCATCGCAATCGGCGATGGCGACACTTTTGAAGGCGAAAAGTGCGAGATGGCTGTTAGTGTCGGAGACAAAGTACTTTACAATAAATACGGCGGTGTTACTTTCAAAATCAACGGCGAAGAATTTGTAATATTACGCCAAAGCGATATTCTAGGAAAATTTATGGAGAAATAATATGAGTAAAAAAATTTTAAGCGGGCTTGAAGCTCAACAAAAACTAAAAAATGGCATACAAAAAGTTGCCGATGCTGTAAAAATCACACTTGGGCCAAAAGGCAAAAATGTTGTACTTGATAGAAAATTTGTCACACCATTAATCACAAATGATGGTGTAACAATCGCAAAAGAAATTGAATTAAACGACCCTTTTGAAAATATCGGAGCAAATCTAATCAAAGAAGTATCCATTAAAACCAATGAAGTTGCTGGAGATGGCACAACAACCGCATGTGTACTTGCCAATGCAATAACTCAAGAAGGCTTTAAAAATATCACAAGCGGAGCGAATCCAATCATCTTAAGAAAAGGTATTGACAAAGCAATAAAAACCATAGTTTCTAAACTAAAAGAATTATCAAAACCAGTTTCCAGCAACACAGAAATAGAACAAATCGCCAGCATATCAGCAGGAAATGAAGAAATCGGAAAGCTCATTGCAACCGCTTTCGATAAAGTTGGAAAAGACGGAGTTATAACCATTGAAGAATCCAAAACATCACAAACAAACTTAAAAGTTGCACAAGGCATTGAATTTGACAAAGGCTTTATATCTCCTTATATGGCAAACAACGAATCACAAACCACAATTCTTGAAAATGCTTATATTTTGGTTACTGATAGAAAATTATCAAACCTAACCGAATTATTACCCCTTTTTGAAAAAGTCATTGCATCAACAAAACCTTTACTAATTATTGCCGAAGATATTGAAGGCGAAGTTTTATCTACCCTAGTCGTAAATAATTTACGTGGAACATTTAATGCCGTTGCTGTAAAAACTCCAGCCTTTGGCGACAAACAAAAAGAATTTTTGGAAGACATCTGTTTGCTTACCAGTGCAAAGTTTATTTCTAAGGATTTACCGCAAGATTTAAAAATGCTTGAACTCGAAGACCTTGGAACTGCAAGAATAATCAAGGTTACAAAAGATAAAACCACCATTATTGACGGACACGCAAATCAAGTAAAAATCGCCGAAAAACGAGAATTTTTACATTCTATTAATATTGAAGAACTTGACAATTTCGACAGAATAAAACTAGAAGATAGACTCGCAAGACTTTCTGATGGTGTTGCTGTTATTGAAGTTGGTGCACCAAGCGAAATTGAAATGCATGAAAAGAAATTAAGAATCGAAGATGCATTATCTGCAACAAAATCCGCAATGCAAGAAGGCATTGTTGCCGGCGGTGGAACAGCTCTCATAAAGTGCAAAGATTCACTAAATGATTTAATTAATTCCTTAACAGGAGACGAACAAACCGGTGCAAAAATAATTAGAAATATTTTAAGTAGCCCACTTAAGCAAATTGCCGAAAATTCAGGCATTGACAGCGGTATAATTATCTCTAAAGTAGAAGAAAACACTAACATCAACTTTGGATTTAATGCTGAAACTGGCACTTTTACTGATATGTTAAAAGCTGGAATTATCGACCCTACAAAAGTCACAAGAACAGCACTTGAAAACGCAGGCAGTGTCGCATCAAGCATTCTAACGACTGATGTTATCGTTGCAGAAATTCCAGAAAATAAATAAAGAAAAGGAGTTGAGTTGCACAAAATTTATTTCTAGTGCATTTCAAACTCCTATTTTTATTTATCATTTTTCAAAACATTTTGTATTGACAAAAATCTTCTGTCAAATGTAGGTTTTTTCTTCATATTATCAATCGTTTTATTTTCAACGGTTTTTGATTTTATCATTTTTCCTGGCTTAATATAACCCGATTCTAAAAGTTCAATATCTGATTTTCTTTTTGATTCTTCAATTTTACGCACATTTTCATCATAAACTTTTATATCTTCCTGTTTTTCAGTCATAAGGTCTGCCATAATATCTTTAAGCGACATGTTAGGATTAAGTGCTTCATTAAAATCAAACAAACTATCAGCAGTAGTTGGAATTGTTGAAATAACCTTTTTATTTTCAGGCATATCGTAAAAAATTTCGTTTAACCTATCTTTTGATGACGAATCTTCATCAACCTGTTTTTCAACTTTCTTTCGAAGTCCAATGTCTGCAATAATACTTTGTTCACTCTTTTTAGGTCTACCACGTTTTCTTGTGACGCTTGAACCAATTTTTTGACTAAACTCTTGTTTTAACCTATCAAAACGAGACTGAATATCTCCAACCGGTTCTGTTTCTCTCTTTTTATTGGAAATAAAAGCACGGTCATCGTTCGTTAAAACTGAATTTTTTTCAAGTTCATTGCAAATATCATAGATTTTATTTTCAATATAAGAATAAGAATCCTTGTATTCAAGCATATCATTTTTTATAAAGTCACTTGAAATTTTGCCCGCACGTTCCGCAAAAGCATCTTTGGTTTTCGCAACTTCAGAACAAACCGCTAAAAGCTCGGCAACAGCCGTTTCTTTTAAGTACTTAATCTTCCTTTCATACAAAATCAAGGCACGTGCAGTAGCTTTTTCCCTTTCCTTGTACTCTGCAATAATTTTTTTATCTCTATCTCTTTCCTTTTCAAGTTTAGAAAGTTTATCTGTTGTTTCAATGAAAGAGATTTCTTTTTTTGTTAACTCATCAAGACTGACATTATTTTTTTTCATTAGCTACTCCTTGCTTTCTTGATTGAATATAAATAATAATAAATAATACAATACCAATTACAATCATTAATACACTAAATAATCTAGAAATTGCAATATTTCCGAGTTTTAAAATATATTCTTCTTGTCTAAACTGCTCCAAAATAGTGCGAACTGTTCCATAATAAACCAAATAAGTTGCAGTAGGTAAACCCTTTTTGTTAGAACACAAGTAAATTAATGAAAGTATAAAAAAACCAAACAAGTCCAATATAGACTCATACATAAACAATGCCTGATAATATATACCATCAACTTTCACAGCAAAAGGAAATCTAGCATAAATTGAGTCACTTGCAATTACTTGACCATAAACTTCTCCATTGAAAAAATTACCCCATCTTCCAATAGCTTGAGCTAAAATCAAAACAACAACCAAAGTGTCAAAATAAATCCACTTGCTAGTTGGCTTTTTGATTAAAACATAAATAATCAAACCGATAGCACCGCCAATAACAGCACCAATAATACTCATTCCACCAGTTCTAAAATTAAAATAATCAGCAAATGTTAAACCTTCTTCAAACAAAACCGAAAAAAATCTCGCAGACAAAATACCAATAGGCACAACAACCAATGCAATGTTTATCGGTATTTCAGTATCATACTTTTTCGCTTTACACATAATAACAGCAACACCAATCGCAATCAAAATTGACAAGCACATTATCACACCATACCAGTAAACTTCGGTATTTCCGATTGTAAAAGCAACTCTGCTAATAGCTAAAAAATTTTCCATATAATTATTATATTAAAATATAAATTTAATGTCAAGAAAGTAGAACAAACGATATAGTTAATATAATTTCGCATAAAAAAACACCCTTCAGTGAAGCGTATTTCACATCACACTGGGTGTTTTTATTTTTATTCTTTTACATAAATATTTGAGCTATTTGAACTATCGTTTGAGTTATCTTTTTTAGAATTATCTTCTTTTACTGAAGATGAACTTGAATCTGGTTCATAAGAACCACTATCATAAGATTTAATCAAACTATCAATAATTCCACATAATTTTTCAGTTGACCATGTGCTAAGTTCACTTTCAGACATACCAACAATTTCAGCAACTTTAGAAATCAAATATGCTCTTTCTTGACCGTTTGAAGCAGCTAATTGTTGTTTTAATTGTTCTAATGTCTTAAGATTTGCTTGATTTTCGCTATCTAATTGATTGTATTTATTCACAAGTGAATTATAATCTTCTTTTAGCTTTGTATTTTCAGCAATAGCATTTTTTAATTCTTTGCTTAATTTGTCATATTCTGCTGAACTTGTAGCATTTTTAAGTTGTTCTTGAAGACTAGCAATTTTTGCATCAGATGCAGTAACTTTTGCTTGTAAATTATCGATTTGTTTTTGCAAGCTAGCATTTTCTTGTTTTAAGCCTTCATTTTCTTTTACAGAAGCTTTATATGTTTCACTTAATTCTTGATAATCTTCAACTAATTCAGCATATTCGTCAATTTTTTGACTAAGTTGATCTTCAAGTTCTTTATTTTTATTTTGCAATACATTAATTTGTGCTTGTAATACTGCAATAGTACCTGCATCAACACCTTGAGAATTGTTAATTTGCTCTTGTAATGTTGCAATAGTAATCAAAGCAGCACTATATTGTTCTTTAAGTGTCTTGATTTCTGCATCTTTATTCACTACAGATATATTTAAAGATGCAATTTCTTTAACCAACTCAAGATTGCTTGTTTGTAATGAACTAATTTCTTCAGTTGCATCATTGAATGAAGCTAATAAAACATCATATTTTTCTTTTTGGGTTTTTAATTGCATACTATAAGATAATTTATCAGCAGCTATAGAAATAATTTCATCATTAGCTTTATCTAATTCAGTTTGCAATGCATCATATTCTTCTTGTGTTTTTGCATTTGCTAATTGATCTCTCAATTCTTCTATTCTAGCACTAAGCTCTCCTATTTGCTTAAGTAATTCAGCATTTTCATTTTCTGATTCTTCAAAAGCTGTTGCCATTTGATTATTTTTATGAACGAAATATCCAATAGTAGCTCCAGAACCAATAACTAGTGTTACAATTAAAGCACCAGAAATAGCTCTTTTCACAAGATTTGATGGTTTTCCGTTTTTATTGTTATTTTCATAACCATTGATAGCCTTTGACATAGTTTCAGCTTGTGAAGCAATATCGTCTAATAACGAAAAATAGTCATTAAATTGATATTCAACACCCTCAGGAGTTGATGCACTAGCATATCTATTAGCATATTCAATAGCAAACTTTGTTTTTGCTACATTATATTTTTCACAAATATCAACCCATCTATTTGTAGCACTAACCATATTACCTTTGTGCACAAAGCATTTAGAAAGTCTATCAAAATCATTTTTAACTTCAACAAACTTTGATTTTAACATAGGTACAATAGTCGTTACCTTGGCACGAGTATCATGTTCATTACCACTAAGCTCTCTAAGCAAATGTTCAACTTCTATCATATTGTTATTTAGCTCTTTTAAAGCTCTTGGGTTTACATAAATCATAATTAATTCTCCTTAATCTTCCTTTGATTTCTCGAATATTTTACCACCTATTAGTCCAAAAATCAATACCTAATCAAAAAAAACTTTAAATTTTTATTTCATAACAAAATTTTTTCAAAAACTGCTATAAAATAAACCTAAAATTTCAACTTAAGCATTGATAATTTCAGTAATTTCCCACTTTTTAGTGGTTGGAAATATTATAGCATATATAGAGAAAATGTCAATACTTTTTTTAAAAATAATTGTAATTATTTTATAACATTTAAGATGTGGTTTTCTAAGGGCAAATTCAGTATTTTCTATTAATCATTAAATTCCGATTTATCCACCAATTCTCTGCAAACACGTTTTACTAAATCATAATCAAACCCTTTTCTAAATAAACTCACCTGCATTTTTTGATAGTCATTATAGTTTGAAATGGTCTTTGTTTTTAGATATTTTTTTGCCTGCAACAAACATAGTTCAAATTCGTTTTCATCTGTTCTATCGCTAATAATTTCAAGTACTATGTCAGATGATATACCTTTTAAAGCCAGTTTTTCTTTGAGCATCTTCTTTGATAATTTTGGATAAGAATCCGCAAACTGTTTTGCAAACAATTCATCATCAACATAATGATAATCTTCTAGTTTTTCGATTGCTTTTTGCACTACTTCTGCAGAATACCCTTTTTTTGTAAGTTTTTCAGACAATTCCTTTTTGGAATTCATTCGCCTTGTAAGATAATCTAAGGATTTTTCAAAAGCTGACTTTACTTCACTTTCAATAATCACTTTTTTGAGTTCATCTTCTTCCACGATTTTTCCAGGTTTTAGTCCAAAAATTACAGCTGTTTCTTTGTTAAGCCCACAAAAAAAAGAGTCATCAACAAAGATATTGACTCTTGATTTATTTCTTTGGGATTCAATTTTCGTAATAACCGACATTTTCTACTCCAATGTTTTGTATGGAAATTTATAAAAGCCTGTTCCATATTTTTGAATAGAACCTGCACCACGAGTTTTTGCACGGATACTAGAAATAACTCTTTCAGAAGACCTAACAGGAACAGCTATTTTAATTACAGGCATAGCTTCATCATTTTTTTGCTCGATAATATAAACATTTGAATCGGCAAACAATTTATTCACACTACCATAGTTTTGATATGAAACCTTAATTTCAACTTCGTTACAATAAACCATTTTATACTTTTTAGCTTCATTCAAAGCACCAACAGCCACGTTATTATAAGCTCTTGTGAGTCTACTCTTTCCTAGTTCCACTCCACCAAAATATCTAACAACAGCGACTAGTGTATTAGTTAAGTGCATTTGCTTTATAGCTTCATAGATTGGAGCACCTGCAGAACCTGCCGGCTCGCCATCGTCATTATTTTTAGCAACCGAATACGTTTCACCCAAAACATAAGCATAAGCAACATGCTTTGCAGTTTTATTGCTTTTTTTAAGGTTACCAATAATCATGTGAACATCATCATCACTCTCAACATGGAAAGCCATACCAATAAATCTAGATTTTTTCATGCTAAGCTCAACAACACTCATTTCTTCAACTGAAGTGTAGTCGTTTTTAATTTCAACCTTTTCTTTACCTTCTTCTTCATATATGGTATCAACATTCACATAACCCATAAACTAACCACCTAAATTATTCTATATATTAACTATATCATAAAATTTTAAAAATTCAAAACATAAATGTTTAATTTGTATAAAATATGGATTGCAATTTCATTTTTTATTATGCTATACTAAGTTCAGCTTAAAAAGCAAAATTTATGAGGTGAATTATGATTAATATTTCTAAACGTGTAGAAAATATGTGCCCCGTAACAAAGGGTGCAAAGCACAAATCAGCCCCAATTCCTGAAGAAGGACAATGGATTACCGCAAAAGAAATCAAAGACATTTCTGGTTTAACCCATGGTGTTGGTAGATGTGCTCCACAACAAGGTGCTTGCAAACTAACATTGAACGTTAAAAATGGTATCATTGAAGAAGCTCTTGTTGAAACAATCGGTTGTTCAGGTATGACCCACTCTGCAGCAATGGCATCTGAAATTTTGGTTGGTAAAACAATCTTGGAAGCATTGAACACTGACCTTGTTTGTGACGCTATTAACGTTGCAATGCGTGAGTTATTCTTGCAAATTGTTTACGGAAGAACACAATCTGCATTTTCAGACAATGGTCTTGAAATTGGTGCAGGTATGGACGACCTTGGAAAAGGACTTTGTTCACAAGTTGGCACAAGTTATTCAACAAACCTTAAAGGTGCAAGATACCTTCAAATGGCTGAAGGATACATCACAAAACTTGCCTTAGATAACAATAACGAAATCATCGGCTATGAATTTGTTAATATGGGCAAAATGATGGAAGCTATTAAAGCAGGAACAAGTGCAGACGAAGCACTCAAAGCAAATCTTAAAACTTATGGTAGATATAATGAAGCCGTTAAATATATCGACCCAAGAAAGGAGTAAATTATGGTAAATTTCGAAGGTAAAGAAAAAAGAGAAGCTTCTATTAATGAGTGTTTAAAACAATATAAAATCAAAGATTTGGAAGAAGCTAGACAAATTTGTTTAGATGCTGGTATTGATGTTGAATCAATCGTTCGTGGCATTCAACCAATTTGTTTTGAAAACGCAGTTTGGGCTTATACCCTTGGTACTGCCCTAGCCGTTAAACAAAACGTTCAAACCGCTGAAGAAGCTGGAAAATGGATTGGTATTGGTTTGCAAGCATTTTGCGTTCCAGGGTCTGTAGCAGACCACAGAAAAGTCGGTCTTGGACATGGTAACCTTGCATCAATGCTTTTAAACGAAAAAACAAAATGTTTCTGCTTCTTAGCAGGACATGAAAGTTTCGCCGCCGCTGAAGGTGCTATTGGTATCGCTCTTACCGCCAACAAAGTTAGAAAAGAGCCACTTCAAGTTATCTTAAACGGTCTTGGAAAAGATGCTGCTTACATCATTTCTCGTGTAAATGGTTTTACCTATGTAAAAACTGAATATGACTACACAAATGCTAAACTCAATATCGTTGAAACCAAAGCATTCTCTACTGGCGACAGAAGCAAAGTTCGTTGCTATGGTGCTGATGACGTTAACGAAGGCGTTGCAATCATGGAACATGAAAATGTTGACGTATCAATCACAGGTAACTCAACTAACCCAACAAGATTCCAACATCCTGTTGCTGGTACATACAAAAAATTATGTACAGAAAAAGGCAAAGCATACTTCTCAGTTGCTTCAGGTGGCGGTACAGGTAGAACCCTTCACCCTGATAACATGGCAGCAGGTCCAGCAAGCTACGGCATGACTGATACAATGGGAAGAATGCACTCAGATGCACAATTTGCAGGTTCTTCATCAGTTCCAGCACACGTTGACATGATGGGTCTTATCGGCATGGGTAACAACCCAATGGTTGGTGCAACCGTTGCTCTCTGTGTTGCAGTTGAATCAAGAAACAAATAATCAAATTTTAATTAATATTTTATTTAAAGAACAAAAAACCTTATCATCGGGATTTCCCCACACGATAAGGTTTTTTATTGCTAAATTTTATCCCATCAAAAATGTAACACCCAGCATTAAAAATTCTCCTTGAAACGAATTATATGTAAATCACACCCATCAGTGTCATCTCGAGCGTAGTCGAGAGATCTCTTTAATAATAATTACCGCTTTCTACTTAGGAGATTTCTCCATGAGTTCGTTTCACTCACTTAGTCGAAATGACACGGAAAAAATAAATAACAACTCAACTTTATTTAATCCGTAATGTTTGCTAATTTGAGATAATCACTATTAAAAAATTCTGATAGTTCAATTTCTAATCCTGAACAAATTTCATAAATTGTGCTTAATTTAACGGTTTTTGTTTCGTTTTTAAGTATAGTGCTAATTGTCGATTGTGGCACACCCGTCATTTTAAATAACTCATATTGTGTAATACCCTTTTCTTTAATAATTTCTTTAATCCTTTTTGCAACTGCATCTTTTAATTTCATATCAAAACCCCATCAAATATTAAGATTTTCTTCCAAAAATATTTGTCATTTTTCTATGTTAATTATAAACATCATCAATATTATTAAAATAATCACGTGCAAAAAATTCTTGTAATGTTATATTTGCTCCACTACAAATTTTTGTTATTGTTATAACTTTAGGGCACTTACTTTTCCCAGACATAAAATCAAATATAGTCGATGGTGTTAAATTTGAATTTAAACAAAGTGACGTTAAGGTTGTTTTATTAATTTCAACTAACTCATTAATTCTTTTTCTTAATGCTTCATCAATATTCATATTTACTCTACTCCGTAACGAATTATCGTAAATATTCTAAAATTTTATACATTATCAAGTCTTACGAAATATCGTAAACGATTGACGTTTTATCATTTTTTTATTAGTATATATATTACGGAGTATCGTAAAAATGGTAAACTATAAATCATGCTCAGTTTTTGGGCATAAAGAAATTAAAATAAACGATGAATTAGTCGACAAATTAAGGAATATTTTTGAAAAGTTAATTCTTCAAGAAAATGTCCACTATTTTTATTTTGGCGGGCTTGGCGAATTTGACGAACTTTGCCATAAAATTGTAACTGAACTAAAAGTTAAATATCCCGATATCGCTCGTATTTTTTGTCTATATGACCCTAGACATCAAAAATCAAACAAACGCCCATCTTGGCTTAATAATGAGAATTACGAAGAAATCACCTATTTATATCTTGATTATGACTACTGGTACACAAGAATTTACTATCGAAACCAAGAAATAATCAACCGCAGTGATATTGTGTTATTTTATGTTGAGACACGAGAAAATAGCGGTGCTTACAAAGCAATGCAATACGCTATCAAAAAGAAAAAGCAAGTAATAAATACTTGCCTTCAATTCAATTAATTATCTACACAATCAACAAACAGCCAAAAGCAACCGCAAACACAAAAACAAATAATCCAATACCACGCATAAGCCAAAGTTCAAAAAGGGCTTTTCCCCTTGACCTGCAAAGCTGACCTATTGAAAAACAACGTTCCAAAAAAGAAAAGTTTTTTCTCATAATTGGAATGGTATGTGGTGTAAAATAATACCCTTTTTTATCAATTAAATAATCACACATCAAAATTTTGCAAGCCAAATTCCAAGTTGGACATTTTCCTTCACAGATGTATTTACATTGATTTTTTGGACAACACCCTGTTCTCTTTTTCACATCAAAAGCTCGATGTTTAGCACACCTATCTTCCTGAAAATCGCACATATCATTAAGCGAATTTTCTTTATCCAAAAATGTAGCTGAATACAAGTAACTTGCTGATAATTTCCTAAAAAATCCAACATTAAACTTAACATCAAGCATCGAAACAAGCATATAGTCGTTATTATTCCTTTTCCCTGCTAAATTTGTAGCATAAAATACCCCGTCAAAGCTGATTTTATTTCGCTTTAGCAATTTCACAATCTTAACACAAACCGAATATAATTTTATTATTTTTTTGCAGTTTTTCTTTTGTATTTCAATGCTTTCTTGTTTTGTTTTACCATAAAGTCTTTCGTTTAAATTTAATGCATCTTTATCTAATTCCAGCAATAAATTTTGATTTAAACTTGACTTTAATTTTTTTAAACAATCCTTATTCAAATCAATAACAAAACATTTTTTATCCGCTTTTTCACGTATCTCAAATTTCATAATCTTCCTATAAAATTTCATTCACTTTAATCTTTCTAGCTTTTTTGTAAACTTCTTTATTTTTCTTTGTTATATTTTCCGTAATAACACCATTATTTGTGCATAGCTTAAGCTCAACGAAATTGGTTTTTATAACAGGTCTGCGAATTACCCTTTTTCTTTCATTAATTTCGGAAGCACAAGCCAATTTATCAATAAGCAAATAGAAATATTTTTCATCTTCATATGAAAGCTCAGCGTCCTTGGATAGTTTCAATAAACTAGACCTTTCAACCCTAGCATAAAATTGGCAATAATCGTTTTTTAAGCCACATTTTTGACTCTCGCAAGGTGCAACAACACTATATCCCCAATCATGAATTATTTTCTTTAATCTCATAAAATTTTCATAGGTTCTAGGCATTCCAGTATCACAAATCAAGACAAATCTATTGCTTGCATCAATCATTTTTCGCAATGCTTGAACCCTTCCTTCTTCATTTAATTCAGAAAAAACGTAGCTAGACATAACTAAATCCGCTTTTGCTTGAAAACAATCTTTTGCAATATCGAATAAGCTAACCTTTTGTCCTGATTCAAATAAATCGAAAATATCAACCATGTTTTTATCTCGTTCAAACAAGTCAATAGAAACATTGTCAAATAATTCTTTGCAAGCAAAAAATCCAGCACCAGTACCAGAACCTAAGTCAATTATTGATTTGATATCACAAATCAAACCCTGCAAAATCAAATCCTGTAAAAGTGTATAATTAACTGCAAAAGTTGCAGGCATTCTTGATATTGCATACACTTTGCTATCAACATTTGACTCAAAGATACTCTTATTTATCGCTTGATTCGTTTTGTATTTATCTGTTAAATTTTCTCGTTTCTGAACTAATGTGGATTTATTAAGACCAATAAAGAGTTCATTAATTTTTTCTCTAATCTCTTTTGGCAAAATCATATATTCTCCCATGTTATGTCACACATAACACCTTATTTTATCAGCATTTACATTAATTCTAATCATCAAGATTAGATTTCATTGAAAGAAATTTATCAATGTTAAATTCATTCCAAGCCGAAAGTGTTTCAGGTGGATAAACTCTGAAAATTAGTTTTTGTTTTGACACAGGGTGCAAAAATGCAAGTTCTGTAGCAAACAAATTCAGCATAACTTTAGCCATTCCTTCTCCACCATATTTTTGGTCGCCATACACAGGACATTTAATACTTTTCATTTGAACTCTAATTTGATGTCCCCTTCCTGAATAAAGCTTAACCTTCACAAGTGAATGATTTGTTTGGTTATTATATTCTAAAACTTCATAATCAAGTTCCGCTCTTTTTGCACCAGTCGTTGTTTGTGGAACAATTTGAGCTGTATTAGTCTTTTCATCTTTTTTTAAGTAACTAACAATCTTACCCTTGTTTTCTCTTGGTTTTCCGCAAACAACAGCCAAATAAGTTTTGTCAAAATCACCGTTTTTCATTTGTTCAGATAGTCTTGACGCAGCTTTGCTTGTTTTAGCAAAAACCATTGCACCGCCAGTTGGTCTATCAAGTCTGTGAACAAGGCCAACAAAAGCTTCTCCTGGCTTATTGTATTTTTCTTTAATATACTCTTTAACCTGAGTGAGCATATCTTTATCGCCAGTAGAATCCGGCTGACTTGCAACACCTTGTGGTTTGCTAACAACAATAATATGATTATCTTCAAATAGTATTTCCATTATTTCTCTCCAATAAATATTCCACTTGTTCCACATGGAAGGTAAATGCCTTCTTCTGTTGGCAAGCATAATTCATAAGCTTCAACACTTCCATTAAACTTAGCCATTGTAAGTTTTAATATATTTTCTAAAACTGTAGCCCCTAGACCAGTTGTATAACTATTTATCAGCACAAAAAGCGGTTTATCACTTAGCACTTCTGTGCAAAGATTAACAAAATCATACAAATTATCTTCAAGTTTCCAAACTTCGCCATTAGATCCCCTGCCATAACTTGGTGGGTCCATGATAATTGCATCATATTTATGCCCACGTTTAATTTCACGTTGAACAAATTTTGTGCAGTCATCAACAATATAGCGAACATGTACATTTTCAAGGCCTGAAAGCCTTATATTTTCCTTACACCTATCAACCATATTTTTTGCCGCATCAACATGACAAACTGAAGCTCCAGCTGAAGCACAAGCAACTGTTGCACCACCAGTATAACCAAATAAGTTTAAAACATTAATTTCCCTGCCTGCATTTTTGATTAAATCAATCATCGTGTCCCAGTTATAAGCTTGCTCTGGAAACAATCCCGTATGTTTAAACCCCATGGTCTTAAGCGAAAACTTAAGATTTTTATAACTCACAACCCATTCATCTGGAGTATCTTTTAAAAACTGCCAAGCCCCGCCACCGGTCTCACTTCTGTGATACCACGCATTCAATCCTTTATATTTATTTAACCTTGACTTTGAATGCCAAATAACTTGTGGGTCAGGTCTAAGCAAAATCACACCATTCCAATTTTCAAGTTTCTCGCCATCACCCGTAGCCAAAACCTTATAATCTTTCCAATCCCTAGTAAATTTCATAATTAATCCTTAATAATTATCTAAAATTGTATTTAAATCTATCAAATCAGCACTAACAAGCACAGCCTTAGCAGACTCATCAAAGTTGCCATTTTCAGTTAATATTACACTTGATAACTTTCTATTTTGCTGAAACATATAAAGCAAATTTTCAACAGTTATTGATGCTGGTGCAACTTCATAATGTTCCGTTTCATTAAAAATATCCAAACAAGAAGCAACGGGTTCATTGATTGCATCATCAATATCTTTATTTTCTTCAATAAATTTACCAATACCTTCAACTACCATCTTTCTATTAATAACACCAACCAAGGTTTGAGAAATATAAACTGGCACAACCGAATAACCGTCTTTTTTCATTTCTCTTATAACATCTTTTAATGGAGTTTCCCCACTTGCGGTAAACACACGTCTAGGTCTGATACAATCAATAACTTTTGGCGGTGTATTAATAATTCTTGCAATTTTCTCAAGTTTTTCAACCACTTCAATATTAGGTTCTGCAATAATTTCATCGCCACTTTTATGCACTATTGCATTTCTAAGCCTGCCATAGTCAATCAAATCTTCTTCAAACTTGCTAACCACGGTATTGACACTTGCAACCTTTCTAATCATGTCAGCAAAATTAAGCGTCCTTTTTATAGAATAAATATCACGAAGCCCTTGGTCTAACCTGTTATAAGCTGCAATAAATCTAGTTGCATTTACATTTTTTTCTTCCATATAATATCTCCACTAACATGATAACAAATATTTTTGTTTTAGTCAAAATAATTATATGTCTTTACCTTTTTCTTTGCCACTTTCAACCAAACCCTTAATTATTTCAGCACTGCGATAAATACCTTCAATAAATCCCCTAGAATTTGGATTAGTTAGCAAAATTGTATCTCCATCGCTATAATTTTCAAGCCATTCAAGCTGTTCAGGCGTTAAATATGCCAAAGATTGCTCATCTAAAATCTTAATTTTCTTATTTGTTCTTGGATTTACACAATCAAAAACAACACCTTTAGCATTACAAAATTGTTGCTTAATTGAAGGCTTCATTTTTGTTACCCTGCCTGGACGGATAAATATCTTTCTAACACCACTATCAGTAATGGCGTACTTCATTGGATAATCATCTTGTATTGAGTCGCCCGCAAAAATCGCATATTTTCCATTACCAAGCCCAAGTTCATGAATCATTCTCATTACACTTTCTTGTTTCACAAATGAACTTGTGATATTTAAGGTATCATCATCAAAACAATGCATGGTAAAAGTATCATACATTCCACGACCTAAAGGATTAATCTTAATATAGCCTTCGTTTTCCTTATGCATAACATACTTGATGTATTTTTCGCAAGTATTGTTTGCTTCATAGTTCGCAATCTCATCTTTCATATTATCATGATTGAAAAAAGTCATCTTTAAATCATAACAAATTCCATTATATCCGTTTTTATCAACATTAGATAACTTTGAATTTGTAATTATACAAACAACAGGAGTAAGTCCAGTTTCCGTTTCAAAAGTTTTTAAAGCTTTTGTCACCCCATTCTTTGTATGTCTCAAAAAACCTTCAAAATCATCATAGATTTCACTTCTAAAATCAAACTCATTGGCATAATCAACCAAAGTATTATTAAAATCTGTAAATATCAATATTTCATTATCTTTTAATTTTTCCATAAGTCACCTTAATTATTATAGCATATTTATTTTATATTTTAAATACTTTTCGTCAAAATTTTCTCTTGACTAATTCCTTAATTTCATTATAATAAACCATAGCTAGGCTAGATGGGGAGCTAGTAGTGCCCTGTAACCCGAGATCTACTATAGCGGGATTGATAGCACATCTAGGCATAAGATATGGAAGGTCTGCGTCAAGCAAGCGGTGTTGATAACAAGGTCTTGAACAACAAAACTTCGTGAACCGTGTCAGAGCCTGACCGCAGCAGCACTAAGCGAAATCTTTTGTGTGCTTTAAGGTAGCTTTGAAGTAGCTGGCTACTTGGCTAACGCTTCGGTGTCTTATGACAAAATGTGTGCCTAGCTTTTTTAAAAAAAAACAAATCAAGGTGTTTAGCCTTGATTTTTTATATTTTTTAAAGACAAAATCTTTTATTCTGTAACATTTTATGGAAGGAAAAATTGTTGCCCTACAACCAAACAGCAAATACTCGCCTGTTTCAAGCAACATATTTATTCTGATACCCCACTTTAACTAAATATTGAACTTATCTTTCTTTAGAAGCAGAAAGGTCAAGGGCATCATTCCCTTGACCTTTCTTGTTAGTATTTTTTTCAGCATTCGACAACAAAAGCTCAAGGCTCGAGACCCCAAGTTGTGACAAAGCTTTCTCAACTAATGCAATGTCTGCTTTTGTTTGATTTAAAAGTGAGATAAGATAATTTAACCATATTGCATCATCTTCGATAGAAATAGGACACAATGTCTCACTATCCTTTTGCTCAAAAGAAAGCTTAACCACTTTTTCTGCTTCTTTTAATTGAAGTTCAATATTTTGTTTTGATTCAAGCAAATAGCATAAGGTATCAACAAGTGATTCTCTTAAGTCTACTCCACTCATATCTAACAATCCCCCTTCTTAGCCCTTATATTACCCCCACAAAAAGCATTTGTCAATACCTAACTTAAAATTCAATAAATAATTTTTATTACATAACTATTAACTGATAAATTTTTATTATACCCCACATTTTACAAAATCTTAACAATTAATTTTAACTAAGCATTAAAATTTACTTTGACAATAATTTTTAATTTAGTATAATAGTATCGTTAGGAGAAAAAAAATATGAAAATAGCATTATCTGCCGAATCAACATGTGATTTACCACAAGAATTACTTGAAAAATATGATATATCAATCATTCCATATTCTGTTATCTTAGGAGATGAAGTTGTTGAAGACAACCCAAATGTTCCTGCTAAAATCTATGAATATGTTGAACAAACCAAAAAATTACCAAAAACCAGTGCAATAAATGAAGAAACCTACAAAGAATATTTCACTGGATTACTAAAAAAACATGATGCAATAATTCACATTAGCTTATCAAGTGGGATTACAAGTTCAACATCAAATGCAATGAAATCCGCTGAAAAACTTAAAAATGTTTACGTGGTTGACTCAAAATCACTTTCAACTGGAATTGCCCTTCTTTGCATTTATGCTAGAAAACTTATAGATGAAGGAAATGACCCTGAAACAGTTGCAAATAAAGTTAACGCAAGAGTACCTTATGTTCAAGCAAGTTTTGTTGTTGAAAGACTTGACTACCTTTACAAAGGTGGCAGATGCAACAAACTCTCTCTATTTGGTGCAAATCTATTAAAAATCCGCCCACAAATCGTTTTAAAAGATGGTTTAATGATTCCAGGTAAAAGATTCCGCGGAAAAATGGAAGGCGTTATCGAAAAATACTCAGAAGAAACTCTTGCTGAATTTAACACACCAGACAAATCAATCGTATTTATAACCCACACTTCTGCAACACCAGAAATGATTGCAAAAGCAAGAACAGCTCTTGAAAATGCAGGATTTAAGGAAATTTATGACACCGTTGCAGGTGGAACAATTACCGCTCACTGTGGAGAACATGTACTTGGAATTTTATATTTCAATGACGGAAAAAAAATCTAAAAACATTAATTATTTAAACTGAGATACCTTATCTCAGTTTTTATTTGTTAAAAATTAAAGTGCATTAAATACTTCTTGCAAAAAATACCAATTTGATTTAGAATACTTATTATAGGTGAAGACATGCAAGTTAAAATTAATAATGCATCATTTGGATATAATGGTGAAAATCTACTAGAAGATTTTTCGTTTGAGATAAATAATAGCGATAAAATTGCAATCATTGGTCGTAATGGCAGTGGTAAAACCACCCTGCTTAAAATTTTGCTTGGCGAAATTGAATTGCATCAACCAGACAATGCCCCACCAGTATTTGTAAAAATTGATAAACCAACAATATCAGCTTTAAACCAAATGACATTTGACAATGAAAATATCACCCTAGAAAACGAAATTTTATCCTGCTATAAAAATATTATTGACATTGAAGAAAGACTAAACAACATGCAAAAAGAGCTTGAAAAAAGTGATAACCCAAAGCTTGTCGAGAAATTTTCAAGACTTCATGATGAATATCAAATTCTAGGTGGATATACCTACAAATCAGAAATGGCAAGCATTCTTTCATCATTTGGATTTTCAGAAAGCGACAAAAAAAAGAAACTTTCAGAGTTTTCAGGCGGTCAAAAAACAAAAATAGCTTTTATAAAACTAGTTTTGTCAAAACCAGACCTGCTTGTTTTAGATGAACCAACAAACCATTTGGATATAAAAGCTATAAACTGGCTTGAAGACTATATAACAAACTATAAGAAATCAGTGGTAATTGTATCACACGACCGTGCATTTTTGGATAACACAATCAACACCGTTTACGAAATCGAACATAAAAAACTTACAAAGTATGTTGGCAATTACTCAAAATTCTTAAAAACCAAAAGTGAAAAATACGAATCCGACCTAAAGCATTATGAAGCACAACAACGTGAAATTGCTGATATTAACGCATTTATCGAAAGGTTTAGATATAAAGCCACAAAAGCAAATGCGGTTCAATCAAGAATTAAACAACTTGAAAAAATGAAAATACTTCCAATGCCACAAAAAAACGACAATTCCGCATTTCACACAAAAACCAAACCCGAAATTGAAAGCGGACTTGAAGTTCTATCTTGCACAAATCTAAAAATAGGCTATGACAAATCCACCCCACTTTCAACGATTGATTTAAAACTATTACGTGGCGAAAGATTAGGAATAATTGGAGCAAACGGAACTGGTAAATCAACGTTTTTGCAAACCATAACTGAAAAAATCCCAGCAATATCAGGACATTTTAAACTTGGATATAACGTAACATACGGATATTTCTCGCAATTAGCAAGCAAAAAAGAAAGCACTAAAACTATATACAATGAATTTAGCGAACTTTTTCCTAAACTAAGTGACCGAGAAGTTCGCTCAAGTCTTGGAGCTTTCCTATTTTCTGGCAACGATGTCAATAAAAAAGTTTCTGAACTTTCCGGCGGAGAAATCGTAAGACTTGAACTATGCAAAATATTCCAAACAAAACCTAATCTATTAATTCTAGACGAGCCAACCAACCATATGGACATAACAAGCAAAGAAACACTAGAAAGTTTGCTTCTTGGCTATAGTGGCACAATAATTTTTGTATCTCATGACAGATATTTTACAAATAAAATTGCAACAAAACTTCTTGTATTTGATAGTGACAAAACTTCTCTTTTTGAAGGTACATACAATGAATACATACACCCAAACACAAAAATAATTCAAAAAGTTAACAAAGAAATCGAAAACAAACCAAAACTTGAAAAAATTGAATACCCTATTGACTATGATGATATAAAACCAGAAAATATATATGCTTCAATGTCATTCTATGATTTATCTAAAGAAAAGAACCGCACAGAAAATATAATGAAAAAGCTGGAAACAAAAACAAGTGAAGCTGAAGAAAAATTAAATAGTCTAGAATCTGATTTTGTAAATCCAAATATAGCAAGCGACTTTGTAAAACTAATGGCAGTTCAAGAAGATATTGAGAACAATCAAAATTTAATTGAAAAGCTAGAAAACGACTGGCTTGAAAAGTCTCAAGAACTTGAGAAAATCAATGAAGCACTTGAACTAATAAAGAAAAACAATGACTAAATTTGATTTTTAATCATTGTTTTTTTATGCAAATTTTTTAATATAAGCCCAATGAATACCGAAAAAATAAGGTATTATGTTTAACATAATACCCTTTTTGTTTTATTCAACTGTAACACTTTTTGCTAGGTTTCTTGGTTTGTCCGGATTAATCCCCTTAGACACACTAACCTTGTATGCCAAATATTGCATTGGAATAATTGCAAGGATTGAAGCCGTTAATTCATTGTCATCATCTATATAAATAACATCTTTATCATTATCTTGTTTTATATTTGTAATTAAAATTTTTCTTGCTCCCCTAGACATAGCTTCATTTGCAGCATTAATGGATTTAGAACAAATATCACTTTGTGTGCAGAATACAAACAAAGGCGTACCTTCTTCAACCAAAGCCAAGAATCCATGTTTAAGTTCACCTGAAGAATAATTTGTTGCATTGATATAGCTAACTTCTTTTAGTTTCAATGATGATTCCATTGCCGTGATATAATCCAAATCCTTACCAATGAAGATTGGGGTTGTCTCATCTTTGATATCCTTAGCAATTTTTTCAACTTTTTTCATATCAAAACTCAATGCTTTTTTTGAAATCTTCAAAATATCGCCATAAAAATCAATATTACTGCCATTTAAATTTCTCAAATATGACGAGAACATATAAAGAGCAGAAAGTTGACATACGTAAGCCTTTGTTGATGCCACGGCAATTTCAGGTCCTGCACAAACTGGCAAAATATAGTCAGCTCTTTTAGCTAAGCTCGAATAAAGCACATTTGTAAGTGCTATAGTTGTTGCTCCCCCGTCCTTTGCAATTTTATTAGCCATTAATGTGTCAGCGGTTTCTCCACTTTGACTAACCAAAATAAATAACATCTTTTTATTTGCAAAAATTGGTTTTGAATAAATAAATTCACTAGCAATTTCAGCGGAAGCTTTGATATTTAGTTGTTTTCTAAAATAATTTGCACCAAAGAGTGCCGCATGATAAGCTGTACCGCAACCGACAAACACAACTTCGTTGAATTTTGACATGAAATTCTTAGTGAAATTATCTAAAACTCGATGTTCCTTGTAAAATTTAACTTGTCTTTCCAAAACTTCAGTTTCTTCATAGATTTCTTTAAGCATGAAATGCTCATAGCCATTATTTGAAAAGTTTTCAAAACTATCATCAAGTTTAACTTTTGCTTTTGTAATCTTCTTATCGCCTGCAAAAAACTCAATACAACCATCTACGATATGTGCAAAATCATTATCAAAAAATTCATAATACTCATTTGCAACACCAACAAAACAAATAGGGTCTGATGCAATCAAGAAATTACCATCAAACTCTGCAACATAAAGTGGACTCTTGTTTTTTGCTAAAAACAATTCATTAGGTTTGTTTTTATTAATAGCAACGATTGAGTAACTTCCACGCAAAAGCCCAAAAACATTGATAAAATCAGTCATTGATTGAGCTTGTTTTTCTTCTAAAAGTTCCGCAACAACAGCTGTGTCAGTATCACTTTTAATTGGTTTTAGATTTTGCTTTAATTCTAAATAATTTTCAATAATTCCGTTATGCACAAGTGTCCACATACCTTTATTTGAACTATGTGGGTGTGCATTTTTAGTTGTAGGTTTCCCGTGAGTAGCCCACCTAGTATGAGCAATCGCACATTCAGTTTCCAAAGTATCAGGAACTGCTTTTTCAAGATTTGCAATACAACCAACTTCCTTAAAACAATCAACCTTACCATTTTCCATAACAGCAATACCAGCTGAATCGTAACCACGATACTCTAATTTCTTTAATTTTCCAATAATTTCTTTTGCTTTTGTTTTTTTACCTAAATAACCAACAATTCCGCACATAATAACTCCTATTTCCTACTTTATTTATTATTCCAATAATTGTGAGCCCTATTATTTTTAATAGTCTCTCTACATCTTCCAATGACAAAATCATCTTTTTGCGTGTTTATTGTTAATGTTGTGCCAGCACAAATAAAACTCCCTTCTTGAATCGTTACAGGAGCAATAATATTGCAATTACTGCCAATAAAACAATTATCTTCAACAACTGTTTTATTTTTATTTTTGCCGTCATAATTGACAAAAATAGCACCACAACCAATATTACAATTCTTACCAATATCAGCATCGCCAGCATAAGCTAAATGAGCCATTTTTGTGTTATCCCCAAGCTTAGAATTTTTGATTTCCACAAAATTTCCAATCCTGCAATTATCGCCAATCACTGCATTTTGTCTCAAATGAGCAAAAGGTCCAATATTAACATCATTTCCAACCATACTTTCTTCAATAAAACTACTTTTAATTACACAATTTTCGCCAATTAGCGAATTTTCAATAGTTGTATTTGGATAAATGATTGTCCCCTTGCCAATTTTTGAATTTCCTAAAATATAAACATTTGGGTATATTTTCACATTTTCTGAGATTTCAACATTATCATCAATAAAACCCAATTTATCATTATTCATATAATTCTCCAACTGGTTATTATTATATTCATAAGATAATTTTAAGTCAATTAAAACACCAATCGATAACTTAAAATCACTTTAGTTTTGCAATAAAAAAGAGCTTGATATACATCAAACTCACATTGTTAAACTTCCAAAAGCATTTTATCAGCAACAAGTGCAATAAATTCGCCATTTGTAGGTTTTTCATTATTAGAATAAACAGTTAGCCCGAATACGCTGTTTATATTTTCTATTTTTCCCCTATTCCAAGCAACTTCAATAGCATGTCTAATCGCTCTTTCAACCTTAGATGCAGATGTATCGAATTTTTCAGCAATAGAAGGATAAAGTTTTTTTGTAATCGAATTAATAATATCTGGATTTTCCATAGATAGCTTTATGGCTTCTCGTAAAAATTGATAACCTTTTATATGTGCAGGAATACCAACCGTAATAAATATATTAGTTATTTTTTCTTCAATTTCTTTGTCTAGTCCTAATTTTTTACCAGCTATATCTTCTTCAGCAAAAATATCAGATACTCTCTTTGCCAGCACATCGAAACTTAATGGCTTAAGCAAAAAATAACTTGTACCCAAACTTGTGGCTTTTCTAATAAATATATCACTAGCAAGAGCAGAAATAACAATAATTTTCATATTTTTATTGATTTCCTTTGCCGTTTCAATAACTTCAAAACCGTCAATTTCAGGCAAAACCAAATCGACAATCAAAAGGTCAAAATTTTCTTGTTTTAATTTATTAACCGCATCTTTCCCATTTGCAGTCATTAGCACTTCAAATAAATTTTCATCGTTGGTAAGTTTTTCATAAATTTTCTGTGATTCGTCAGCATTTTCATTCGCAAGTAAAATTTTTTTGCTAATTTTCATAAAAACTTCCTTAAATTATATTTTTTGATTTTTTTCGAGCAAATAAATTTTAGCACAAAAGCAAGAATTATATCAAAAATAAGCATATATAATTTAGTGAAGTTTTTGTTGATTTAATTATAAATCTGTCGCAATTTGTCAAATAAAAATTCTATACATGATTTGTATAGAATTTTTGTCTAATTATTTAGTTTATAAAATAAACTCAACAAGCTTAGTTTTTATGGAAATTATTAATAGTTTTTATACTTGCTCTGCACTCTTTGCACATAGAAGGTCTAAAATAACCTTTTTCCTTAAAGAACTTTTGTTCCGATGCTGACCAAATCCATTCTTTTCCGCACTTTTTGCATGTTAAGGTCTTATCTTCAAAAGTGTTTGCTCGTCTTTCTTTTTCAGCAAGCCATTCAAGATGTTTCTTTTCTTTCATTTCCAAGTATTCTTGATGTTTTCTCTCCTTTATTTCCAAATACTCTTGATGTTTTCTTTCTTTCATCTCAATGTATTCTTGTTTCCTTCTTTGGCTCTCAAGCTTTAACATTTCTTGATGTTCAATGGCAAGTCTTTCTTGTTCTTCTTTTTCTTTTTTAATTTTAACATTTTCAAGTTCCAAAAGCTCAGCCATAGTGTATTCATCATCGTTTTTCTTGTTTTTTGCAATCTTTAATTCCATTGGAACATACTTAATTCCATTGATTTCCAAAACATTATCCGTAGCCTTAAATCCCATGTATTTATAAGCATTCACAGCATTTGGAGATGCATGAACAGTTAACTCATCAAACTCAAAATTATCCAAAACTGTTTCCAAAAGTTTTTTACCAAAACTATGTCTTTGAAACATTTTAGCAACAAAGAAAAGTGATATATGTTTGCTTGCCTTATCAACCCCAATCACACCAATCAAAACATCTTCAATATAATAGCCAAAAATATCCAACTTATTTAAGGTTTCATCATTCTCAACGAACCTATAAAACTCAAGTCTACCTTCTTCACTATATTCAGGTGCAATAAACTCATTGAATGTATCTTTTATTAAAGTTTTCACATTGTTATATTCATTACTAGTAATTTTCTTAATCATATAATCTCGCTCCTAGTGTTAATTATAGCATATAAAACCATGATTGAAAAGAAAATTTACAAATAAAATTTCGTTTGAATATCTGTTTCACCGAAATCTATCAATAATCCCAACGGAATATTAAAAAAGTTAGCTAATTTTATTAGTGATGAAAACTTGAAATCAAACTCCCCATTTAAAATTTTTGTTAATTCTATTTTAGATATTCCAACAAGTTCGCAAAATTGTTTTTGTGACAAATGACTATCTTCCAAATATTTTTGAATTTTTTCATAATAAATCTTTATCATATTTATCATTATATTCATACAAAACGCAGAATGCAACTTTAATTCGGCATATAAGCATATAATTTTTGTATGGAATTAAAATTTTGTGAAAGATTAAATGAATTAATGGAAGATAAAAATCTTTCAAGCTTAGCTTTATCTAAAATATTAAATATAAATGACAGCACAATTTTAAGATGGCGAAAAGGATTAATGAATCCAACCATTGATAAACTTAATATCCTTTGTGACTATTTTGGTGTAACCGCTGATTATTTATTAGGTCGAGAAGATTAGCACTTTTATCTTTTTGACCTTTTTTCATATGTCATTTCGAGCGGAGTCGAGAAATCCCCTTTCTCGAAGACATGTCACTTTTTCACACGGACACCCCATGGGGATCTCTCCACGCAGTCACTTCGTTCCTTTGGTCGAGATGACAATAAAACCACAGTGTCATTTCGAGCGGAGCAAAGCGTAGTCGAGAAATCCCCCGGCTCCCAGTGTCATTTCGACTGTAGCGTAGCGAAATGGAGAAATTCCCCCGGCTAGAAAACGAACAACATTTTTATAACAACAAAAAAGAGTATCATGCGATACTCTTTTTATTTTATAAATTTTCAAGTCTTGCATTCAATGCTTCAAGCAATTCATTATTTTTAGCAAGCTTTTCCTTTTCTGTTTTTACTAAAGTTTCTGGTGCTTTTGCAACGAAGCTAGGATTGTTAAGCATTTTATTGCTTCTATCAATTTCAAACTTAATTTTTTCAATGTCTTTTTTTAGCATTTCAATTTGTGTTTGTTTGTCTATTACATCTTCAATCAAAACAAATTCGCCAACTGCCGTTACCAACACATTGCCTTTATCATTTCCATCAAGTTTTAAAACAACATTCGCAAGCTTTTCAATAACTGCTCTATTTTCTTCAACAAATTTGCTTGTTTTTACCGCAAACTCAACTTTATCTGAAGACTTTTTATTGTTTTCAAGCTTAAATTTTCTAAGCGAAGTTATAAGTTCAACAAGTTCTTCTGTTAATTCAGCCTGCTTTTTCAAGTTCTTAAATTTAGAAAAATCTGCAATTTCATCAATCATTACACTTTCTTTTTTATTCAAAAACTCAAGTCTTTGGTAAATATATTCAGTAACATAAGGAATAAATGGGTGCAATAGTCTCAAAATCTGACCAAATGAATAACTCAAGACACTAACCATTTTTTGTTTTTCTTCTCCACCAGCAAAAATAGATGGTTTAGAAAGTTCAACAATCCAGTCACAGAATGTATCAAGCGTGAATGATACAATATTTGTAAGTGCTACACCAACATCGAATTTATCAAGATTTTTCTTAACTGTCTCGGTAATTTCGTAAGTTTTATACATTATCCATTTCTGAACATTATTAAGCTCAAAACTATTAACATCTAAAAGCTCAACATTTTCTTCATGCATAGCAATAAATTTGCTGGCATTCCAAATCTTATTTATAAAAGTTCTAGCATCATCAATTTTATTATCACTAAATCTTGTATCCATACCCATTGACATATCTTTAACAAGAGCAAGTCTAAGAGTATCAGCACCATATTTTGCTTTAATATCAAGTGGGTCAATACCATTTCCAAGCGATTTAGACATTTTTCTCCCTTGACTATCACGAACCAAGCCGTGAATTAAACAATTCTTGAACGGAACATCATTATTCCCTTCAATGCCCATGTAAACCATTTTAGTTACCCATTGAGTTAAAATATCAAAACCTGTAACTAAAACATCTGTTGGATAGAAATAATCTAAATCCACACTCTTTTCAGGCCAACCAAGAGTTGTAAGTGGCCAAAGAGCTGACGAGAACCAAGTGTCAAGTACATCAGGGTCTTGTTCAACTAAACTTGAACCACATTTATCACAAACTTTAACACTAGTTTTTGAAGCCATAACATTACCGCAGTCCTTGCAGTAATAAATAGGTATTCTATGCCCCGTCCAAAGCTGACGAGAAATACACCAGTCACGAATATTACGAAGCCAATGGAAATAGTTTTTCTCAAAACGTTTTGGATAAATTTTAAGCGAACCATCTTCAACACATTTAATTGCTGGTTTAACAAGTTCACTCATTTTAACAAACCATTGTTCCGTAACCATTGGTTCAATAGCTGTACCACAACGATAACAATGACTAACTGAGTGTGTATAAGGTTCAACCTTAACCAAAAGCCCTGCTTTTTTTAAACCTTCAACAGTTGCTTTTCTTGCTTCTTTAAGCCCTAAACCCCTGATATTTTCAGGTGCTATGTCTGATATAATACCTTCTTTTGTTATAACTTCCAACACTTCTAAGTTATGTCTCTTTCCAACTTCATAGTCGTTAGGGTCATGAGCTGGAGTGATTTTAACCATACCAGTACCAAACTCTTTTTCAACATAATTATCAGCAATAATTGGTATCTCACGATTAACTAGTGGAACTAAAACTTTCTTACCTACTATTGATTTATATCTTTCATCATCTGGATTAACCGCAACAGCAGTATCGCCAAAAAGTGTTTCAGGTCTTGTTGTTGCAACTGTTATTGCCCCTGAACCATCTGCAAATGGATAATTGATATGCCACATAAAGCCTGCATCGTCTGAATATTCAATTTCATCATCTGAAATAACCGACTTACAATGAACACACCAATTCGTTTCCCTAGCACCACGATAGATGTAACCTTTTTGATAAAGCCTAATAAATGCTTCTAATACTGCATTTGTACTTTTTTCGTCCATAGTGAAACGATATCTTTCCCAGTCAGCTGAAAAACCCATTTTCCTGAACTGATTTATAATTTCGCCACCATATTTATCATACCAAGCCCAAGCTTCTTTATCAAACTCAGTTCTGCCAATCATTTCTTTTGTTTTGCCTTCACTAGCAAGTTTTTCAACAATTTTATGTTCTGTTGCAATGGCAGCATGGTCTGTTCCCGGAAGCCATAACGCTTCAAAACCACACATTCTTTTATATCTAATCAATATATCTTGCAATGTCATATCAAGTGCATGACCAATATGAGCTTTGCTAGTAACGTTTGGTGGTGGCATAACGATTGTAAAAGGTTTTTTATCTTTATTTACTTTTGCTCTAAAATAACCTTTTTCTTCCCAAACTTTATAAATTTCATCTTCAAATTCTTGAGGATTGTAACTACCTTGTTTATTCATTAAATTCATACTTTTCCCTACCTTAAAAACATAGTTATAATACTCTTTTTGAATTGTTTTTTCAATAGTTATTTATTTTTTATTATTTTTTTGGAATTCGTAACTAGATTTACACATTTCATCGAGAGTCTTTTCTGCTTTAAATCCAAGCTCTCTTTCAGCTAAATTTGGCGATGCGAAACATTCACCAATATCGCCTGGACGTCTTGCAGTGATTTCATATTTAACCAAATCGCCATTGACTCGGTTAAATGCATTAACTATGTCTAAAACTGAATAACCAGTACCAGTTCCAAGATTATAAGTTTTAACTCCAATATTTCCTTCTTTGATAATTTTTTCAATAGCAAGAACGTGAGCTCTAGCAAGGTCAATAACGTGAATATAATCACGAACACCTGTGCCATCTTTTGTTTTATAATCATTTCCAAAAATATTCAAATGGTCAAGCTCTCCAACTGCAACTTTGCAAATATAAGGCATTAAGTTATTTGGAATACCATTTGGATCTTCGCCAAGCAAACCACTTTCATGTGCACCAATAGGATTGAAATATCTAAGTAAAACAACACTAAAATCAGGATTAGCCTTTTGAAAATCCTTCAAAATATGCTCGTTGAATAATTTTGTTCTACCATAAGGATTTGATGCTTCCAATACCGAATTTTCAGTAAGTGGCATGGTATTGTTTGGAGAATAAACAGTTGCAGATGAACTAAAAACAATATTCTTGCAATCAAATTTTTGCATAACTCTTAATAAATTAAATGTTGAAATAAGATTGTTTTCATAATACATTAAAGGTTTAGAAACAGATTCTCCCACTGCCTTGTAACCAGCAAAATGAATTACACCAAAAATATCCGTATTTTCTTCAAATACATTAGATAATTTCTCATAATCGCAAACATCAATTTCATAAAAAGATGGTCTCTTGCCTGCAATTTTCTCAATTTTATCCAACACTTCAATTTTTGAATTAGACAAATTATCCACAATCACAACATCGTGACCATTTTCCAAAAGTTCAACAGCTGTATGCGAACCAATATATCCAAGTCCGCCGGTAAGTAAAATTTTCATAAATTCTTTCTCCTTATTTATTTGGTAAAACCACACATAAAAATAGTAATATTAGCATTGCTAAAAAACAACCCATTCTGATTCTAACAATAATCCTAATTCGTTTGCCATTATTATCTTTGTTTCCTTTTTTCTCTGGAAAAAACAAAGGTGTAACAAAAATAACGCACGCTAAGATCACCATAATAACAAAAAACACTAATTTAACATTTGCCATTATTCTCCATCTCCATTATCACTTGAGTGAATTATATCTTCAAGTTTTTGTTCCTGAACAATCTCATTTGTTTTTTGATTATTCTTATTATCATAAAATGTTGCAACTTTAACAGCAATATTCATAGCTTCAAACACAAAAGCAAATATTGCAAAATAGAGTTTTGACACTCCAAAGAAATATGTCATAACACAAATCATTGAACATAATTTCAAAAAGTCTATCAAAAGATTTTTAGATTTATTTAAATTCTTGTTTTTAAGCAAGAAAATATCTACAACAGCCATCAAAATTTCAACAACAATTAAAAGTATCAAAAATAAATTCAGTGTTTCTGAATGTTTTGAATATTCATGATACACAACCGAAATAATTGCAATAAAATTAATAATTTCATACAAAAGATAAGTTAATTTATAGTTCGTTAAAATCGCTCCATACTTTTTGTCAAGCAATAAAATTATCGCACAAATCAAAACAGCAATAAAGTATGGAATGCCCACAAAAACCACACCAAAAAACATGCCCACGAATATAATCAAGGCAAGAATACTCATCATATAAACAAATATCTTAGGAAACTTTGAATTAGATTCAAACATACCTTATCTCCACTATATTAATAATATCAAAAACAAATATAAAAGTAAACCTGTTTTATCCTTAAAACGCACAAATTCTTGAATTTATCATAAAATATTTTGTAAGAGAATGTTGTTTTTTCATTCTCTTATAAATTTAAAGGAGGAGCAATGAAAAAAATAATCAACTTCATATTTGCTTTTATTTTACTTGTATCTAGTTCAATCGCTTTTGTTGCATGTAAATCAAAAAAAGAAACAAACGCAATAAGAGTAAACGAAGTTACACATAGCGTGTTTTACGCTCCATTATATCTAGCCATTAATCTTGGATATATGGAAGAAGAAGGCATTACCATAGAACTCACTAATGGTGGCGGAAGTGATGCTAGTATGTCTGCCCTTTTATCAGGTTCTGCCGACATCGCATTAATGGGCCCTGAAACTGTTGTTTATGTTGAATCAAGTGGAAGCACTAATCACCCTGTTGTTTTTGGACAACTAACAAAAAAAGATGGAAGCTTTTTGATTTCTAAAACACCAATCAATGGTTTTAGTTTTTCATCATCACTCAACGGAAAAACTGCAATAATTGGAAGAAATGGTGGCATGCCAGCCATGACTTTTGAATGGCTTTGCAACAACGCTGGCGTATTTAACGGCACACACACAACTCTTGATAAAGACACTTCTTTTAACATGATGGTATCAGTTTTTGAATCAACAAATGCAGATTTTTGCACCATGTTTGAGCCAACCGCATCAGAATTTGTGAAAGCTGGAAAAGGCTATTATGTTGGTTCGGTTGGAGAATATTCTGGAGAAATCCCATACACATGCTTTATGGCATACCCAAAATATATATCAGATAATAAAGATAAAATTGAAGGATTTTTAAGAGCAATCAAAAAAGCATACTTATATATCACTCAAAACACAAGTGAAAAAGTTGCCGAAGCATTACTCCCTTCTTTTGATGGTTCAACAAAACAAGAACTTGCTAGTGCTGTTGAGAAATATCTAGAAATTGACGCATGGTCAAATTCTCCAGCAATGAGCAAAGATTCTTACGCAAGACTTTTGTCAGTACTCAAAAATGCTGGCACTATTACAAACGATGTTGAATTTTCAAAGGTAGTGGACAACTCAATCGCAAACTCCATTTAAAAACTCTATTCAAAGGAGAAAAGATTTTGAGCAAACTACTTGAACTTAAAAATATTAATTTAACTTATCAAACACTAAAATCTGAAACCGAAGCCATAAAAAATGTAAATTTTTCAGTAAAAACGAGCGAATTTATTAGCATTGTTGGTCCAAGCGGTTCTGGCAAAACCACTATTCTCTCACTAATTGCAGGTCTATTAAAACCGACTAGTGGCGAAATCTTACTAGACGGCGAAAAAGTCAATGGAATCTCCACCAATGTTGGTTATATGTTTCAAAGAGATAATCTATTTGAATGGTTAACAGTTCTGCAAAACATTAAACTTGGACCAAAAATTAATTCAAAAAAACATTGCTTAGACTCAAAAAAAATTCTCGAGTTATTGCAAAAATATGAACTAAGTGGATTTGAAAAATCAAGACCAAATGAGCTTTCCGGCGGAATGCGACAAAGAGTTTCTCTCATCAGAACTCTATCACTCAACCCAAAATTGCTTTTGCTTGACGAGCCATTTTCCGCTCTAGACTATCAAACACGACTTGCCGTTCAAAATGATATTTATTCAATCATCAAATCCGAGCATAAAACCGCAATTTTGGTAACCCACGATATTTCAGAAGCAATCTCGATGAGCGATAAAATAATAGTTTTAACAAAAAGACCAGGTACAATAAAAGACATAATTGAACTTGATTTTGACAAATCAATTTCACCACTTGAACGTAGAAACGATATAAAATTTAATAACTACTTCAAGCAATTATGGGAGACACTTCAATGAAAAACTTAATTGTTAAAACTAAAAAAAATCCAGGTTCAAAAGCTCATCAAAAATATGTAAAGCATGAGCACACAAAAACCTTTCTTGTACACTTTTGCAGAATAGCTTTGCTATTTGCCCTGCTCGGCATTTGGGAACTAGTGGCATACAAAAACTGGGTTGACCCATTTATCATTTCATCGCCATCGAGAATTATAAAGCAATTAAAATTATTAATTAATTCCGGTTCGCTTTCGCTTCACATTACAACAACTCTAACGGAAACCATTTATGCTTTTATTTTAAGTACTATAATTGGTTTTGTAGTAGCAGTTATTTTGTATTCAACAACATTCATAAGACGAGTTTTTGAACCATATCTAGTAATTTTAAATAGTTTACCAAAAATCGCCCTTGGCCCATTAATTATTATTTGGGTTGGTGTTGGTATAAAATCAACAGTAACAATGGGTATACTAATTTGCGTAGTAATCACAACCATTAATCTACTAAACTCATATTTAGAAGTTCCAAACGAAAAAATTATGTTGCTAAAAACAATGGGGGCAAACAAATTTCAAATCATGTGGCATTTAATTTTTCCTGCTACACTTCCCGCCTTTATGTCCACACTAAAAATCAATCTTGGCATGGCATGGGTTGGCGTTATCATGGGAGAATATCTTTCAAGTAAAGCAGGACTTGGTTATTTGCTTGTCTATGGCGGTCAAGTATTCAAACTAGACCTTGTAATGACTGCAATAATCATACTTTGTGTTCTTTCAGGTTTAATGTATGGTGTAATTTCAATTTTAGAAAAAATCATTCTCAAAAAAAGATGACTTAACCTTTTGGTTAAGCCATTTTTTATAAACTTTACTTTTGAATAAGTCCAGCAAGTGTATTTGTTAAATTTAAATAAGTTTGTATTGTTGCATTCAATTCGATATCAAGCTTTTGAATATCTTTTGTTGCATTCACAAAATTATCCTTTTTAGTTGTAATTTCTTGTGCAAAACTCTTACTTCCTTCCGTATCCATTGAAATTGTCGCCGTTCCATCTTTTGTTAAATTAACTTGAATCCAAGGCAATAGTGTTCCAGCTGTATAATAATCAACGGTAAATGCTTTAAGTTCGCCTTTATCAAAATCATAATCAGCATCAATGTTTACATATTGAATACTTTCATCTACTACAATATAAGCTTCCAAATAAACTTTATTGTTCTTTGAATCTAGTTTTGGTTTAAGAGTAAAATTGTAGCTTCTTGAACTTCCACCAACAGTTGCAGTTGCTGTGAATTTAACAACCCCATTGTTAAGTTCAAAACCTGTTTTTTCATAAAGCATACCCATCAAATAAAGAATAGTTGCCATATTATTTGCTGTAATTTTAAATTGAATAGAATTACTATCCGTACCACTTATTGTAACATCAATCTCATCATCAGATGATGCTGAATAAGTCACAACATTTGCAGTTGGATTTGAAACACCAATTTTTGACCAAGTTTTCATAGCAACTTCCTTGTAAACATTTGATGCTTCAGCGTTTGTAAATTCTTTTTCTTTGCCACAACCAGTAAGCAAAACACTGCAAGGCAAGACTAAACAAATAGCCAAAAGCAAACTAAAAATTTTCTTTTTCATAAAATACCCCCTTACTTTTATATTTTTATAATAAGAAAAAAGTTACAAACAATCAAATAGATTTTGCAACTTTTTTTTATTTTATAAACTTTCATCAATAACATTTTCTTTTGTAATCGTTTCGTTTTGTTTTGACTTGTTTTTTATTCTTTTAATAATTGCTCTAACACCCAAAACAAGAGCAAAAATTAGCACAAGACCTAAAAATAGCCATAAAACAATCAATGTGTTATCGCCAAACAAATAAGTAATTGCAAGCATTATAATTCCCGCAACCACATTACCCAAAATTACCGAAAGCATTGTGTCTTTTTTAGATAAACCAATAAACAAAGCAATGCAAGTTCCAGTCCATACACCTGTAAGTGGTAGTGGAATTGCCACGAATGTAAACACTCCCCACCATTTTATCCAATGTATCTTTTTTTCATTTTTTTCTGCCTGAACTTTATCGTTTATATTCTTTGAAGATTTATTTAACTTGTTTTCAATAGCTGTCGCAAGTTTTTTAAATAGTTTAGTGCTCTTAAGCCACTTAAATATCGGCCAAAATAAGAAAGTTAAAATTACACAAACAATACTGCAACCCAAAACCGAATACAAGAAAGACTGCCAAACCGGCAAAGCATATTCACCCCAAAGTTCAACAGCCGAGCCAAAAGGTATAGCTCCACGAAGCTCAATTATAGGAATCATTGAAATTATCACAGTTGCAAGCGGACTATTAGTTCCAAAAATTGCAACGAACAGATTTTTAAGCCATTCAGTCATATTTTTCTCCAATTAAATATTTATTTCATCGCCATCATTTAGCACTTTTATGCTATTATTTTTGCCAAATTCATAAGTTTCATCAGATGTGTGAATTGCATACATGGTACAATTTTTATATTCTTTTTCGAGTTCCATATATCTTTCCACATCTAAATGGCTTTTAGCTGGTTCTAAAGCAGCCATATCCACAAATGCAACATTCGAATTGCTAAGCATTTTTCTCAAATTCTCACAATCTTTTGTATCCGCTGAAAAACCAATAACATTTTGATTTTCTTCAAAAGTATAACCTTGACAATACACATCCCCATGATCCATCGCATATACTTCTACTTTATATTTCCCAATTTCGAATTTATCGCCATTACTAACTTCAATAAAATCAATATGTTTTTGAAGTGATACTTTATCGCATTCATCAGGCGAACCACAAATCACTCTATTTATTTCAACAATTTTATCTAAAGTTCCCTTTGGACAAAAAATCTTTAAATTTTCTTTTCTCCCCAATCTTTCACTTTCTCTCATAAATCTAGTTGCTATGACATGCATATCAAAAATATGGTCAGCATGAAAATGTGTAAGAAAAATTGCTTTTAAATTTTTAATAAAATCAGTAATACCAAGCTTTTTTATAATTTCTTTATATGAGCCATTTGGCGTATCAAACAAAATTGTATCATCTAAGATAAAACTGGTATTATTTCTTTCAAACCAAGTACAACCCGTACCAACGGCAAATACTTTCATAAAACACTCCAATAATTATTTTTCTAGCTGGACAAACGCCTTTAACGCATTGAGTTCATACTCAAATTCAAATCTTGTAAAAAGCGTGTCATTTTTAGTTTTTCCGCCAATAGCATGCAAAATATATTTATCCCCTGCATTTTTCAAAACATTTCTATAAAGCGGATTCTGAATTGCCGAAATATAAACTTCGTCAATAAAGTCTTCATATTCCTTACTGTCTCTTTTTATTGGTTTACCTTGAAAATAAACATTTCCATCATCACGCCAATTATAATCACATGCAACTTTTATGTTATTTGAATTTAATCCACTATAATTAAATAAATATCTTTGTGCTTTCTTGTTTTTTAACTTAAATCCTTGAAATACACACTCAATCGCTTGAAGTTTAAAACCCCTAAAATAAAACTCATAAGGAAACAAGTTTGACAATGCTTTTGGCATAGGCCCGTGAATTTTGTAACCAACATTTATAAAACCTTCACTCTCTCCTAACCACTCGTCATCTTCTCCTTGCCTTAAACAAACTTCATCACAAAATAAAGAACCATCTTTTTTTTCAATAATTTCTTTTTGTGTGAAGTTAAATGTCTTTTTAAACTCCTGAAACTTCTTCAGTTCTTTTTTTATTTTCAAATCTTTAAACAATTTTTTCATGTATCACACCATTTCTTTATAAATTAATAAACGAGCTAAACTCTGAAAAAATAAGGTATTATGTTTGACATAGTACCTTATTTTTATTAAAAACTCAACTTTTCTGCAAGCATGTAATCACTGATATTAAACTCTTGTTTAGCTGAGATTGCTTGGCTAATTGAAACATAAATATATTCATTATTTTTAATACCGACAACCCCACTATTATTTTTAACAAGCTCATCAACAGCAACAACACCATACTTCGTTGCAAGGTTTCTATCAAAAGCAGTTGGCGAACCACCCCTTTGTATATGGCCAAGATTGACAGTTCTGCATTCAACGTTACATTTTTCCTGAATAACTCTTGCAAGTTCATTTAAATCACAAACATGTTCAGATACAACAACGATTGAACCTTCTTTTTTATGAGCTCTTGCACGAATAAGCTTATTGCAAATATCATCAATATTAAATTCTATCTCAGGAACAATTATAGCATCAGCACCGGCAGCAAGACCTGCAGATAAAGCAATATCGCCACAACCCGCCCCCATTGTTTCTACCAAAGTTATTCTATCGTGAGAATAAGATGTATCACGAATATTATTAAGCATATTAACAACGGTATTTCTAGCCGTATCAAAACCGATAGTGTAATCTGTGTAAAATAAGTTGTTATCAATGGTTGCGGGAATACAAGCACAAACAATACCTTGATTTATAAGCTCATTTGCACCTCTAAAAGTACCATCTCCACCAATAACAATCAAACCTTCAATTTTATGCTTTTTAAGGTTTTTAATTGCTTTTTGCCTGCCTTCTTCGGTTTTAAATTCAGGACATCTACTTGTTTTTAGAATTGTTCCGCCGGTTTGAATAATATTACCAACACTTCTTTCGTTCAAAAGTGTAATACTGCCATCAATAAGCCCAGTATATCCCCTAGAAACACCGTAAACATTCATTCCTTTGCTAATACCATAACGGACAACAGCACGAATACATGCATTCATGCCTGGACTATCTCCGCCACTTGTTATAATTGCTATATTTTTCATAAATTTCTCCTAAAGATATAATATTCAAATTACGCTAAAAAATCAAATAAAAACCAGTGAAAATGGGAAGAAATTAAATTCTTCCCACCTTTTGTATTTAAAGAACTTTAATATTATTTGCCCCAATAATGCTTGACACTTCCGCAACCAAGGCATTAGATGGTTCAACCGTTAATCCCAAAGGATAAAGTTTCTTATTAAACTGCACAAGCACTGGACTGTCTCCAATATAAGCTGACATAATTTCACTTAAAGTATTAACTATTGTTTGATTAGTTATATCAAACTGCAGATAAACCTTTTTTGTTTTTATCTGTTCTTGTTTTTCCGCCATAAATTCAGGTTTTGCTGAAATGGTTTCGGCTGGCTTAGCCTTTTCATCTAGATATGATATACCCTCAATCAAAATAATAGGTTTTTCTCCAACACGAACTGAAATTTTGCCATTAATGTGCACTATTCTATCAGTTTCTAGTGTTGTACCGAATTTTTCATAGGTTTTTGGAAACATCATACAATCAAATTCGCCATAGATATCTTCGATTGTAATTATCGCCATAGGTTTATTACCCTGCTTTGTCATGATTTTCTTAACTACTGAAACAATACCGCCACAATCAACTTGCATTCCATCTTTAATATCACTAACAAATTCATTTTGGTCAGATTCTTCAGTTTGAGTACCTTCATCATCTCCGTCCTGAATCATTGTGGAATTAAAGTTATAATTTACCATTTGTGACATATAAGCATCTAATGGGTTGCCTGAGATATAAATACCACAAACTTCCTTTTCTTTCTTGAGTTTTTCCATATGTTCAAACTCATCAAGATTTGGATAATCAATTTTAATAGCATCGTCTGCACCCATCAAATCGCCAAACATTGAAAATTGACCAGCAAGTTTAGATTTTGCATCTTTTGTTGCCTGAGCCATAGCTTTTTCATAAACGGCAATGAGTTGACTACGTTTTTTACCAAAACAATCAAAAGCGCCAGCTGAGATAAAACCTTCAATCAAACGTTTGTTTAAGTTAAACTCTACAGTTCTTGTAAGAAAATTTTCAAGTGAAGTAAATTTACCATTTTCATCACGTTCTTTTATAATTTGATCACAAATTCCGCCACCAATACCTTTGATAGCAGAAAGTCCAAATCTAATTGTCTCGCCTTTTACAGAAAATAGTGTTTTTGATTCATTAACATCAGGTGGCAAAATCGAAATATTAACAGACTTCGCATAAGCTAGATATTTTTTCAAATCATCTGATTTAGTAATACGGTTATTTAAGATAGCCGTTAAAAATTCAGGCTCGTAGTAATATTTTAACCATGCAGTTTGATAAGTTACATAAGAATATGCCGCAGCATGCGATTTGTTGAACGCATAAGAACCAAATTTTTCCATTTGGTCCCAAAGAGCATTTGCAACATCTTCAGGAACACCGTTTTTAACACAACCTTCAACCGCAGGCTTACCCAAAATAGATGGACAACCATGAACAAATACTTGTCTTTCCGCTTGCAAGTCCTTAAGTTTTTTCTTACCCATCATTTTACGAACTGCGTCCGCACGAGCAAGAGTGTAACCCGCCAAAACTTGAACAGTTTTCATAACTTGTTCTTGGTAAACAATAACACCATAAGTATAGTTCAATACCGGCTCAAGTCTTGGGTCAACATAAGTCACATCTTCAGGATTATGTTTATTGTGAACGAAAGTTGGAATAGTATCCATAGGTCCAGGTCTGTAAAGCGAAACACCCGCAACAATATCTTCAAGACATGTTGGCTTTAGTTCACGCATAAACTTCTGAAACCCGCCACTTTCAAGCTGAAATACCGCCGTTGTGTTGCCAGAAGCAAGCATTTTAAACACATCAGGGTCATCGTATGTATTAGTTTCAAAATCAACATCAATACCACGATTTTCTTTAATATATTGAATTGCAAATTTAATATCGGACAAGTTGCATAGACCCAAAAAGTCCATTTTCAAATGTCCCAAATGCTCCATTTGACCACCATTGTATTGTGTGGTTAACTCATCGCCAGAACGTGACAAAGGAACATAATCATCGAGTGGTCCACGACCAATAATAACACCACAAGGGTGAACCGAAGTCTGCCTTGGCATATCTTCAAGTTTTATCGCAATATCCACAACCTGCTTTAATTGCGGACTATTGTTATAAAGCTCAATTAATTCTGGAACTGCATAATCAACACCATAATCTTTATCATTAGGTTTTGCTTCATAAAACCCGAATGCTTTTTTCAAAATAAATGGCCTTTTTATCGTATTTGGTATGGCTTTTGTAATTTTATCAGTTTCACTATAAGGAACTTTCAAAACACGTCCAACGTCTTTTATTGCGTTTTTAGCCGCCATCATACCAAGTGAAATAATCTTTATAACACGATCAGAACCATATTTCCTTCTAACATAATCAATAACGTCCTGACGTCTAGAATCTTCAAAGTCAACGTCAAAGTCAGGCGCAGATACACGGTCGGGGTTTAAAAATCTTTCAAAGAAAAGTCCAAATCTAAGTGGGTCAAGTTGAGTAATTCCAAGAAGATACGCTATAACAGAACCTGCACCAGAACCTCTGCCAGGCCCAACTGAAATTCCCATTTTTCTCGCAGCATTAATATAATCCCAAACAATTAAATAATACTCAATAAATCCCATTCTTTCGATTACACCAAGCTCATACTCAATTCGGTCTGTAAGTTCTTTTGTAACAACTGGATAGTGCTTTTTTATACCTTGGTCAATAAGTTTTAAGATAAATCCTTTAGGTTCGTCCCCTGTTTCGGGAATATATCTGGGGAAAAGATAATGCCCATACTCAAAGTTATAGTTACATTTATCCATAATCTCTAAGGTATTAGCCAAACTTTCTTCTTCAAAAAGTTTTTGCATTTCTTCATAGGTTTTAAAGTAAAATTCTTCGGTATCAAAACGCATTCTATCGGGGTCATCATAGGTTTTTCGCATGTTAACACACATCAGAATATCTTGACTCATTGCGTCTTCTTTATTTAGGTAATGCACGTCATTTGTTGCAACGGTTTTTACCCCTATCTTTTTTGCTAAAGCATAAAGTTTTGGCAAAACATATTTTTCTTCTTTCAACCCATGGTCTTGAACTTCGATATAAAAATCCCCAGGAGCAAACATATCACGAAGTTTAATTGCATCTTTTTCAGCTTCTTCATCTTGATTGTTAAGCAAAAATTGAGGAATAGTACCTGCAATACAAGCCGATAAACACACAAGTCCTTCACTATGTTCAGCTAAAAGTTTGTAATCTATTCTTGGTTTAAAGTAAAATCCATCACGAAAAGCTATAGCATTAAGCTTAGAAATATTTTCATAGCCTTTTTCGTTTTTAACGAGCAATATTAAGTGATTAAGCCTTTCACGCCCATCTTTTTTCGTGTGGTCTGGACAAACATAAAATTCACAACCCATTATTGGTTTAACAATAGGTTTGCCATGTTCTTTGTAATAAGCTTCATCAAGCGAAACACAAGCATCAAAAAAAGTTACAGCACCATACATATTTCCATGGTCAGTTACAGCAACTGCACGCATACCAAGTTCTTTTGCACGTTTAACTAAGCTATCAATTCTTGTTGCACCATCAAGAAGCGAATATTCAGAGTGCAAATGCAAATGAACAAAACCCTTTTCATCAATAAATGAACGCATTGCCTGCTTTGGTCTGTGAACATTCATTTTCTTTCTAAGTTCTGCAACCCAAACTTTTTTCTTCTCGCCTTCTTGTTTAAATTTATAGCCGTTTGTTTGTTTCCAAAGTAAAGGTGAAAGTTTCATTAATCTTTATCCCCCAATTCGTTAGATAGTTTTATAAGTTTATCAAATCTTTGAGCAAGTGCCCCACGACTTATTTTAGTTTCCATTAATGAAATCAAATCATTTAATGACGCTTCGGGATTTGATAGCCTTAAAAGTGCAGTTTCATTCAAAGTATCAGGCAAATTCTCAAGTCCAATCGTGTTTTTAATAATTTCAATGGCCTTAATTTGTTTTATTGACGCATTAACGGTTTTATCAAGATTAGCAGAAATACAATTAACCTGCCTATTCATCAAATTATTCATATCTCTATCAACTTTTTTATTCATAAGTTCTAAAACTGTTTTATTTGCACCAAAAAGACCCAATGCATCACAAATAAGTTCACTGTTTTTCAAATACACAATAAATTCTTCGCCACGTTCAACCATTTTTGGAAAAATATCAAAATTAGAAAAAATTTCACTAGTTAAATCCGCCTGTGCTTTTGTTTGCAAATTAATCTCAAAATGATATCCATAGGTTTTCTTTTCAGATGTTTCACAAGGAACACTCAAGCTTCCAGAGCCCAAAAATAAACCAGTTAGAAATGCTTTCATCTCATTTTCATTCTTTAAAAATGATTTATCCCCAAGGTCGGATATTTCAGTCAAACCATCATCGCTAGTATAAATAATCCCCAAAGTTTTCAAGATATTTTCAGCCTGATTCTTTGGATTTAGTTCAAATCTCTCACGAGTTTTAAATGACCTAACAACCCTAGTAATTTCAAACTCCGCATCGGAAAATTCTTTTTCTAGCAGATTTTTAGCAAAATCAACAACTTCCATTAAATCACTAGAAATTGAGAAACTTACCCCACCTTTTGAAACAATCAAACTTCCACAAGAAATAAAAATGCCTTGCAAAATAGATTTACTTTGCAATTTATACAAATTTTTTTTTAATATTTCTTGCTTTATGTTTGATGATAATGACATAAACTCTCCTTGCAATTTCTATTATACTTGGTTTTAAAGTTTTCTTCAATAAAAAAATGTCAAATCACTGACATTTTTTTGTTTAGTATAAAGTTTTATATAAATAAAATTTATGTGTAATTACTTTTTCTCGCCATCAAGCAAATCACTAACCGTGATAAATGCTCCACCACGTTTAGCTGATTTTTTTACATTTTGAGATAGTTTGCTAGGCATTTCGTTAGTTTCTGATTGTTTTGGTGTCTCAATTTGCTTAGATAGATTTGTTTGTGTAATTGACCCCATAAAATTCTCAGGAGAAACTTTTTGGGTATTGTTATTTTCTGTCAAATTCTCATTATTTTGTGATACAACAGCTGAATTTTGCTTATCATTTTTCACAATAGTAGTTCTTTCAGTCGAAGATGAACCAGCCATCAAATTTCTAAGATTTTGCATATCAGTTTGATTTAAATTTGATGAATTTAATTGTTCGTAAGCCGACAATCCATTATCAACACGAACATTTGATTTTAAATCATTAACATTAATTTCTGGTTTAGTTTCTTCCGTTTCAGTTTGCTTTATAACAGAGTTAATTGCTTGGAATTTATCAGCAAATCCATCTTGCATAAGTGGGTGATTATCATCAAAACTAAACTGAACATCATCTTGTTCATTTTGTTCAAATTCTTCCACAACATTGTCATTTTCTCTACGAATACTATTGAATTTATTTTCTTTTATGTAATCCCCAGCTTGTCCAAGCAAATCTTCATCAAAAACATTTTTAGCATAAAATTCATCAACGGTCTCTTTTTTGTAAGGTTCATAATGCAAACCTTTTTCTCTTGCGATTTCACTTAGTTTTTGTTCCATTTCATCAGACAACTTGCCAGTAATTTCAGTTTGTTCCCTTCTTTCAATCTCCGTTTCTTTTTTCTTTTTAGTGCTTTCTAATTGCTCGTAAACTGACTTATAAATTGTGTATGCTCTGTCTTGTTCTGATTTTTCTTCTTCCGTAAACTCAATATTTGCAACACGTTCTGATGGAATATTGTATTTTTTTATATATTCCATAGCCTTGTCAACATCGCCAACCTTTTTTCTTTCATGTGCATCAGATGAAATTACAAACAAACAACCACTATCAAGCAAATCATTCATTTGTTTTTCAGTCCATTTTGTATGTCTATTGTTAATTTCAACCAATGTTCCACGTTCATAGCATACCTTACCAATCTCATACAAATCTGTAGTTAGCACCGAATCCAAATGAGACACAATGGTGACTGGATATTTTTTTATTGCATTAATAAAAGCATTTGTGCATTTCTGCTTTGCTTCAGCTGTTTTTTTAGTTTTACCAAAAAAATTAGCAAAATCCGTAAAAGTCATTCTATGATAACCAACAATCAAAATATCAAGCATAGACAAAGTTTCATTATCAATATCAATAGTTCCATCTTCGCTTATAATATCAGCTTCAACACCAAGCAAAACCTTTGTTTTTGACCATTCATTGATTTCATCAACAATCTTTCTAGCTTCCTTAATTTTTTGCTTACTCGTTCTAAAGAAATGAGCATAACCATGGTCGGTTATACCAATTTCAACAAGCCCAATTTCATTAGCTTCAATAGCCATTTCTTCAATACTATTTTTACCATGTCCAAATCTGCTATTTTTTGAGTGTGTGTGAAGATCTGCAATAAGTTTCATAACTATCACCTACTTTTTCTATTTCCGAAACAAGTGACAAACCAAACTGCTCACAAACCTTTTTTTCAACAATATTCTGAAGTTCCAAAAAATCCTTACAATTCCCTTGTTTTTCATTAACAAAGAAATTAGCATGCTTTCTCGAAACATAAATACCGCCAACTTGTAGATTCTTTAATCCCGCTCTTTCAATATAAAATCCAGCGGATTTTCCATTGATTTTTCGATAAACTGAACCTAAAGAAAACCCATTTGGTTGCATCACAGCACGTTTGTACGTATATTCGTTACATAGTTTAATTATATCATACTCATTTTTGTTTTCAAACAAAAATGAAGCGGTTAATAAAACAATTCCCTTTAAATTAGAAAAATGATAACCAAACTTGATATCTTTTGCTGGTATCTCAACCACCTTCCCATCACAAAAAGCACTCAAGCTCAAAAGCCTTGACGAAATTGGATTTCCGTAAGCCCCTGCATTATTAAATATCGCACCGCCAATGGTTGCAGGAATGCCAATTAATTCTTCAATGCCACCGAGTCTGTTTCTTTTTAAAATTTCAATAACTCTTGAAACTTGCATACCAGCAGAAACCGTTACCTTATTTCCTTCAATTCTATATTCATCTTTCATTTTATTTGTAAAAACAATCGGAAAGCTTATAGTATTTGTAAACAACAAATTGCTTGTATTTCCCACAACCTTGTATTCATATTTTTGTCTAAATAAAAACTTAACAACAGAACTTAATTCCCTAACATTTTTTGGAAATATTGCCATTCGAATAATTTGTCCAATTCTGATAGTTGATATCTCGACTACATCAAAATTCTCAACAAAATCTATTTTAGATTGAACCAACATTTGCTTTAATTTATCCACAAAACTCTCCGTTTTTAAGTATTTGTCCATTCAATCTTAAATTTTACTAAAATACAGTTTCAAGCTCTAAATCGCTGAAATTTTCAGGTATTATGTCTCGCATAACACTATCATTTGATAGTTCTAACCCGCCAATAACAGAAGTCAAACCAATACCATCTATATCCTTTTGATTTTCCATATCAACCATAAAAAGAGCAAACTTTTCAGCTAACATATTTCGAACTTCATTTCCTTTTTTTGTTACGAAAGCATATTGCACCAAATCAGTCCATTGGTTAAGTGGAAGATAAATCACATCACTAACCTTTCCTTTTTCTTCCCTTGATTTCATTCTACAAACATCTCGATGCGTACCGAGCAAAATCGTTGTTTCATTTGCAAGAAATGAACAATATGCACTATAACCGGTTTTTGATATATTTTCTTCATTTTCTTTTTCGATAAGTTGAACAGACCTTGCTTTATTGTATGCATTTAAACTATTTTTTGGCATTAAATATGCCCCAGTACCAAAGCCCAACGAAATTGATTTTTTCACTTGCTTTCCAGATTTATATTCAAACCCAGAATCATAAACTATTTCATTTAACCTGACACTATCCGCATTAATACCAGCCTTTTCAATCTTAGACTTCGTGGAAATTAAACAATAAAAACCCACACACCATGCAAGAGCATAAAGTTCTTCATTTATCTTTCCCGCATTCAAAAACACATCAGCAACATCACTTGCTATATTTTCATAGGGCTTTATGTAGGTTTTTATTAGTTCAGAAACACCATAAGAACATGAAAACACATCAGGAATTTCCCCTTCTGCAAGCAAGTTTTGACATTCGCCTTGCGTGAGATTTCGAATAACCACATAAGTTCCCTTGTTTTCCTTTTGAAATTTCTGTGCCACTTTTTCAATATACGACACTTTGTTAACTGAGCCACTTTCGAAAGTATCAATGTTCCAAACTTCAATTATACCTTGATATTCACTTTTTTTCCCAATGAAAGTGCTATAAATCAAACTTAAATCATCTCCAACTAAAAACGTTAAAAATGGAGTAACAAAAACTAAAACCAGTGCTAAAAACAAAATACTAACTCTAAATACAACGCTCTTTATTTTTTTCATTGATAAATTTTATGCTTTAAAAGTTTTTGCTATGAAAAAAACCAAGAAGCATTCTTCTTGATTTTTTTATTATTCATGATAAAAATCAAATATAGTTTTTGCTAAATTTTCTCCAATTCCATCAACTTTCATAAGTTCTTGTCTGCTAGCTTTTGAAATTGCTTCAACAGACTTGAATTGTTTTAGCAACAGTTTAGTTTTCTGTTCCCCAACACCTTCAATATTTGAAATTGAACTTTTTAATGATTTCCCACGCAATTTTCTATGATAAGTTATAGCAAATCTATGCGATTCATCACGCACACGTTGCAAGAGTTTTAAAACATTATCCCTTAAATCTAAAACTATTGGTTTATCGGAATTACATGCACAAATTTCTTCATTTTGTTCAGCAAGTGAAACAACCGCAACATCAAGTTCCAAGTCATCAATAACCTTTTTCGCTTCATGAAGTTGTCCAAATCCGCCATCAATCAAAATTAAATCCGGTTTTTTAGAAAACCCTTCCTTACATTCTTTCAAATTAGTAAGCCTTCGCAATAAAACTTCATGCATTGATTTATAATCATCAGCCCCAACAACTGTTTTTATTTTAAATTTACGATATTCCTTATATGCAGGTTCTCCACGCTCAAAAACAACCATACTTGCAACTGAAAATTCGCCTGAAATATTCGAAATATCATAACCTTCTATGCGGTATAAATGCTTTAAATTTAACATTTTTTGCAGGTTTTCAAGTGCCTTTTGTGTCATTTGATATTTTCTATCAATACGTTCTTGAAAATGTTCCAAAAATTCATTAGCATTTTTATTTGCACTCTCAACAAGTTCCTTCTTTATACCGATTTTAGGGATTGTTACCCTAACAACCTTCGAAAAAGCTGATAAAATATACTCTTGCAAAATTTGCTTATCTTCTTCCAAAAGGTCTAAAGCTACAATTTCTTTTGGAATAAGTTTTTCTTTATAATAATTAGAAATAAACGACAAAAGAATTTCGTTTTTTTCTCCAATTACATCTACAAGCGGATAATTTACTTGCCCCATATTTTTTCCATTTCTCATAATCATGATATTAACGGCAAATACATCATCTTTTTCAACTATGCCAAACACATCAAAGTTTGTATCCTTAGTTAGACTAGTAATTAAGTTTTTATCAATTCCTTCAAGAGATCGAAGCTGATTTCTAATAACCAAAGCTTCTTCAAACTCTTGTTTTTCAGCATGCTTATTCATTTTTCTTGTCAGTTCTTGTTTAATATTCCCCGTTTTTCCATTCAAAAACTCAATAACTTTGTCTAAAACTTTCATATACTCTTGTTCGCCATTTTCCACAACGCAAGGAGCTAGACACTTTCCAATTTCACCATATAAACAAGGCTTATTAAGCTTAGCACAAGCATTAAAATTTTTATTACACCACCTAATAGGATAAGCGGATTTAATCATATCCACAAGCTCCCTAATCCTAGTCCCAGTAACATAAGGTCCGAACAATAAAACATTTGGCTGATTTTCAGGACGTCTAACAATTTGAAGCCTTGGGTATTTTTCGTTAAAATCAATTTTCAGGTAAGGAAAAGATTTATCATCTTTTAACAAAATATTATATTTAGGCTTATATTTTTTTATTAAATTACTCTCTAGTGAAAAAGCATCAAGCTCGGAATTTGTTAAAATATATTCAAAATGGTCAATATTAGACACCAAAGCATAAGTTTTTTGAGTTTTTGGTGTATCATCAAAATAACTTTTAACTCTACGCCTTAAAATTTTTGCTTTCCCAACATAAATAACTTCGTCATTTACATCTTTCATGATATAAACACCCGAAGTTTCTGGAAGCTCATTTTTAACCTTTTCTAATAATTCTTTTCTTGTCATTTTTCTCTTATCTACTAAACTCTGCTATTATATTTTGTTCACTTTTTTTATTAACAATGTGTTCTAAAAACCAAAAAATAGATTCAATCTCTGCTTCATTTAAATTATCATACACCAACAAGTTTTTGCATTCTTTTGCCCATACTTGCATAAATTCGCCTAAAACTTTTCTATTATTTCTCCAGTTTTTATTAATATCAGCATCAACTTTTTCTTTAGTTACTCTTTGAAATTTATCAATCTCACCTTGAACATTTCTAACCGAAGAAAATAAGTATATCAAATCGGACAATGTTTTATATTTAAAATATTTATTTCTAAACTTTCCTTCACAGTCGAGCCATCTATTTGGATTAACATGCACCATGCATTCATCAATTAATGTTATTTTATTGCCATCAGTCAAAACATTGCCAACATGCATGTCAGGCAAACTAAATACCGAATTTTTATTGATATGAATGTATGTTTCAATAAATTTTCGGATTTCATCTCGAGATAAAGTTTCAAGTCTCTCACTTTTTTCCAAAACCATTTTAGAATACTCATTCAAAAGAGCTGTATATAAACTTTTATTTTCACTGATACTACTTATCGCATTCATAAACTCATCTTTAGAACAAATTTTTTTAACTCTTGGTTCTATTTCGTTTATTGAGTAAGGAAAAATTACATCTCCAGGCACTTGTTCTTGCAAAATGTAACATTTATACACCTTGTCAGCTTCACAAATAGGCACTCTCGCCCATGAATAAATTTTAGGGCAAGCAAAACCACCATCACCAAAACGTTGAATTTCATTACAATAATTGTCAAATTCATTAAATTCAAGATTAACCCTTCCAAAATATTTAACAACAAACTCTTTGCCAACAAAATAAGCACTTCCTTCAGCTCCAAATTTAGCAGGATATGCTTTCAAATCAGGAATTAAATTATTTAAATACTTTTTATAATTTTTATCCATTTGTTCTCCACTTCTTTAATTATAACACATATATTCTAAAATAAAAAGAAAAGTACTTACTTTTCTTTTGCGATATTATTTTTCCAAACAATCAAAAATTTCATTTGCAGATTCTTCATCTAGCATCTTTTTAAGCATATAATGATTCCCCATAGATTTTCCAAATTCAGAAAGTTTTACATCAAAACAAACATATTTAGCTCTTTTAATAAATCTAATCATAGCTTCTTTGCAAGGCTTAACAACCTTATCTCTTTGGTCAAGCAAAAAACTCTTATATTCGTCATCAAAATAGCCAAAACGGTCGCCATTTGTAACATAGTTATTAAATGCAAAAATCCACAATAAACCCGTTGTAAAAATCCTATCAGAATATCTTTTTGATGCCAATTCAGTTCCAACTCTACGCTTTGCTTCATTGTCAATTACAAAAAAACCTTTATCATTTGTCAAAACATTAGTAGCAAATATGTCAGGGTTGCTGAATTTTCCATCTAAACACATTAAGTATAAATCAAACAAAAATTTATCAATTTGTGATTCCGGCATTGAACACAAATAGTTGTTAACTTCCTGAAAATCTTCAACATATCTAGTCAAAATTTTTTTAAATAAAGACCTATTCAATTCAGGAATTTGCACTGTTTGTTTAAATTCAACCCTATCACACAAATCCTTACAAATTGAGTAAATTGTCTCTATATTTCCTTGAAAAATCTGACGACCTTTTATCCTTTCTTCTAAAATATAATAATCAAATCTACATTCAGGTCTTGCTTTTCTATCCACATTAGGCATAAAATCCCAGGCATAAATTTTTGGAACATTAAACCCTTTTTCAGCAAAACTTTTCATTTCTCTGCAATAGTCACTAAAAATATGATGGAATTGCTCATCGTTTTTATGAGTATATTTTTTCACAACATAATCATCATTTACAAAATATGCCTTACCTTCTCCACCAACGTTGCATGAATACTCATTTAAATGACTTATGCAATCATAAAGAAATAATTTTTGATTTGAAATATCAGACATAAAACCACCTTTAAATTAATGTTGGATTAATTTCTTTGATAATTTTTTCTACATTTTCTTTTTCAAGTATTTTAGATAGTCTTTTAACAAAATTCTTCCACCAGGATTCTCCTGGGTGAAGTTCACAAAGATTTTTGCCAGCTCTTATAACCTTTTTCAAGGCTTCTGTGCAAAGAACTTCATTTAAATCAAGGTCATTATTTAAATTATACGAATCAAATTCTTTTGAACGGAGCTTTTTCACATCGCCATTATAATTAAACAAACTAATCATTCTAGCATAAAGTAACGATTCAGGTGGCGTTAATTTCAAAGAACTAATAGCTTCTTCATCTTTTTCAAGATATAAATCAATTAGTTTTAAATCATTATTATGGAACAAAACATTTCTCGCATGCACATCAGGAATAGCGTAATGATATTCCTTAAACATACCATAAATACCTTCCAAAAATCTTTCAAGATTACTATCCGACATGCTTTCAATTTTTTCATTCATTTCAATAAAATCCGATACATAATCCGAAAGAATTTCCTTATATAAATTAATATTAGCTTCAGGCTTTTGCAAAACATCATAAAATTGTTGAACAGGCATAACATCTTTAAGCTTATCATACATTTTTATGATATTTGATAAAAACAATTCCCTTCCTGGCACCCTTTCTTCCATAATGTAATAATGAAATCCTGAGTGGTCAGATTTTGAGACAATAGTCCAAGCATAAATTTTTGGAATATCATAACCCTTTAAATGGTATCTTTCACACTCTTTGCAGTACTTATCAAAAACGCCATTCAATATTACTGGGTCATCAATTTTTGAAAAATATTTTTTAACGACAACATCATCACTGATAAAAAAAGCCGTTCCTTCATTTCCCGACCTAGACTCAAATGAAGACAAATTTGGAATGCAAGCCATTAAGAATTTTTGTCTATCATGTTCCGATAAATCATTAATATTAATATCTATTTTCTTTTCCATATACTTATTATATCAGAACTATCCACATTTGTAAATAGTTATATAAAAATTATTTTTTATTTAATAACACATTAAGATTTAATTTAAAGTTTTCTTCATCTAAATAGCCATAAATACAGAAAAAATAAGGTATTATGTTTGACATAATACCTTATTTTATAAAAATTAATCTTGAATTTCAGCAAGTCTTGCTTGTTGATCAGCAATAGTTAAAGCTTCAACCATTTCTGATATATCGCCATTCATAAAGTTTTCTAATGAGTAAAGAGTCATATTAATTCTATGGTCTGTTACCCTACTTTGCGGATAGTTATATGTTCTAATTTTTTCACATCTATCCCCATTACCAACTTGAGTTTTTCTTTTCTCAGCGTAAGCTGAATCAGCTTGACCTTGATAATAATCAAAAAGCTTTGACTTGAGCCAGTTCATAGCCTTTTCTTTATTTTTACCCTGACTTCTTTCATCTTGACATTGAACAATAATACCAGTTGGAATGTGAGTAATACGAATAGCTGATTCGGTTTTATTTACGTGTTGCCCACCAGCACCACCTGCTCTGTAATAATCAATTTGCAAATCTTTTTCATTGATTTCAATTTGAACATTTTTTGCTTCAGGCAAAACCGCAACAGTAGCAGTAGATGTATGAATTCTACCAGAACTTTCAGTTGTTGGTATTCTTTGAACTCTATGCACACCACTTTCAAACTTAAATTTAGCATAAGCACCCTTGCCTGATACCATAAAGTTCACTTGCTTAATTACACCATTTTCGCCAGCATCTTCGTCTAAAATTTCAGTAGTAAATCTATTTCTATCCGCAAACATTGTGTACATTCTAAATAAATCGCCTGCAAAGAGACCCGCTTCATCGCCACCAACACCTGCTCTTATTTCAACAATAACGTTACCTTCGTCATTTTCGTCTTTAGGCAAAAGCAAAATCTTAAGTTCCCCTTCAATTTCCTTTAATTTTTCCTTTCCGCCATAATATTCAGCTTCAAGCATTTCAATCATATCAGGGTCTTTTTCAGTTTTAAGCATTTCTTCTGCATCATTCATATCATTTTCAACTTTGACATATTCGTCATATTTTTCAACGATTGGCGAAAGTTCTGCTTGTTCTTTTGATTTTTTTTGCCAAACACTCATATCTGCTAAAATTTCAGGGTCAATGAGTTCTTTTGTAAGTTCATCAAACTTTTCCTTTAACTTTTTTAACTTTTCAATCATAATTTTTCTCCCATAACAACTCTTGAATTATTCAAATAATCTTTTATCACACAAACCTTAACAAAATCATCTTTCATTAAATCTGAAACACTCTCTCCTTGATTATAACCAATCTCGAAAAACAATTTTCCCTTTGATTTTAAAAAATTACCCGCACTATCAACAATCTTTTTGTAAAAATCAAGTCCTGTTTTTCCACCATCTAAAGCCAAAATTGGTTCATTATCCTTAACTTCCGGCATAAGTTTTGGGATTTCATCGGTTTCAATATAAGGCGGATTTGATACAATAATATCAAATCTATTTTCTCCCACATTTTCAAATAAATCCGACAAAATAAAATTTACATCAACTTGATTTAATTTCGCATTTTGCTTAGCAACTTCGAGTGCCTTTTGACTAACATCAACAGCGGTAACCCTTGCTTTGGTTTCTTTTGCAATAGTCACAGCAATAGCCCCACTACCCGTGCCAATATCCAACACTTCAACATCTCCGCTTCTAGCTTTAATTTCATCAATAAGCTTTTCAACTAGGATTTCAGTATCAAGTCTTGGAATCAATACATTTTCATTCACAACAAAATCCAATCCATAAAAGTTAGTTTTTCCAAAAATATAACCCAGTGGAATATGATTTATACGTTTTTCAAGTGCCTTATTAATTTCATTCAGTTCCTTTTCACTAAACTCTTTAATAAAACCAAGTTCACTTCTTTTTTTGCCAGTAACTTCAACACAAATCCAATCAATATCAGAAAATTCATCAATTCCAGCTTCTTGAAATTTTAAAATTGCTTGTTTTTTAAATTTAAAATAATCCATAACTAAACCTAATTTAAAAAAAATGTGCGTAAAATACTACATTTTACACACATAAAAAGGTGCAAGCAAAAAAGCCTGCACTTGGATTTCACAGCTATTTATTGATTCCGTATCTCTTGTTGAATCTTTCAACTCTACCACCAGCATCAACAATTTTTTGAGTTCCTGTAAAGAATGGGTGACATTTATTGCAAATATCAACTTTAATTACATCGCCTTCTTTTGTTGAACCAGTTTCAAATGTATTTCCGCAAGCACAAACAACTTTAACTTTGTGATAATCTGGGTGAATGTTCTCTTTCATAGTAATATCTCCTTAAATAACATAAGCATTGAAATTATATAATAAAACTAAAGTCTTGTCAAGTCTTTTTATTTTTTTATCAAAAATAACTGAATAAATTTTATCAATAATCAAAAACTAACAAAAAAAGGAGAAAATTATGTGTTTATTATCATTCCCTTCCGGAGACGATTTATTTAAAACCATTGAAACATTTTCAGAAGATGCCTATATTTTTTGTGCACCGGAAACAATGGAATAAAAAATCTCAATTTGAAGATTACTCCAAATTGAGATTTTTTATTGTTTTTCTTTACTATTTTCAGTATGCGATTTGTCAAATATGATTCTTCCTGTTTCACTAAAAATCAACATTCTTATAACATCATCATATGCACAATCAAGTATAACACCATCATTTTCGATATCTCTGAAATTAATCTTTACATTTGGTTTTACCGCCATAAGTGTTGCCAAAAACTCTGTTACTGCAATATCTAATTTTTCACATCTACTTTCAATATACTCTCTTGCCTGACTATTTGCTAATTCATCACTAATTTTATTATCATTAACAATTTCTTTGTAAGCCATATTAAATTTATCTGCAATAGACATTTTTCCCATAATTTATAACCCCCTAAACTTTTTCTAACTTTAACTTAATTTTTTCGTCATTAAGTTCAACAGTTTGCATATCAGACACTTCTTTAAGTTCAAACTTATCAGCCAAAGTTCCTGAGCAAATATCTGCTTTGTATTTTTTCAGAACTTCATTAGTTTCACTTGAACCCATAACAGACACGTTAATATGGTCAGTTACTTCAAAACCGCTATCTTTTCTAGTTTGTTGAACTTTAGAAATAAATTCACGAACAAGTCCAAGCTCAATAAGTTCTGTTGTAAGTTCAGTGTCAAGAACAACGGTAAATTCCCCATCGCTTTCAGCAACAAAGCCTTCTTTTGAAATTGGAGAAATTAATAAATCATCTTTTGAAAGTTCAACTTCAGTGCCTTGAGCATCAAATTTAACAGTTTCGCCTTTGTTAACTTTATCAACAACCGCAACACTATCACAAGAAGCGAGCCAATTTCTAATTACACCAATTTTTGAACCGTATTTTGGTCCAAGAACTTTGAGCTGTGGCTTTAATTCATAGTTTAAATATTCTTTTGCATCATGCTTAAATTCAACCGCTTGAACATTTAATTCATCTTTAATTAATTCCTTAAGTTCATCTGAAAGCTCAACTTTATCGTTTGTGCAAACTATGATTTTTGAAAGTGGTTGCCTATTTTTCATATTAGATTGATTTCTTGCACTATGTCCAAGGTTTGAAATTGTTAAAACAGTTTCCATTCCAAGATTAAGTTTATCATCAATCAAACTTTCGTCAGCAACTGGATAATCGCATAAATGCACTGAAATTGGTGCATTTTTATCTACACTTCTAACTAAGTTCTGATACATTTGTTCGGTTATAGATGGCACAAAAGGTGCTGCCAATTTAGACAAACCAACCAAAACATAATAAAGAGTTGCAAAAGCAGCTGTTTTATCTTCAGTTTCGCCATGAACCCAAAATCTTTCACGACTTCTTCTAACATACCAGTTAGAAAGTTCATCAACAAACTCATTCAAAAGTCTTGCAGGTTCAATATTAACATAGTCTGCCAAATATTTATCTACTTCACGAACAAGTTTATTATACTCTGAAATTATCCATTTGTCAATATTGGTTAATTTTACACTATCAATGCTATATTTGCTTCCATCAAACTGGTCAATTTCAGCATACAAAACAAAAAATGCATAAGTATTCCAAAGTGTACCCATAAACTTTCTTTGGAAGTCTTCCAATGTTTCCATATTAAAGTTAGTTGATAGCCATGGAGAGTTAGAAATATAGAAATACCACCTTGCAGCATCACTTCCCGCTTTATCAAACACTTCCCAAGGAGTTACAACATTACCAATACTCTTGCTCATTTTCTTTCCAAATTTATCGTTAACAAGACCTAGTGGCAAACAACGTTTATAAGGAGATTTTCCAAATAAAAGAGTGTTAACAGCAAGCATTGAATAGAACCAACCACGAGTTTGGTCCATACCTTCAGAAATAAACTCAGCTGGGAAATATTTTTCAAATATATCTTTATTTTCAAATGGATAATGGAGCTGAGCAAAAGGCATTGAACCAGAATCAAACCAGCAATCCAAAACTTCAGGAGTTCTTGTCATGGTTTTTCCACATTCCGGGCAAGCAAAAGTGATTTTATCAACTGTTGGCTTATGTAAATCAAGTTCAGTTTTTTCATCAATTCCGCCAAGCTTTTTAAGCTCATTGACTGAACCCACAACATGAATATGTCCATCTTCGCAAACCCAGAATGGAAGCGGTGTGCCCCAATATCTATTTCTTGCAATATCCCAATCAATAAGTGAACGCAAGAAACCACCCATTCTTCCTTCCCCGATAGTTTCAGGACGCCAATCAACTTCTGCATTATTTTTCAAAAGTTCATCTTTCAAGGCAGTGGTTTTCACAAACCAGCTTGACCTAGCATAATAAATAAGTGGAGTTTTGCAACGCCAGCAGAATGGATAAGAGTGCACATGTGGCATTTCTTTTAAAAGTTTGCCTGATTGCTTTAAGTTCTCAATAACGAATTTATCAGCATCTTTAACAAACTTTCCAGCAAATTCGCCAGTTTCTTTACTCATATTACCATTATCATCAACAAGTTGAACGAATGGAAGATTATATTCCCTTCCAACCTTGTTATCATCTTCGCCAAAAGCAGGAGCAATATGAACAATACCTGTACCATCTGAAAGTGTAACGTAGTCGGCCAAGGTAACAAACCAAGCTTTGCCTTCGTGTTTTTCTTTTACAAAATCAAAGAGTGGCTCATAGAAACGTCTTTCAAAATCTTTACCCTTCTTTGTTTCAACTTTTTCATATTCTTCAGGTTTGAAAAGTGTTTCGATTAGAGCATCAGCCATAATATAATACTCGTCACCAACTTTAATTTTTGTGTAATCTTCTTTTGCATTCATACAAAGTGCAACGTTAGATGGCAAAGTCCAAGGAGTTGTTGTCCAAGCTAAATAGTAAGTATTTTCTTCATCAAGTGCCTTAAACTTAACAAAAACGGTTCTATCTTTAACATCTTGATAACCTTGAGCAACTTCGTGACTAGAAAGTGATGTCGCACATCTTGGGCAATATGGCACAATTCTATGTCCCTTGTAAACTAAACCCTTTTTGTTCATTTCAGATAATGCCCACCATTCTGACTCAATATATTCATTTTTATAAGTTACATAAGCATCATCAGTATCAACAGAATACCCCATTCTATCAGAGAATTGTTCCCACATATCCTTGTATTTCCAAACACTTTCTCTACATTTTTCAATGAATGGCTGAATACCGTAAGCTTCAATATCTTGTTTGCCGGTTGAACCAATCATTTTTTCAACTTCAAGTTCCACTGGAAGCCCGTGAGTATCCCAGCCGGCTTTACGCAAAATATTTTTGCCTTTCATTGTTTGATAACGCAAAAATACGTCTTTAATTGTTCTTGTCAAAACGTGACCAATGTGTGGCTTTCCGTTAGCTGTTGGTGGACCCTCATAAAAAGTATAAGGTTCGCCATTTTTATTTTTTTCAATCATTTTTTTGATAACTTTGTTATCTTTCCAAAATTTCGCAACATCGCCTTCACGTTCCGCAAAATTAAGTTTCGTGTCTACTTTTTTATACATTATTATTCTCCTTGATTTTTTATTGAATAACTATGCCTTTGCAAGTGTTTTTCAAAAAAAATCCTAGATGAAAATATAAGAACTTTCATCTAGGATTTAAGTCACCACTTATATTTGTATGCACCAACATGCACCACCTTTTTAACGGTCAGTCCCCGTAAATAACTACTAGGTCACCCTTTCGTCATTTCTGCTTGACTGGTGATACTGGAATGATTTTACTTATTTGCTTTCACCACCCGCAAACTCTCTAAAAGATATTATTCATTCAGCGTGTCCAATCTCAAACGCATTTATATTCAACTAATTTAATTATACACTCAGGATATTTTTTGTCAATATTTTATGACGCAATTTCACATTTAATTTAGTATTACTACCTTGTATCTTACATCTTTTCAACTTGATGTGGAGTTACTTGCAAAATTTGACGAGCATTCATATAAATTTGATTTATAAATCTTTCCCTAATCACATCATCTCTAATTCGTTGATAAGCAATCAATTCACAATCACTCACTTTCTTTGTTCTTGGTTTTAGAAACTTTTGCATCTTTTCAATAAAATCATCATATTCATTTGGAAACAACTCCCTAATTTCAGGCAATGATTGAAAAATTGTACCAAGATTTGTATAGTTTGTAACATCTCTATTGAAGCAACACTCATAATCAAAATTAGGTATTGGTCTAAATGTGTGTGTATTACTATTAATCAAAACACCCATATTATTTGTGTGAAAATCTGAATCCCCCAATAAAAACGATCTGACTAGCATTGATGACACTATAAAACTTATAAACCTATCAATATCCTTTTGTGTAAATTCAAGATTTTCTTTTTGAAGCTTGTTTTTTAACATATTCTCTATTGCTTTGATATTTTTTTCAAAATCTCCTATTGAGAATGACCTCACATCTAAATCAAACCATTTTTGTTTTTCATCAAGTTTTAAATCATCAATCAATACAAGATTATCACCAACACTCAAAAAATCAACAGACATTAAATAATATTTTATTCCCTTGTTATTCTTTCCTGCTATACGAGTATTATATGAAGTAGGAATACCAAAATAATTCATAATATGTGAAGCTAAAATTTCCGCTTCAACTTTTGATTCATTGGCCATTTCTTTGATAAATACTGAGAAATGTTGTGGAATTTCATCATTAATAACTTTTTCTTTAGAATAGCAAGTTTGAAAGCATGAATTTGGATTATATTTTACATCAAAAATATAGTCTTCAAAATAACTTCTTTCAGCCATTTCACACCATTTGTAAGTATGACCATTAAGTCTATTTTGTTCGGATTTTTCATCTACAAAATCAAAATCTTTAACGCCCCAAAATATTGGATTATTTCTAGAATTTGCTTTGCTAGTATCAACAAATTTTTCCAAGTACTCCAAATAATCTTTTTCTTGCATTGCCATAAATTTTACCCCACCAACAATTTCTATTATACATATAATAACATAATTTTAGCCATAATTCAACAATCTTTTCATATTTTCTTATTAATAATAAACCCACCTTAAACACTGAAAAAATAAGGTATTATGCCAAACATAATACCCCTATTTATCATAAAAACTGTCTCTATTTCATTTAACCAAATCTCTTGCAAGTTTTTCTATTGTTCCCGCACCCAAAACAAGCACCAAATCATCTTTTTTCGCAAATTCTTTTATCTGTTTTATAATTTCGCTATAGTTATTATAGTAATCCACTTTTGCTATATGTTTTCTTGTTTCGGTCATTAAATCTATCGAATTTAATCCCTCACTTTCAAGTTCTCTTGCAGAATAAACAGGTGCAAAAATCACATAATCTGAACCAATAAAACTCTTTGCAAAACTTCCGAGCAAAAACTTAGTTCTAGAAAAAGTGTGCGGTTCAAAAATTGTTATTATTTTTCCCCCATTATTTTTCACAAGCTCTCTAGCTGTCTCAATCATCTTTTCAATCTGTTTTGGGTGATGTGCATAATCATGATAAACTAATGCTCCATTAATTTCCCCTACTTTTTCACATCTTCTCTCCACTCCCTTGAAATTTTCTAATGTATCTTTAACAACTGAAAAATCTATTTCAAAAAGCATGGAAACCATAACAGAAGCCAAAGCATTCAAAATATTATGTTCGCCCACAATATTTAACTTTATATTTCCTAGTAAAAAACCACTAAACACAACATCAAACGAAAAAAATCCAGATTTATATTCCCTTATATTTTTTGCATAAATATCGTTTTTATCATTAAACCCAAAAGTAATACTATTTTCCTTTTGTCCTATTTGTAAAGAATTAATATCTTCGCCAAAAACTAAATTAACACCGCCCTGCTTTGTTCCGTCCGCATACTTAATAAATGATTTCTTCACACCTTCCAAACTTCCAAAGTAATCCAAATGGTCACTATCAATATTCAAAATAACCGAAACATCAGGTTTTACAAATAAAAAGTTATCTTTGTACTCGCAATTTTCAGTAATGAAATATTTTTTATTTCCTACTAAAAAATTAGAATGAATAGATTTTAATCTACCACCAACATGAATGGTTGGTTTTAGTCCTGCATTTAAAAATATATCTGAAATCATTGCCGATGTGGTTGTTTTTCCGTGGCTTCCAGCAATCGCAATAACGGTTTTATAACTTTCTGCAATCATTCCCAAAAGTTCTGCACGTTTCAAAATAATAAGATTATGATTTCTAGCAAATACAAGTTCAGGATTATCTTCATGGATCGCCGAAGAATACACAACAATATCTGCACCCAAAACATTATTTTTAGAATGTTCCAAAAACAATCGTATTTTCTTTTTTGCTAAGATTTTCATTTCATCATTAATCACTTCGTTTGAACCTTGAACATAAAAACCATCACGCTTTAAAAAACAAGCAAGTGAACTCATACTCACTCCACCAATACCAATAAAGTGAAATTTTTTACCCTTAAACATTTTTAATTTATCCATACAATCACTGTATTCAAAAAATTAAATTTTGTTAATATTTTCAATAAAAATAAGGTACTATGTCAAGCATAATACCTTATTTTATCAGCGATTATATACAATAATCACAAGTTTAGTTTTCATAATTTTTCATCAAAAACCCGCTAACAATTTCCGCAATTTTAATTCCATCTGCACCGCTTGATGTAATTCCGCCAGCATATCCCGCACCTTCTCCTGCAGAGTACAAACCAACAATTCCATTTGAAAAATTTTCGTCTCTAACTATTTGAACAGGAGCACTGGACCTAGTTTCAACACCAATCAAAAGATTATCTTCATCTGCAAAACCATTTACTTTTTTGTTTAATAAAGGCAAAGCTTCTTTTAAACTACTAACCGCAAACTCAGGCAAGCATTTTGATAAATCCACAAACTTAACGTTTGGCTTGTAGCTAGTCTTAACTTTTTGCATATTATCATCAAACCCATTTTCTTTTCCATGCACAAAATCTTTTACCTTTTCAGCTGGAGCATCATAGTTTGCCCCACCCAATTCAAAAGCTAAACGTTCGTATTTGTGTTGAAAATCAATACCGTCCAAAACATTGCCTTTATCATAGTCACTTGGCAAAACATTCACAAGAACTGCAGAGTTGCAATTCTTTCCATCTCTTGCCCTATAACTCATACCATTTGTCACAATAGTACCTTTGTCACTTGATGAAGAAACCACAACACCGCCAGGACAATTACAAAATGTAAACACACTTCTTCCATTATCCAAATGCACAGCTAGTTTGTAATTTGATGCTGGCAAATCCTTATTCTTTTCTCCATATTGTGCAATATTAATTTGTTCTTGATTTTGCTCTATTCTCACGCCAATAGCAAAAGGTTTTTGCTTCATTTGAACATTTTTTTCTTTTAGTAATTTGTATGTACCAACCGCACTATGTCCAACAGCCAAAATTACAGCATTTGTTTTAATAATTTCTTGACTATTCGTAATTAAATTCATTACCTTAACAGCCGATAAAACGCCATTTTTTGTCTCAAAATCAACAAATTTTGTATTAAATAAAACAGTTCCACCCAATTCTTCAATGGTTTTTCTAATATTAGTGACAACCTGTTTTAATTTATCACTGCCTATATGTGGAGCATAGGAATAAAAAATATCATTTGGAGCATCATTTAGTACAAATTCATTAATGACCAATTTTGTATAATCATTTGCAACATTTGATGCCAACTTTCCATCTGAAAATGTACCAGCTCCACCTTCTCCAAATTGCACATTTGAATTTTCATTCAAAATTCTTTCATTCCAAAACTTATCCACATCTTTCTGACGTTCATAAACACTCTTGCCTTGCTCTAATATTATTGGTTTAAACCCTTTTTTCGCCAAATATAATCCAGCAAACATACCAGCAGGTCCAAATCCAACAATAACAGGTCTTTCTCCGTTATAGTCCAAACTTTCTATTTTTATTCCGTCATGATTAACGTTAAATTCAATGCAGTCTTTAAGCTTTTTAACAGCACCAGGCTTAACGCTTACCGCAATATTTAACTTAATAAAAATATCCGGTTTTTTCCTGGCATCTAAACTTTCTTTTACGATTTCATAATTAATTATTTCATCAGCAAAAAGATGATATTTCTTCTTTATTGCGAGAAATATATCTTGTTTTGTGTATCCAAATCTAACTTTAAGTTCTGTTAAGAGTTTCATAAGCACATTATACATTATCTTTTCCAAAATATAAAGCAGTTGCATTAATTTTTTGCAACAAAAAAGGCACGCATATTTTGCGTACCTAATAGCAAATTTATAACTAGAGTAGAAATTACTCTGCTTCAGCACTATTTTTTGCTTCATCAAAAGCCTTCAAAACGATATCTTTAATCATTTCTCTAGTTTCTGTGTTCAATGGGTGAACGATATCCTTAAATTCTCCATCTGGTGTTTTTCTGCTTGGCATAGCGATAAAGTAACCTTCATTGCCTTCGATAACCTTGATGTCGTGAACAACAAAACAATCATCGATAGTAATTGAAGCACTAGCTTTGATTTTACTTTTGTCTGTTTTCACAATACGTACTCTAACGTCTGAAATTTTCATAATTTCTGCTCCTTAAGTTTAAGTTTTGTCTTTATTTTAGACATTTTTATTTTATATCATACATAAAAAAATAGCAAATAATTTTGCTATCTTTTTTATTTTTAGTTTATTTAAGTTCATCTTTGTGTTCAACCACAAACATATTTGCCCCAGCATAACCATTTTCGCTTCCGCAATCGAAATAATCGCCAGTAAATAAACACATTGAAGCCATTCTATCTTGAGCCATACTTTGCAAAACATCGGTCATGTTATATTCCCCATTTGCTCTTGGCTTAATTTTAAAGATTCTATTAAAAAATTCTTCATTCAAAATATATCTACAAAATCCCATGATATTGCTTGGTTCAGTTCCAGTTGCAGGCTTTTCAATAATATCAATCATTTTAGCACCCTTGCCATTTGCAACCTCATCACCCAAAACCATAGATGAATATTTATACATCACTTCTCTTGGAAGTTCTTTGCCATAAACAACAATATCTCCAGTTGCATTGTAAACATCAATAACTTCCTTAGTCATTGACTTTCCATCTAAATAGAAGCATAAATCATCTCCATTCAAAACAACAAAAGGTTCTTCTTTAGCCCAATCCTTACCAGCATTAATTGCAATAGCCGAACCACGCTCCCCAAGAGCCGAATTTTTATAACTCACACCATCATAATCAAAAGTTTCATCGTCTTGGTTAACATAAGTTATCTTAACTTTGCTCATCAAATCGTTATATTTTTCAAGCATACCCATTTTGCCGTCTGATTCTATCTTTGATAGATATTCTTCGCTTGGTGTAAGGAAATTTTTGAAGCTTTCTTCTTTTAATTTATTTCCAACAATCAAAATATCGTCTACTCCAGCCTTAACCAAATCCTGAATATGATACATAATTATTGGCATATTGCCTATTGGAAACAATTCTTTAGCCAAACATAAAGTAGCTGGCAAAAATCTAGTACCAAGACCACCTGCCAAAATCATGGCTTTTTTCACTTGCTTTTTATTTTCTAATCTTTCCATATTTTCTCCTAATGTTATCTAATTTACCCCTATATAATATCACAAAATCACATAAGAATAAAAGCAATTAAAGCCTTTTACTATAAATAATATTTTTAATAATTATTACAAAAATTTTATAACAATTTTAATTAAAATTTTCAAACAACTATAAAAAAACACATTAATTTGTTTGCTTAAAAATTATTTAGCATATATAATAAAGCTATCAGATTATGGGAGGAGCTTATGGGCTTTTTTAAAACTAACCTATTAAAATCACTTGAATGGGTTGACGATTCAACCGACACTATTGTTTACAAATATCCAATGGACGGCAGACAAATACAATACGGCTCAAAATTAACAGTCCGTGCATCACAAGTTGCAGTATTTTTAAATAAAGGTAAAATTGCTGACATTTTTGGTCCTGGCATGTATACCCTTCAAACTAGCAATTTGCCAATTTTCACACAACTTATGAGTTGGGGTTATGGATTTAAATCACCATTCTATGCAGATGTATACTTTATTAACACAAAACAATTCACGAATCAAAGATGGGGCACAAGCAATCCAATCACAATGCGTGATAAAGATTTCGGAACTATCCGCATTCGTGGCTATGGAAACTATGCTTTTAAGGTTGAAAATCCAGAAACATTTATGAAAGAACTTTTTGGAACAAACTCAACATTCTCAACTGAAGATATTAATCAATATTTAAAAAGCATTATCGTTTCTTCTATTTCAGACACAATCGCAGAGTCAAAAATTTCAGCTCTTGACATCGCAAGCAACCTTATCGAATTTTCTAAAGTTGCTTCTGAATCACTTGCCGAAACATTTGCAAATCTCGGACTTAAACTTACAAAACTTGTTATCGAAAACATCTCATTCCCTGAAGAAGTTGAAAAAGCCATTGATACAAGGTCAAGCATGGGTGTTTTGTCTGACAAAATGGACACATTTGTTAAATTCCAATCAGCTCACGCAATTCGTGATGTAGCCCAAAATCAAGGCAACGCTGGACTTGGCAGTCAACTTGGAACTGGATTCGCTTTAGGTGAAATCATGAAAAAATCTCTTGAAGATAATACAAACAAAACTCAAGCAAAAACAGAAGATGAAACAAAGTTCTGCCCTACTTGCGGTGCAAAAAATCCAAAAAATGCAAAATTCTGCATTGAATGTGGAAACAAACTTGTGCAAAAAGGTAAATGTCCAAAATGTGGAGCAGATGTTGCACCAAAAAGCAAATTCTGCCCAGAATGTGGCGAAAAATTAAACTAAATTTCAAAACATCAACTTAGGTTGGTGTTTTATTTTGCCCTAATTCCCCACTTTTTTGTTAATTTAAAATAAATTTTTTGATTTTACAATATTTTTGTTTTTAATATTATTTTTTTATGCTATAATCAGTGTGTATAGGAGGCATTATGGATTCAAAAGAAATCAATTATGACTTTGCAAAAGCATGGGATTCAAGCCAAGGCGATTTTGCCAAAAATATAGCTAATAGAATTTTAGCATTTAACGAAACAAACAATAAGAAATTTAGTTCAATTTATGATATTTGTTGTGGTTCATCAAATCTTCTTGAAGTATTCTTTCATCAAGGCATGAAATGCTACGGAACTGAAACAAGACAAGGAATGTTTGACTATTCAAAAGAAAAGTTACCAGGTGTAACCTATTTCCTAACAAAAAATATGTACGAAATGCCTGGAAAAGAAAAAGTTGACATTGTTACTTGCACTCACGATATTGTAAATTATCTTGAAGATTTCGAAGATTGGGAAACACTTTTTAAAAATGCATCAAAAAAGCTAACAAAAAATGGTATTTTTGTGTTTGATTTTTACTCAAAATTCAAACTCTCTAACTGGAACGAATCAACCTATAAATCTTCCCCATCTCTTGATTGCTTAACCAATATCAAGTCTGGTGTTTACGATAAAACGGTTATAACCTACACCTATTACATTAATTACAATAACTATTATGCAAAAACAAAAGACATTGTAATTGAAAGTTATTTCGAACTTGATAAAATTACCGAAGCACTCAAAAAAGCAGGGCTAAAAAAGGTTCAAATCGTTGACCAAAACTTAAATCCAACCACCCCAAATGAATATGCTGAGAGAATTTATATAATAGCATCACACAAATAAGGAGACAGTATGGAAAATAATAACGAAACAAATTTTGACAAAGCATTTGCCATGGCTTGGAACGAAAATCAAGGCAATTATTCTCAAAATTTAGCAAAAAAGATTTTAAAATTCATCAAACTTCAAGATTTAAAAGTTAACTCAGTTTTAGATATTTGTTGCGGTTCTGGAAACTTTTTGAACGAAATGCAACTTAATGGCAAAAAATGTACAGGCACTGAAATCTTGGACACTTATGTAGAATATAATAAATCTAAATTCCCAGATATGCAATTTGTAAAAACAAACAAAATTGATAATCTTGAATCTCTTGGAACTTACGATTTAATTTCTTGCAATCATGACGTAGTAAACATGCTCCCTACCCTTGATGCATGGGGCAATTTCTTCAAAAATGTTTATTCGCATCTCAACAATGGCGGTTTATTTATTTTTGACTACTACACAAAACGCAAACTCAAAGACTGGAATGAAACATTCTTTGATGGTAATGATAAAATTGATTATATCAAAAGCATTGTTTGTGACGGAAATTCAAAAACATCTATTTCGAATATTTATTACATCAATCTTGTAACAAAGACTAGAGATTCAGAAACCTACGCTATTGATAGAAAATATCAACTCAATGACCATGATAGTAAATACAAAAAAACTGAAGACACTCAAGTTGAATACTATTTTGAAAATAAGGATATTTTAAATAAACTTAAACAAGCCGGCTATAGATACATTATCACAACCGACTCTAACTTATCTCCTATTTCTATGATTGATGATGTTAACAGAATGCACATTGTTGCAATAAAACATGAACAATAAAAAAAATCACGGTTTGATTTATAATTCAATCCGTGATTTTTTATAACAAGAAAACACTTCACAAACGTGAAGTGTTTTTATTATCTAATGCTTTTCGCTGTATTAACAAGCCCCAAGAATATTGGGTGTGGTCTATAAGGTTTTGATTTAAATTCTGGTTGGAAGTTAACACCAACATAGAATGGGTGATTTTGAAGTTCAATGATTTCAATAAGCTTGCTTTCTGGGTTAATTCCAGCAAATTGAATGCCAGCTTGCTCAAATTTTTCTGAATATAAACCATTGATTTCATAACGATGTCTATGTCTTTCTTCAATCAGCTCTTTACCATAAAGTTTAGCAACCTTAGACTTAGGATCAAGCACGCATTTATACGAACCCAATCTATTAGTTCCACCCTTCATAACTAATGCTTTTTGTTCTGCCATAATATCGATTACTGGGTACTCTGTATTTGGGTCAATTTCTGTTGTATTTGCATTGGCCATTTCCAAAAGGTTTCTTGAAACGTCAACAATAGAAGCCTGCAAACCAAATCCAAGACCAAGATATGGAATTTTATTTTCTCTTGCATATTTTGATGCTTCAATCATACCATTAAAACCACGATTACCCCAACCTGCTGGAATAATAATTGCTTTAGCACCTTTCAAGAGTTTTTCAGCACCAACTTCTTCAATATCTTCAGCATCAATATATTCAATTATTGGTTTAATTTGGTTATAAGCACAAGCATGCTTAATAGCTTCTTCAACGGAAATATACGCATCAGCAACTTTTGTATATTTTCCAACAATACAAAACTTAACAGTTGTATATTCGCCTTTGAAATTGTAAACCATAAAATCCCATGATTTCAAATCAGCCTTTGGTGCATTCATTTTAAATTTTCTCAAAATCAAGTCATCAAGACCTTCTTTTTGAAGAATATTAGGAATCTCATAAATTGTTTCAAGGTCTGGAACTTGAATAATATCCTTATCACTTGCAAGGAAGCAACGTCTAGCAATTCTAGCTTTCACAGTTTGCTCTAGTACTGCATCTTTTTGTGTTCTGCAAACAACAGCATCTGGATTAATCCCCAAAGTGTTTAATTTTTGGATAGAGTTTTGCACTGGCTCAATTTTAGTTTCCCCAGTAACTTCCACATAAGGCAAAAAGTCCATATGCAAAACAAACACATTTTCTTGACCAATTTCAGAAATTAATTGTCGTACACCTTGAAGATATATATTTGTTTCTTCATCATTATTAGTTCCACCAATCTCAACAATAACAATATCTGTTTTTTTATCATTAAGAGCCAAAATATTTTCCTTAACTTCAGTTGTTACATGTGGAATAATAGAAACTGTTGAGCCAACATATTTACCCAATCTCTCTTTATTAATAACCGAAGAAAATAGCATACCACCAGAAATGTCATTAATTTTTCCAAGATTAATATCTAAAAATCTTTCATAGTGACCAATATCCAAATCAGCTTCAGTTCCGTCATCTGTAACAAAAACTTCGCCATGTTGATAAGGACTCATTGTTCCAGGGTCAACATTTAAATATGGATTAAACTTTTGCATGGTAACCTTAACTCCCCTATTTTTGAGAAGTCTACCAAGGCTTGCAGCTGTTGTACCTTTACCTAAATTAGTGATAACACCACCTGTCACAATAACATATTTGCTCATACTCATTTCCTTTTTATATACTAATACAACTATATTATATTAATTTTAATTAACAAGGTCAAATTTTTATTAAGGAATTAAAAAAAATTACAAAAAAAAACTAAAAAAAGGTCTAAAAAATAGACCTTAATTATTAAGTAAATATTCAAGATCTCTCAAATATGAATCAAACATCTTGAAAGCCTTATCATAAATTTCATCAGATAAAATATCAATTCCTGCCACTTTTAATTCCGAAATTGGGTCTAACGAACCGCCTAGTGTAAGGAATTTTTTATATTTTTCTAGTGATTTTCCTGTATTATCATTTAAAATATCTTCAGATAAAGCACATGCAGTGCAAAGTCCCAACGAATATTTATACAAATAATAATCTCGATAAATATGCGATTTTCTGCTCCAACCATATTCATAATTTTTACATAATTTCACATTTTTACCAAAATAACTTTCAGCCAAACTTTTAAACTTATTTGAATAATCTTCAGCAGTTAAACTATTGCCCTTCTGAATTTCATCATGAATGAAAAGTTCAAATTCGGCAAGCATACTTGAATCAAAAACATTAAGTTCAAATAATTGCAAAAATTCCGCAATTAATTTCATTTTTTCTTTTTTTTCAGTAGTTTTTGAAATTAAATATTTATTATATAAAATTTCATTTAAAAGCGATACTATTTCCGCAACAAACAAAGTGTAATCCGCTTTGGCATAAGGCTGACTTTTTGCGGAATAATAAGAATGCATTGCATGCCCAAATTCGTGAGCGAGTGCCGAAGCCCACTCTCTAGTTCCATCGAAATTTAAAAGAATATACGGGTGTGAATCGTAAGCGGAAATCGTATAGCCACCACTTGTCTTGTTTTCTCTTGTAAATGCGTCAATCCAGCCATTTTCGACCGCATATTCAAATTTTTCAACATAATCATCACCCAAAACCTTCAAAGATTCTGCAATGTCTTTTACAACATTACCATAATCTTCCAATTTTCCGTCATCTGTATAAATTTGAGTTCCAATATCCGATGTATAAAATTCTTTTAACCCTAGAATTTTTTGCTTAATTAAAAAATATTTTTGTAGCGATTTTTTATGTGAAGAAACATTTTTTATATTATTAAGCATAACATCTTTGGATACTTCTTCCGCATAGCATTTCATATCCAAAACCGAATCAAAACCATATTCTTTAGCTACAAAATTCTCATATTTTATATGCGAAGATAAGAGTCCTGCGTAAGTTTGAATAAGTTTACCATACTCGCCGTAATATGTTTCCATTACGTTTTTTCGAGTAGCTTGACTTGGACTATTCATAAGCAAATTATAATTTTGCGGAGATAATTTGATTTCTTCCCCATTTTCATTCACAAATGAACCATGATTCATTTCAAGGTTACTTAATATTTTAAATATATCATCACTGTTAGAAAATGCCGAAATTCTAGCCATCGCATGTTCTTGTTTTTCAGGTAACGTGTGTGCTTTGTATCTAATTATATCTTCAATCGTTCTATCGAAATCAGAAAATTCCGCATTTAATTTAAGTTTGTTTAAAAACTTCTCATCAAGCTTAGATAACTCAACTTTTGCAAATGCAAGTTCTTCATTAACAACCGAAAATAAATTATTAATTATTTCATAATTTTTTGTATTTTGTGGGTCTTTACCATTATCATCTTTCTTGCAAAATGCATAAACAACCAACTTTTCCAAAATTACAGACAATTCTGTATCTTGCCTAAAATAATCAAGGATTACATCACTTTTATTTAATTTTCCCTTGAATTTTTTTATATTTTCCAAGTATTTTTTAGCTGATTTTAAATCTTTCTCAAATTCAGCATTATTTTTATATAAATGTGTTAAATCCCAAAGTCCCGTTTTCATAATTTCTCCTATAATTTCATTAACTTAATTCTAACATAAATTATTTGTAAATCATAATAAAATTAAACTCTATAGACAATAATTATGCATTTTATTAAAATTAATTACGCATTAAAAAGAGAATTATTTAAAATACTTCCGTTTTCTAGTTGGGGGATTTCTCGACTTCGTTTCACTACACTCGAAATGACACGAACAGAGCAAAGTAACAAAACTGCAAGGTATCAATCTCGAGCGTATTTTTTACTCACGTTATATTTTTCGTGTCATCTCGAGCGTATTTTTTACTTACGTTATATTTTTCGTGTCATCTCGAGCGTAGTCGAGAGATCCCCCTGCTCTATCCGTATGTCAACGCATACCTACAACAACACTTCTTTTCTAGGAATTTTCTTCATTTTACCTACACTCCAATCGAAGTAACATGAGAAAAGGAACACGAAAAAATGGGCATCTAGCCCACTTACCAATTTTATTTGACTATTTTCTCATCATAGTATCATCTTCGCCAAAAAGTTTTGTTCTGCGAACACAAAGTTGAATTAAAAGCCATACCCCGGCAATCCCCACTAGTGCATAAAGGATTCTAACAAAAAACCCAACACCAAAAATCCAGCTCAAGAAATTCCAAGAAAAAACTCCGATCGTAAACCAGTTAAAAGCACCCAAAATTAAAATGCAAAGTGCAATAATGTTTGTAATAATCATACTTAATCTCCTTAGTGATAGTTTCCGCAAAAACAAACATTTTATGCATAATTATTCTTAATTTATTGCATAAAAAAAGATGCTTTTTAAGCACCTTTAATTTTTATTAAGCGATTGTACCAGAATAAATTTGTGACATAATCATAAAAATTAAGCACAAAGCCATCATAATTGAAGCAATAATAACTGTTAAAATCTTAATCTTGCCTTGCAAAGTTGTTTTTCTGTTTCTATTGTAAAAGGTATCAGTTTTACCAGTCAAAGCAGATGAACCATTTGTGTCTCCTTTCTGCATTACAACCAAAACAATTAAAGTTAAAGATAATAAAGCCAAAATTGCCATGATAACGATTTTAATAATTGGAAATGAATTAACAACCCAACCAGCAGTAGCTTTGTTTTCATCAGCACAAATTAAAGCAAATAAATTTTTCATAAATCCCCCTAAAACGAGTGTATTATAACATAAAAAAATATAGAATTCAAGTTATTTATAAACAAAATGTAATACTATTACCACAATAACCACAACAACAAACATAAAAATCAATGTTATCTTCATAGGGCCTTTTTTGGGAATAATCTTACCTTTCGCCATGCTATCCAAAATCAGAACAAACAAAAAGAAACCAAAGATTGCAAGGCCAACATAAGTTATCTCTTTTTCCTGCTCAGTTTGTGCAAGAATTAACATTCTTAATAATTCATTCCACATAATAAATCCTATCTACTACTAGCGATGGCAACATAGTCTTCAGCTTTTAAACTAGCTCCGCCAATCAAAACGCCATCAACTTCACCTAATGCTAAAATCTCCCCACTGTTAGATGGTTTAACACTACCACCATACAAAACAGAAATATCAACACCAAAACTTTCTTTACATAAATTTTTAATATATGCATGAACCTTAGAAATATCTTGAGTTGTTGCAACTTTACCAGTTCCAATGGCCCAAATTGGCTCATACGCAATAACAATATTTGAAAAATCAGTAATACCTTTAAACCCTTCAACGATTTCTTTCTTTAAAACTGATTTATATTTAGATTTTTCTTCTAAACTTTCGCCAATGCAAAAAATTACTTTCAAACCGGCATTCAAGCATGCTTTAAGCTTTTTATTGAGCATTTCATTTGTTTCATTAAAGATTTGTCTTCTTTCACTATGACCAACAATAGCAAAACTTGCTCCAGCACTTTTTACCATTTGAGCTGAAATTTCGCCAGTGTAAGCACCTTTTTCAGCAAAATAACAGTTTTCAGCACCTGTTTCAACAACGCCCTTTGCACTATCTGCAAAAGATTTAATCATAACAGATGGCACACAAACAACTAAACCCTTTTTATTCTTTTGGTTCTTTTTCACATATTTAACAAATGGTTTAATATCTGAAAAATCATTATTCATTTTCCAGTTTGCAGCAATAATTTTTTCCATAATTACTCCTATTTTTTTGTTGTAGTTTTAGACTTAACAACAGGCTTCTTAACTTCAGTCTTTTTCACAGAACTAGTTGTCTTTCTGGTTTTATTGATAGTTCTAAGGTCAATAGAACTAAAATCTGGAGTTTTTGCTTTTTCGCCTTCAATTTTATCTTCAAGCATAGCAACACCTGGCAAATTCTTTCCTTCCAAGAATTCAAGTGTTGCACCACCACCAGTTGAAAGGTGTGTTACTTTATTAGCATAACCTAATTGTTGCAATGCAGCGGCAGAATCGCCCCCACCAACAACTGAAACAGCACTAGACTTAGCAATAGCTTTCGCAACAGCAAGTGTTCCTTTACTGAATTTTTTAAATTCAAAAACACCCATTGGTCCATTCCAAATAATGGTTTTTGCATTCTTTATTTCTTCAGCATATAGTTTTCTAGTTTTCTTACCAATATCCATAGCTTGATAGCCATCAGCAATCTTATCAACCGAAAAACTCTTACATTTTGTCTTTGGAGCAAATTCTTTTCCAGCCATAACATCAACCGGCAAAAGAAGATTAACATTCAAACTTTCAGCTTTTTCCATTAATTCTTTAGCAACATCAATTCTATCAGCTTCATATTTAGAAAAACCAACATTATATCCCTTAGCTGCCAAGAATGTATTAGCCATTGCCCCACCAATCAAAAGCGTTGTAGCTTTAGTCATTAAAGTTGCAATAACGTTAATTTTATCTGAAACTTTTGCACCACCCAAAATTACAACAAGTGGTTTTTCAGCATTTTCAACGGCATTAGATAAAGCCATAATTTCGCTATCCATCAAAAATCCTGCAACAGCTGGCAAGAATTTAGCAATACCAGCAGTTGAAGCGTGAGCTCTGTGAGCTGTTCCAAAAGCATCATTCACAAATACATCAGCAAGTGATGCAAGTTCTTTTGCAAATTCTGGGTCATTCTTTTCTTCTTCTGCATGGAAACGTACATTTTCAAGCAAAACGATTTCGCCATCTTTCATTTCTTCAACTAATTTTTTAGCACTTTCACCAACAACATCTTTAGCCATGCTAACAGGCTTGTTGATTAACTCAGAAAGTCTAACAGCAACTGGAGCAAGTGAATATTTTTCATTAACAACACCCTTTGGACGACCCAAATGTGAGCATAAAATAACCTTTGCATTTTGATTAACTAAATAATTAATAGTTGGGAGAGCCGCACGAATTCTCGTATCATCAGTAATTTTTCCATTATCATCTTGTGGAACGTTAAAATCTACACGAACAAAAACTCTTTTGCCGGTAACATCAATATCTTTAAAAGTTTTCTTTTTCATAAAACTTGTATCTCCTAAAATAAATTACGTCATAATCTAACGTATAAATATTATAATAAACAAAAAGATAGGTTGTCAAATAATAACAACCCAAAAAGCTATTTTTTTGCTAGAAATTTCGTTAATTCCGTTAAAATTTCGCTATAATAATCCATTTTTAACAATTTAACTAAAAGTTCGGTATTTTTATATTCTTTAGATAAATATCCAGCCAAACTTGAACGCATATATTTAATCGCAAATCTCTCGCCATACTCTTTAATCAATGTTTCATAATGGAATTTTATTTGCTCAATTTTTGTCATTTGGAATTCAGTTTGTGTGATTTCGGCAAAAATCTCCGGACAACCAACACCCGCCCTGCCAATCGCAACGCCGTCAGCATTTGTTAGTTTTAAAATTTTATCGAAATCATCTTTTGACCTGCAATCCCCGTTTGCAAAAACTGGAATTTTAACCGATGCTTTCACTTGTCTTATAGTTTCATAATCAACAGATCCTGAATAACCCTGACTTGTCGTTCTTCCATGCACAGTTATTGCACTAGCCCCCGCCCTTTCACACATCTTGGCAAATTCAACTGCAATATTTTCGTTCTGTTCATAACCTATTCTAAATTTAACAGTAACAGGTTTTTGTGTAGCACCAACACAAGCTTTAATTATTTCTTCGGCTAAATTTATGTTTTTCAGTAATGCCGAGCCGTCTCCGTTAGAAATAATTTTTCTAGCAGGACAACCCATATTAATATCTATAATATCAAATCTCTCAAGTAAAGGATTTTTCACAGCTTCAGCCATTATTTCTGGTTCATGACCAAATAACTGCACCGCAGTTGGTTTATCCGCATCAAAAGTTTTTAAAAGTTCTTCTGTTTTTTTATTTTTATAGTGCAATGCTTTGCTACTTACCATTTCAGTGCAAACCAACCCAGCCCCAGCCTGCAAACACATATGTCTACAAGCAAGGTCAGTAAATCCAGCCATAGGTGGCAAAATTGCATTGGATTTTAATTCAACATCTTTTATTTTTATTCCCATAATACATATAATAACAAATTTTTCATCATTTATCAAGGGGAATTATTCTCGGTCGTTGAATTAAAAACAATACATAGTAAGTAATCATGAAAATAATAATTGCCGTTACCCCACCAACAAACATTCCAGCAAAATTACCGAAAGCCAAACTAATTAATATATTTGTAAAGAATGCGAACAAACAAACTAAACATTCCTGAATTGAAACTTCAAGAAAAATATTAGATATTCTAGCATCGGTTTCTTTTGTAATTTTTCTATAATTTATTAAAAATACAAAAAAATAACTAACCCCACCAGACATCATCGCACCCAAAATATTAATAGATTTAAAGCTTACAAGTGTGATAGTTAAAACGATTTTTATACCCGACCCAATAAACAAAGACTTTACCGCTAGATTTTGTTTACCTAAACCCTGCAAAACACCCGTTGTTAATTGAACTAATGATAAAAAAATTAAATTAAAACCACCTAAAAACAATAATTTAACTGCAGTATTGATTTCTTCATATCTTAGTGTTTTGCCATACAAAAAAGACAAAATTTGTTTGCCAAAAATAACAAAACAAATTGCACATACTATTGAAACACTTAGTGTTATTTGAAAAGCTTTTTCAAATAAATTTTTAACTTCTTCACTATTTCCTTTTGCATTTTCACTTGCAAGACTAGGCAAGAGCGATGAAGAAATTGAAACAGCAATTACTATCGGAATATTTATTAACGGGTCAACAATACCCGATTGCAACCCTAAAAGAGATGTTGCAATATTAGATTCAAAGCCTGTAAAAATCAGCAAATTAACAACCAGCAAACTATCAATTATGCTTGTAATTGGCGAAGCTAGCCCCCCAAGAGTTATTGGAAGTGCCGTTACAAACAACTGTTTTGAAATATCTCTTTTGCCCAACACTGCCACCTGATTATTTCCATTTTTCTTTGAGTAAAAAACGTAATAAACCACTAAAAATATCAGTGACAGCAATTCACTTATAGATATTCCAATCAAAGCCCCCAAAACACCAAAATTCACACCCCTGGAAATAAACTTTGTTGCAAAAAACAATCCAAAAACAAGTTTTCCTAATTGTTCAATAAATCCAGAAATTGCGGTTGGAAGCATCTTTAAATTACCCTGAAAATAACCCCTAAAAACCGAAAGCACCCCAACAAACAATATTGCTGGAGCAATCCCATAATAACAGAAATAAATATCAGGATTTCCTTGAATACCTGCAATAAATTTTGCACATAGCAAAACAATCACAAAACAAAATAAAGATACTGCAAACAAGTAAATAATGGACAATTTTAGCAATCTTTTAGCATCGCCATGCTGTCCCTTACTATTAAATTCCGCAACAATTTTAGATATTGCAATAGGTATCCCCGACACTGAAACTGCAAGCAATAAAGAATAAAGCGGAAACACTAACTGATATTTCCCAATACCTTCCGTACCCAACAAATTTGCCAGCGGAATACGATAAATCGCACCAAAAATCTTGCCAATCAAATTAAAAGCAATTAAAATTACAGCCCCCTTAATGAATCCTTTGTTTTTCATGATTTTAGTATGTTTAATTTAAACAATTTAATACCTAAATCGAAACAAACTTAATATCAAAACTAATTCTAGCACCTTCTAACTCATCACTCGCCATACTACCAAGCCAAATTAAAAATGTTATTTTTATAGGCTCAGAAGAAACGTCAACATACCTACAAATTTCAATTCCATCATTTTCCAATGTTTTCACGGAGTTTTTTAAATTCATAATGCCAACAAAAATATTTTTCTTTTCTTCTTCAATCAATTCTTCATCATGATCAGACTTTATTTGAATATTATTTAGTTGAATCCTAAATTTCCCAGACGATACAACATAAACCGTTGAATAATACCCTTCACTAGTACCCTTATCATCGATTGTAGAAGGTATTTGAGTTTCTGAATCAACTTCGCCTGTTGCTGGCTTTAAACCAATATCCATATTAGATAATTTTAGTTCAGACACTTTCTTTTTTAGTTTTTCATCACTAAAAATTTGTATATTTTCATCATTAATAACCCCAACAGCCGTTACCAAGGTTCTCGTTCTATCATAAACAAAAGTATAAAAGCAAGTTCCAACAACTGAAAAAAACAATGCCATAACAAGAATTAAGATTGTAGCTGAAACGGATTTTTTATTCATAAACACCACCTGCATAAATAATGACAATTTTTTCAAAAATTATACAATTACAAAAAAAATCACGAGACAAACCCGTGATTTAAACAAAAAATCAACCTATTATGGTTGATTTTGATTTTATTTTTTAAACTCTTTTCCGTAATGCCAAATGATTATAGATGAAATACAAACAAGAATAATCATTACAACAGAAAGCCACAAAATTGCAGTGTTTGCAAACTTTGTAATAATCATACAAGTTAAAGCAATAGCAATCAACAAAATATTAATAATCAATGTGGCAATAAGTGTTTTTTTAGAAACGTCCATAATCCACTCCCTTAATTTATTTACAATAGTATTATAACATAACTAAAAGCAATTTTCCATAGTTTTTGAAAAATAATTCAATTTTTTAACCTATAAATTGTTCTGCCAGCATCTAAGTTAATTTTTTCAGCAATGCTATCATTATTAAACTCTTTTCTAACCAAATTCTTAATAACAGTCCCACCATGATAGCCGTGAATTATAATCAAACACTTAATATCTAAATCCGCCGAATTAACAGCATTAATCAGCTCAATTTTGGCATCTTCTTTGGTTAATTCATGCAAATCAATAACCTTGTATTTTCCATAATAAAACTCTAAAAATTCGTCAGGTATCATCATGCACCAAACCCAGTAATTTTGCCATTTTCGTCATAAAGCTCATTAGTAAACTCAGCTCTTACGTCCCAATAATTGTAAGTGTAAACGCCACTTGCTTCATCATACTTATAAAAATCACGAATATTCTCATTGCTTGATTCTTTGTATACAAACTTAAATTTATGGTTTAACGTAAAACCAATTAATGATACATCAATATCAAACGAAATAATCTGTGAACTTGTAAAATAATTTGTAGTATTCAATGTCATAATGAAATAATCGCCAGATGGGTCAAGTTTACATAGAGAAGGGTCTGCAATATTAATCACAGAATTATCTCCATTTTTCAAATAAACAATATCCCCGTTTGAATACACCATTCTAGGTCTCAAATATATTCTCTTTACCCTATCAGTTAAAAATACATTATAGGTTGCTTTTTCGCCATTTTTACTAAGATAATTCTCAGCTTTTTCTGCTGAAAGATAATTAGTAAGCACCTTAGGATTATCTTTTATATACTCATTGGAATAATTATCCTTGAAATTCGCATCAATTTGAGTATTAGTGAAAACTATAGCTTCATCAAAATCAGGTGTTGACGAAACTTCGATTTGCAAAAACTCAGGAATATAAAGATTGATATGAACATGAATTTTATAAGGCTCGCCATAAACCTTTTCGCCATACTCATCATAATAGAATGATTGCAAAACAATAATATCATTGATATTGTCAGTTCTTGTATCTTCAGGAATCTTACACTTAACAATCAATTCATTGGTTTCCGAATCAATAGCAACAAGCTCAAAAACATCTTTATCGTAACTTGATTCGTTAAACTCAAGTAAATCGCCATCAATGTTTTCATTGCTACCTGTAAAAGCTGCATTATTTAAATAGAAATTATATCTATATTCAACACCATCAGCATAGCTCACAATTTCATTTGGGAAAACTTCAGCATAATCGCCGTAATATTCATAATCAAAAACCGTGAACTCACTTGGAATTTGGTCGAAAATTTGAATAGTAAAACTATCTTTAACACCATAAAGTTCAGATGTTATTGTAACAAATCCTTCCTTTAGATACTGAACATAACAACCACCATCTTGATACATGATTTTAGCAATACTTGGGTCAGAAGATGTAATTTTAACATCATTTGCATTTGATGAAGAAGAAGCATAAACAGCTATTGGACAAAGATTGCTTTTTTTGTTGTTCATATAAACAATTTTGTTTTTTATTGAAGTATATTCACTTTCTGAATCCGTGTAAATATACCCTTTCATGCCTTCATTTGGCTCAACTAACCTAACATCATAAATATAAAAAGTCTTGTTTTTAGCAATAAGAAAATAACCAGTCATTGCACTGATAACAATAGCAAGCAATCCACCTGCAAATATCATAACAAGCTTTAAAGTTTTTTTCATTTTACCACCCTTACTTTTTTACATAATAAATATATAATATTTATTAAAGTCTTGTCAAACAAAAAAAGCAAGTCTAAATTAAAGACCTGCTTTATATTTGCAATAAAAAAAGTGCCGAAGCACTTTTTTAATCAACAACTTTGAAACTCTTGAATGAATTTTCAGGAACAATTCCACTGTTGTAAACATCAACTCTAATTTTATCCATATTGAATGTTTTTTGACTATTGATTGCATTAAAGATTGAACTTGAAACTTCAATATAGAAATCATTGATATTAAGTTTTACATCATTGTTGTTTTTAACACCAGTGTAGATTGAAATACCTGGACGATAAAGAACTTTTTTGCTTGAAGTTGTAACAAAGTAAGCATCAAATTTAATTGAACCAGCAAGTTTGATGTTATAGTAACCTTCTTGAGCTTTTGCTTCGTCACTATATATGATTGTTGCAACTGCAAGGCTTCTTGAGAAACCATGGAGTGCGATAACATCTGCATTAACATCAACTACAACATCGTTGATTTTGATTAAACCAAGATTGTTTGCAATATCTTTATTTTCAGTCCATGTATCTAAGAATGCACCGGCATAAACGATATCAGCATTAACATTTGATGTAACTTTAATATTGTCAAATGTTGATTTTTGTGTATTATCATTAGCTCTAATGAAGTTTACGATACCTGATACAAATGAAACTTCACTTGCATCAAGAAGACCATTTTCATCTTTTGTAAGATTTTCAACGAATGCATTTCTATCTTCTTGTGAATCAATAGTGTTAACTGTTACATTAACGTTTAAGTTAGATGCTTTAAGGTTTCTTGTATAAGAGAATACACCACCTGCGTTGATTACATTTTCATTTGAAAGATTAAGTTCAAAATCAATATCAGTATTTTCAACGATTGCAACTCTACCATATCCAGCGATACCACCAATGTTGAAGTTGCTACCAGCGTTAACATTAACAACTGCATTAATATTTGAGTTAGAAACTACAACTTCTTCAGCTACTGCAAACAAACCACCCATTGCATTTTCAGCATCTTTATCATTACCTGAAATGTATGAGAAACCTGTTACGTCTGAGTTAAGAGTAACTTTGTTGAATGTTGAATTTTTAGCAATACCAGCAACACCTGCAACAACAACTTCATTGTATTCGTTACCAGAAACTGTAACATAACCATAAACATCGCTATCAACTGTAACTTTCAAGTTATTAATTTCAATATTCTCAATTAAAGAATCTTCAATTAATCCAAACATTGCAACAGTTGCATATCTTCTACCAACTGTGAAGTTTTCGATGTTTTCTAATGTAACATGAATTTCAATATTGTTTAAGCTATGACCATTACCATTAATGTTTGCTTTTAAAGCTCTGCTACCGTTGAACAATGTTTCATAGTCAACACCAGTAAAATCAATATCTCTAACAACTTCGAAGTAACAACCTTCAGTACCATGTTTAGTTAACATATCTTCATATGAATCAGCTGAATAGATGATGTATGGCAACTTTTGAGAACCATTTCTATTTTCATTTTCAAGTTCATAGTCTGAAAAATCCATTCCACTATCTATATTAATATTACTAGCACCTGGAACTGTTCCGTTTTGATTTTTCTTTGGTTTAACCACAGAAACAACTGTAACTGTAACAATAGCAACTGCTACTAAAACACTACTTATTAATGATAAAAATAAATTTCTTTTTTTCATTTTTATCTCCCCCCCTTTATTAGATTGTATTATACACCAATAGCAATAAAATGTCAATACTGTTTATAAAATTTTTATTTAAAAATCACATAAAAGTCGAAATTTTCAGCATTTAGATTACAAAAACTTTTATTTTTTTATAACCACTAATATTATTATATCATAATTATTTAACCATTTCAATATTTTTGCAAAAAAAATCTCTAAACTAATAAAATTAGCTTAGAGAAAAAATACTTATTAAATTTACTTTACAATCGTCAAATCAATAACTATTGTAAATGCTGAAATATCTCCTGTATCCAAATCCTTTACTTTTAAATCCGGGCAGAATATCTTTACTTTTAAATTATACCCGCTCGCTATTGAACCATTAATTAATAGTTTTTTGCCATCTTCTGACACCAAAATATAATCGGTATCACTTGTGATATTAATACTATAGTTTTCATTAACACAAAGCTCTCCGTTTGTGTTTACAGGATAAATCTCAAGATTTATAACCCTATAACCACCATCAATATCCAAATCGTTGCAATCCACTTCAACTTTATCATTGTTTCGCACGAATTTTTCAGAGCCAGACATTACAACAACACAATCTGCAATATTTTGAACAACTTTTACCTGAATTTCAACCTGAAGCCCCGTTTCTTCCCCATTAGCATTCAAAAGTTTCGCAGTAACCTTTGCGTTAGCTGTTCCATTTTTTCTTACAGCAATAAATTTTAATCTATTTTCATTTGGAACACTAATAACAGTTTCGTCACTTGATTCAACCAAAAATTTATACTGACTATCATCAATAGAAACATTTCTTCTCACAGAACCATCAGTGTTTGTGAAATCTCCTTTAATGACAATATCATAAACATCATCACTATTCATGACAATGCTAGTCTCAGGCGTTGAGATACTTGTTGGATATTTTTTTAATTTAATAACACAAGTATCCGAAAACTCGCCTATTCTAATCTTATATCTAACATCTTCAAAATCTTCCGAGTTAATGGTAATATTGCCATCTTTAAATTTAAATTTCAAAGAGTTTTCAGCAGTACCTTTATCTATTGGGTCAAAATAAACTTTATAACCCGAAGCTGAAGAAGGATAAACTTTATAAGACAAGTCAGTTGGAGTTCCCAAATCTACTTCAAAAACTGCCGTTCCTTCAGCGTCATATTTTGATGGATTAAATAAAATACCCGTAATTTCACTAGAAGGAGTTGCACCGCAAGCAGAAAGAAACATTATCATCGGCAATGATAATGCAATAATAAGTGTTAAAAATATATTTTTTAACCTATTCTTCACTTATTTCATCTCCTTTACTAATTTCAGCAACAACCAAAGTATTTGAACCTGTAATGCCAGTCATAAGACCAGCTGTTTGAATAACCAAATCCCCAACATTAACAAGTTTCGCCTGCAATGACCTAGTTCTTGCAGACTTTAACAACTCATCAGTATCATAATAAACTTTATCAAGCAATGGAGTTACACCCCAAAAAATACCAAGTCTATTAAATGCTTCAAAGTTTGGCGTTAATGCAATTATATCACAAGCAGGTCTAAATCTACTAATATTTTCAGCAGAATTTCCTGAATTTGTTGTTACCAAAATAGCCTTTGCATGTAAAGATGTAGCCAAGGCAGATGCACCATAACCAATACCACAAGTAACATCTTTTGTATTTGGATAATTTCCAATTTCATTGCCATAAGGAATTTCTTTTTCGGTTTCCCTAGCAATTTTACACATTGTACTAACAGCCAAAACTGGATAATTTCCCGCACTAGTCTCGCCTGAAAGCATAACAGCTGATGTTCCATCATAAATAGCATTTGCAACGTCAGAAATTTCTGCTCTAGTTGGTCTAGTGTTCGTAATCATTGATTCAAGCATTTGAGTTGCCGTAATAGCATACTTTCCTTTACTCTTAGCTTTTTCAAGCATAACTTTTTGAATATGTGGCAATTTTTCGAAATTAATTTCCACACCCAAATCGCCACGAGCAACCATAACGCCATCGGCAGCATCAATGATTTCATCTAGATTTTCAACACCTTTTTCGGACTCAACCTTTGCAATAATAAATGCATCAGTATCCCCTAACGAAGCAAGATAATTTCTAACATCAACAACATCTTGTGCATGATTTACAAATGAGATTGAGAAAATTTCAGCTTGTTGTTCAACACCAAAAGCAAGGTCACTTTTATCAATCTCGCTTAAGTATTCCATATTCAGTTCTACACTTGGAAGATTGATTGATTTGTTATCAGAAAGTTCGCCACCAACATTAACTTTTGTGTAAACAACAGTATCAGTAACCTTATCAGCAACAAGTTCAATTAAACCATCGTTTAAAAGAATCTTTGTGCCAACCTTAACAATTTCTGTAAGTTTGTCATAGGTAACTGAAACAATAGTGCTATCGCCCACCAAGTTTTCTGTTGTTAAAGCAAAATCTTGACCTTGAACCAAATTAACTTTTCCGTGTTTAAATTGTTTAATTCGAATTTCCGGACCTTTTGTATCAATCATAATTGATACAGGAAGACCAAGTTCAAAACGAACTTTTTTAACCTTGTCAATTAGCTTTCTGTGACTTTCATGATTGCCATGACTCATGTTAAATCTCGCAACATTCATACCCGCAATCATCATTTGTCTTAATGTTTCTTCATCGCTACAAGCAGGACCAATCGTACATACAATTTTTGTTCTATTATTCATACCAATCCCCCAATATATCTATACATAACTATTATATTAATAAATAAAACAAAAAGCAAATAAAAATAAAAGGTAAAATACCTTTTATTTATTAAATGAAAAATATTCAGTTGGGTCTATAAGCTTGTCATTTTTTAAAAGTTCTAAATGCAAATGCACACCTTCAAGTTTTTCTGATAAAAAACTAATAACCGTGCCAAGTGATGCACCTTTTTCAACTCTATCGCCTTCTTTTACTAAAACATTCGAAGACAATCCCTTATAAACAACCGTTAATTCGTCACTAACTTGCAAATAAATTATTGTGCCTTCAATCATGGAATTTTCTATTTTTGTGATTTTGCCAGCAAAAACAGCTTTGACTTGAGTTCCTTCAGGACAAGCAAAATCCAAACCTTGATGGGTATACCAATAATTCATTGTTGCATCATACAAATGATAATCTTCGGCATATTTTTTAGATACGGTTGCATTATCAAATGGCAAGTCAAATATTATCGGTTCAGTTGAAGTTGTTGGTTTTGCAGATTGCCCTTTATCTTCTTCATCTATAATATTATCAGTTTTGCCAGTATCAATAACCGGTTCTTGTGGTTGCGAAATTGTCGGTGTATCAACAGGCAAGTCTTCGTTAGTCCCCCTTATTGACCTATAAGCTGAAATTGTAACTATTGTGAGTATTAAAATTGTACAAAAACTCACGGTTATTGGATAAATATTGCGTTTGAAAAAATGTTTAACTTTGAGTAAAAATGTTCTCATAAATCCCCCTTTTGTTACTCACAATAGTTACCACAAAATAACTTTTTATACAAAAAAAAGAAATAGTTTTATGAACTATTTCCTATCTTTTTCTAATAAACATTATTTTTTTGTTTTAGCTTTTGTTACACTTTTCACAATCTTGACTATTTCATGCAAAAAACCATGCACCAAAATCAAATAATACGATAGAATTCTCCAAGTGAGAAGTGCCCAAACGATTGCATCACCAACAAATTCGCCATATAAAGCAATGAAAGCAATTTCCATTAAGCCAGTTGCACCTGGAAGCGGAATGTAAGACCCCGCCATTGAACAAATATAATATTTAACGATACAAGTAAACAAAATAAACCAAACACTAATATTATTTGCAACCAAATATCCGTTGTCCATGAACGCCATAACAACAAAAAACGATATTCCAGCATAAGACAAACTTTCCAAACAGCTATATAAAATCATTTTTAGTAGCAATACTTTGTTTTTCAACAAATACCCCATTGATGATTTATATTCACTAACTTGGTCAAGCCATTTTTTTAATGTTGTACGATAATTTTTTACAAATTTCAACTTATAACCAAGTTTAACAAGCCAAGCAATAATTGAACGTGTAAAAAGATTTCCAGTTGAAAGCATTATCATGAAAAATACGCCAAAAAGCGTGATTACCAACCCAATAATGCCCAATATCTCAAATATGACAAACAAAAATGCAAAAAGCGAGTTTGTTGGTGCGATTTTGGAAATTCCAAAAACAAAGAAAAACAATCCAAGCAATGCACTAACCATGCTATTGATTATCATTTTAATAAGCGGAACTGCAGTTGACACACCCGGAGATATTCCAGATTTAGATAACTCAACAATCTGCATTGGTTGCCCACCAACTGCAAACGGTGTGACGTTATCATAATATTTCCCTGTAATACCAACATTATAAGACAATCCCCATTGGGACTTCTTCGTTAGTTTTTTTATCAATGCATGATACATTATCGTTTGTGAAAACATGTATAAAACATAACAACCAAGCCCACCTGCAAGCCACCAAAGTTGCTTGCCCTGCGATTTTATGTATGCCGAAAAACTTTGCTCCCCAACATTTTTAAGCAAACTTTTGATGATAAAAACCATAAAAACGATATTAACAAGCAATAAAATCATATTGATGATTGTGCTTTTCTTTCTTTTTTGTGGTTTTTGTGTTGATAATGCTTCACTAAGTTTTTCTTCAGCAATTTCGTCAGATATTTCAATCAACTCATCATCTTCTTTTGCATTTTCATTAATTACAACCTGTGAAGAAGAATCTTCATTTACTTCAACATTTTCTTCATCATAAAGCAAAGGGGCATCTTCCCCATTAACATCATTACTTTCAAGAATATCTTTTTCTTCAGCCATATTGTTATTATAATATTATTTTTTTGCTTTTGACAAGAGAAAACAAAAAGAAAAAGCTAAAAATTAGCTTTTTCTTTAAGAAAGAGATGCAAGAAGTTCATCATAAGTCAATTTTGTGGTAATTTCAATCTTGCTATCTTTGTAATATTTATTTAACCATTCATATTCAAGTCCCAAGAAATAAGTACCTGAAGAACTTGATGTACCAACCAATGCGTTGTAAACTTCATCGTAGAAATGGTCATATAAAGTTTCATTTGATGAAGAACAAACATAAGTTTTCTTCAAAAGCGATGCAACTTTTTGAACATAAGCAGAATTATCGTCCAAGTTGATTGTTTCGCCAACCGAACTTAAATCAATAATTGAATAATTATCTTCATCATAAACATTTTCAATTTTGATTATATGATAGCCGTAACTTGTTATATAAGTCTCTGTATAAATCATTTTTTCATCTTCTGATAATGAAGCATAAGAAGATGTAGATGATTTCATATTTGCTAGAATTTGTCTAGCACCATCAGCGAATTCATTAACCCAATTCAAATCTTCATCGTCTGCCGAATGAATAATATAACCAATTTTGTTTGACATTTCATTTGCTAAAGAATCTCCTGAATAAATCCATTCAAGTTCAATAAATGCAAGTGAAGAAATCTTGCTTTTAAGTTCACTAAGACTTAATCCGCAATCTTTATAATTCTGAGCAACCTCTAAAACATATCTCAAATCTTCTAGCTTATCTTCTTCTGCTGAACAAATTGTGTCAATGGTTGATGTTTCGTTATAAACTTCTGTTGCATATTTTGTCCAAAGTTTATATGTTTCTTCATAAGCTTTTAAAACATCGTCAATGTTAGCCATTCTCTTGATGTTTGGAACATTCTCACTTTCCCAAGTAATTAAATTTCCTTCCCCGTCAACTAAATCGGTATGTGAAATTGCTGTGTATGTAATTTTGCCATTTTCATCAACAGTATGATTTGTGAGTTTAATATAACCATTGAAAATATTATTATCTACATCATAAACATCTTTTTTAGTTTCGTCATAATAATAGTAATCACAAACAGAGACTAATGTATTTTTTTCTCTAGTTTCATCAACTTCAACCAAAATTGCATATTTATTAGCATTGGCAATTTCATCTCTTACTCCAACATAAATTTCATGTTGATCAGGGTCATCTGAGTCAGTGCCAAATTTATTTGAAAGGTTTTCATCAAAAGAGAGCAAAATGTGTTGAACTGAGAAATAATAATTTCTACCCTGATAATGATACAAAACTAGACTTGCACCTTCCTCATCTTCCATTGTAGAAACATAGGCATCATAAACTTTATTAACCTGTTGTTCTTTGTAATATTCATCTAAGAACTTTGCAACAACAGCTTTATCACTTAAAGTTTTTTTATCGCCCACATTGTTATAGTTCAAAAGATATTCTTGCATATAATAGTTTTGGAAAATTACACTAATTTGTGAATCATAATAAGCATTATAAATTCTCAAAACCTCTGCTTTGAATAATTCTTCTTCGCTTGAATTATTTCCACTTGACTTTGCATTAAGTTTCAAAGCTTCCATATATTTTCTAAAACCAAGTTCTCTTTTTTTATAAACAGCATCGCCTTTTTCGCCCATGTCTTTTGGTGTTTCATCATCACCAACTGTATATCTGAATAAACTGATTTTTAAATCCGAAATTTTACCATAAACATCTTTATCTGAAAGCTTTTTATCAACATCTAACTTTCTATTTTTTAATTCAATATCTTTTGTCGCTCTTTCATAACTTTCAAATTTAGTTGTTTCATCTTCGTCTTCTTCATCATCTTGAAGCCATTCTGGATAATCACTTTCATCATCATAGAAGGTTTTTTCATAGCTTGAAACTTGGCTGTAGAAATAATCTTCAACATAATCCCAAACTTCATCTGCATCTTCATGAGTATAATAAATATATCCATTTGGATTTGTTGTTTCATCATACAAAGCTTTGTAAGACAATTCAGAAACCAAAGTTTTAACAACAAACCATGTATAGAATGATTCTTCAATCAATTCTTCGCTATAATAAGCAAAATATGTGCTGTTGTTTTGATAATATGTATAAAAAGCACTATATAAGTCACTTTTTGTAACATCTGTATCGCCAATCTTCATCACAACTGAAGCATTAGTTTTTTCATTATCTTTTGTATAAATAGAGCAACCTGAAAAGCTCATTAGTCCGCTAAAAACTAAACAAATGCCCAACAAAATACTAAAAATTCTTTTTTTCAAAATCTAGTCCTCCTAGCATAGAATAATACTACTACCAAAGTATAAATATTTTTCCATGAAAAATCAACCCTTTTATTAAATAAACTTTTGCATATTTTAATTTATTTGCTAATTTTGAGAAAATTTTTCACTTAGTTTTTGCGTAAGAAGCAAAAATTTCTTCATTATTTCAAAATTCTCTCTGCATGTTTTTTCTTTTGTGAATTTAATCATTGGCTTGTTTGTAATGTCTATTGAGCAATTTAATCTAAACTTATAAACAGCTTCAGCAATAAGTTCACTTTCAGTAATTCTTTCCTTTTTGTCAAAAATAATATCAATTTCATTGCCAAAAGATAAAATTTCAACACCGCCAAGTTTTTGAGTCAACTTTCTAACATAAGCAATATCTATCAAACTTTCAACTTGCATTGGGATTTTACCATAAGACTCAACAAGTTCTCTTTTAATTTTTTCAATTTCTTCTAAAGTTGAGACAGCAGAAATCCTTTTATACGCAATCATTCTTTCATCACTAGTTGCAATATATTCGTCAGGAATATAAGCATCAACAGCAATTTTCACTAAACAATCATTTGTATTTTCAATTTTTTCGCCTTTAAGTTCTTTTACAGCTTCAGCTAAAAACTTCGTGAACATATCATACCCAACCTTTTGCAAATGTCCACTTTGTTCTGCACCAAAAATATTTCCACCACCACGAATTTCCAAATCTCGCATAGCTAATTTAAATCCTGAGCCAAAGTCACAAAATTCACTCAATGCATCAAGCCTTTTATAAGCTTCTGTCGATAGAGTTTTGTTTTTTTCATAAGTGAAATAAGCATAACCTTGTCTTACCCCCCTACCAACACGTCCACGTATTTGATATAGCTGAGATAACCCAAGTTTATCAGCATCAACAACAATCAAAGTATTAGCATTTTCAATATCAATACCATTTTCAATAATAGTTGTACAAATCAAGATGTCGCCTTGCTTATGGTAAAAGTCATAAATAACCTTTTCCATTTCTTTTGCACCCATTTGACCATGTGCAACCAAGATTTGAGAATCTGGAACAAGCCTACGAATTTTTTCAGCAAAACTGTAAATTTTTTCAACCTGATTAAATAAAATAAACACCTGCCCATCACGATTAAGTTCACGAGTTATTGCATCACGAACCAAAGTTTCACTAAACTCAGCAATATATGTTTGAATAGGCAATCTTTCGCTTGGCGGAGTAGAAATTATGCTAATATCACGAATGCCCGAAAGCGACATGTTTAATGTTCTTGGAATTGGCGTAGCTGAAAGCGTTAACACATCAACAAAAGGATATTTATTTTTTAATTTTTCCTTGTCTTCCACACCAAATTTTTGTTCTTCATCAAGCACAATTAAACCCAAATTTTTAAAGGCCACATCATCACTCAAAATCCTATGAGTTCCGCACACAAGGTCAACATCTCCAGTTGCAATTCCTGCTAAAATTTTATCAACTTGAGCTTTGTTTTTAAATCTATTTAAAACTTCAATATTAACTCCATAATTAAACATTCTAGCACGAGCCGTATTATAATGTTGTTCTGAAAGAATAGTTGTTGGAGCAATAAAAGCCACCTGTTTGCCGTCCATAATCGCTTTAAATATAGCTCTTAGAGCAACTTCAGTTTTTCCAAATCCAACATCTCCACACACTAACCTATCCATAACCTTTGGCTTTTGCATATCCGCTTTAATCTCATCAATAGAAAGTAGCTGGTCTTCAGTTTCTGTAAAAGCAAAAGAGTTCTCGAATTCCCTTTGCAAATCATTATCTTCGGAAAATGCATAGCCCTTGATTTTTTCACGTTTTGCATAAAGTTCAATTAAATTAAATGCAAGCTTTTTTACCGAATCTCTAACCTTAGCCTTAACTGCTGAAAATTCCTGCCCACCAATTTTATTTAATCTTTTTGGTGTATCACTACCCGCAAATTTTTCAATCATATCCATTTGCGTGGTTGGAACATAAAGCATATCCCCATCTCGATAACGAATAACTAAATAATCCTTAGTCCCAAGATTTCCAGAAAGTCTCGTCACACCTTCACAAACACCAATCCCATGAACCTGATGAACAATATAATCCCCAATTTTTGGCATAGAAAAAACACTTGATTTATTTGCCTTAAGCTTGCTATCAGCTCGTTTTTTAGGAAACAAATCATAAGTTCCAACAACCACGATTTTTTCATCAGGCAAAACAAAACCAGATGTTAAATTGGATTTTGCAACAAGACCAACACTTGAAAAAATATTTTCTTCCTTACCTTCATTTATCTTTATATCGTGGCTTGAAAGCAGATTATTCACAGTATCCAATCCGCCACCATTACCTGCAAAAATATAAATTTTATATCCTGAAAGTAAATATTTCTTTATATCAACTGCAAACTCTTTTTGATTATGAGTCCATTTAATACAAGGAAGTGTATTAAAATTAAACACAGCTTTTGAATTAAAAAATTTATTGGAATTTGTAATTTTCAAAAAAGCCAAACCTGTTGTTTTCTCTATATTTAATAAAATTTCCTTGCTCGAAAAAATAGGACTAATATCTCCAGAAATAAGCATTCCCGCTTGTCTTAAAGATTTTATCCTTTCATTGGTTTCCTTTTCATAGGAAGTCATTGAATCGTAAACCTGTTTACATTCATCAATAACTAATACATATTCCTGTTTTTCTAAATAGTCAAATATACTTGCTCTAAAATCACTTAAAGACGGCGACAAAACATCTAAATTATATGACCTATCCCCAAGCTCAAGCCTGGTTAATATATCATCAATATAATCATTAAATATTAATTCTTCAGAAGCTTCAGTAACACCAGTTTTTTTTAGTCTTGATAACTTATGTTTTATATCATCAACTTCATCAATATCTAAAAATAAATTTGTTGCAGGACAAATTATTATTTCATTAACCGGTTTTGTTCCTTTTTGTGTTGCAATGTCAAATATTTTTATGCTTTCAATAATAGTATCAAAAAAATCAATCCTGAATGGATTTTTCTCTCCTATAGGAAACACATCAACAATCTCGCCACGTTTAGAAAATTGTCCTTCATCTGAAATAAGTTCTTCTTTTTTGTAACCTGCTTGAATTAAAAGTCTTTCAAGTTTTTCAATCGTAATTTCTTGATTTGTTTTTAGTTTTAATATATGTTCTCTAAATTCTTTAACGCTAGGAAGAAACGAAAATAAGGCATTGATTGGGCTAACCACAACATCGAAGTTTCCTTGCAAAATATTAAACAAAGTCAAGGTTCGCTCTAAATTGTATTCATTAGAACTAGCTCTTTTTATGATAAAATTATCTTGCACCACAGGAAAACAAAGTGTTTTCATACCCATAAATTCAAATTCTTCTTTTTTTACATTAGCTAAAATATTATCTGCCGTCAAAAAAAGAATCTTTTTATTTAAACCATTACAGATTGCTGGACGCATGGAATTTTGAATACCAAAAATAGAGCAAGAATTTCCTGCCCTAACTTGATTTATTACTTTAGCAAAATCCTTGCCAAGTGCTTCAAAATTAAAAATTTGTTTTGCCATAACTACCCATTGTATTTAGACATGATATTATCAATATCACAACCCATAACATAATCATAAATAGCTAAAAATGCTTTGTCAAGACCCCGTTTTTGTTCGTCCGTCATTTTCATGCGTGACAAAACAAAATTTGCTAGGTCCTGATGCTCGTTTTGTTTACCAATCCCAAGTCTTAGTCTTTTAAACTCAGTTGTTCCAATCTCTGCTATTATACTTTTTAAACCATTGTGAGTTCCAGCAGAACCTGATTTTCTAATCCTGATTGACCCGGGATTTGTGTCAATATCATCAACAATAACGATAATATCTTCTTGGGTAATTCCAAATTTTTTCATTAAACTTTTAACAGCTTTTCCACTATCATTCATATAGGTTCTAGGTTTGGCAATAATAAATTTTTCCTTACCTGAATTAAACTCTGCATAATCAGCTTCACAACCACGATTTTTGAAAGTAAACCCACATTTTTCAGCTAAACTATCCACAACCATAAATCCTGCATTATGATTTGTTTTTGCATATTCTTCGCCAATATTTCCAAGCCCAACGATAAGTTTCATTACCTAATCACCTTTCCTTTCAATTTCATATTATTATCTATTGTTTGTTCCTTGCCTAAGTTACAATCCAAAAGTTCAGAGCAAGCACCAATATCGCAAGAATCCCCAATAATAGTTTTATCAGTGAGTCCAAGAATTTTCGAGTATTTTCCAACAACAGTTTGTTCGCCTATTCGAGCTTCAGAAATCTCGCAATTTTGTTTAATAATAACATTATCTCTAACGCTTGATGAAACAATGTTTGAATTAACTTCAACCTGAACATTCATTCCAACAACAGAATTTTTAATATAAACTCCATCGCAAATTTTAGAATTATCTTTAATGATGCTATTTATAATAGTAACATTAGTTCCAATCTTTACATTACCACCAAGTTTTGAACCAGTTAGCACTGAATTTTTATTAATAACACAATTCTCGCCCAAAATTGTACCATTTATAACACTACAATTTGATGCAATTTTTGATAATTTCCCAATTTCAGAGCCAGCATCAATGTTTATTGTCTGCTCATTTTCAAAATAAACACCATTTCTTTTGTTAAAATCAAAAACTTTTTTATTCAAAACTTTTTTTACTTCTTCAAAGGTTTCAAAATCATTGACTGTTAAAAAATCATTCGATGCAAAATCATATTCATCAACCGAATAAAACTCATCAGTTTCAGAAATATAATCATTTCTAAACACAAAACCACGTTTAAATTTGCAAACACTCATCTGTTTTTTCTGAACAAAGTCCAATAGGTCAGAAATATGGTTTTTGTTTGCAAGTGGTGTATCCGCATACAAAACAACTGAATAGTCGAAACTCTCATCAATATATGGTTTTATTACGCCCAAAACATCTGCATCTTTTTCAATTTTTAATATTTTTGGTTGCTTAGAACATGCCCTAACCACCCAATTTAACACACTCATTCCCGCAATTTGCAAATCATAAACATTGCTTCCAAACAAGCAATTTCCTTCTTCACACAAAATAAAATAATCCGCCCTGACATTTGGATTTGCATTTTCCATAAATTCAGGTTCTTCATTTAAAATTCTAACCACTTTATATTCTTCCATTGTTTCCATAAAAAAATTTTATAATTTTTAAAGATATTTTGTCAAGAAACTTTATTTTATTTATAACTTTTTGTTATTTCTTTTTTCCTTAAAATAATTCGTGATTAATTCAGAGTTTTCTTTTTCTAAAAATCCCCCAACAAAATTGGTTTTGTGGTTTAATTCGGATTTTTCAACAATTTCTTTTGCTGAGATTGAACCATTTGAAATATATGCCCCAAAATAAACTGTATCAATCCTAGCATTTATTATTGCACCCGCACACATAACGCATGGTTCTAAAGTCACATACAATTCAGTTCCAAGCAATCTAAAATCCTTTAGTTTCCTGCAAGCTTTTTTAATCGCAATAACTTCCGCATGGTTTGTTGCATCGCAAGTAGTTTCTCTTTTATTGAATCCTGAAGCAATTATTTTTCCATCTTTTACTAAAACCGCACCAACTGGGACTTCATCTAAAAGATATGCTTTTTTTGCGAGTTCCATTGCTTTTTTCATGAATTTTTCATTATACATTTTAATTCTCTCTTTTGTTTTTTTTTAAACTCATTATACGCAAAAATCAAATCTTTCGCAATAGATTTATTCCTATCAAAAATTTCTTGCAAATGTTTCTTACCTATCGGGTGAGATAAATTATCATTACCAAGTTCAATGGTAAGAGCAGGAATTTTTAATTTTTCTACACACCAATCCTTATAACCACCAGAACTTAGAGACTCAACATTTTTTATGATATATCCCGTACTTTCACTAAATTTATTTGCTATTTTTTCATCTCTTTGCAGTTCGCTCCCGCTTTGAAAAAAATTGAAATAGATTTCTTCACCCTTCGTATGATATGAAATTGTTATAAATGGCTTAACTTTTCTTGTGTAGTTAACTATCGCCTTGGTCTCCCTTTCACTCCCAGCACATTTTCCAATATACCCATGACTTGCGGGAAAACTCGAGTGAACATTGCTGTTAAAATTTGCATCAAAATTATTATTCAAATCCACACCATTTGCATTCGCTTTCCACATCGAAAAATCCATTGAACCGCCATTAATTGAAACAAGTTTCTGTTGAACTTTTTTAGAAAAACGAGATAATTCCCCGCACTGCAAATCAACACCATCTGGATTTGCCATTAATATAAAGGCTAAATTAAAATCCTTGATTTCAGCAAATAAATTCTCTGTTATCATTTTCAAAACAACGTCAGTTGCAATATTTTCTCTTGCATGCATACTACAAACAAAAATTGCAGTCGAAAAAGACTTGTTTAAAGTTCTTTCAACTGCAAAAATTTTTCTCTTAAATTTAGTTTTTCCTATAACCCTTGTTTTATATTCTTTTCCTAAAGTTTTTAAATTTTTCAAAAGCTTAAAATAATCCATAAATTAAAACAATCCAAAGCCACTTAAAGTTCCAACAATCCATTCAAAAACCAAATAAATTCCTGAAAATATAAACATTGCAATCGTAGCGCCAGAAATAACCGGTTTTTCATTTTTGGTTTCTTTAGATGTTTCCCCATTAATTACAACTTCCACACTTTGCTCGTTTCCATCAACTTTTATTGATGTAAGATTATCTTTAGTTTCAGCATTACCATTTAACTGTTCATTTTCTTTCTTAATTTGCTTGATTATCGCAACAACTATATATAATCCAACAACTGCAAACACCATGGCAACAATAAAATCAACCAAAATTGTTCCAAGCCCCACTACAGAAACAGTTTCAGATACCGCAGCTGATTCAATAACCGTTTCAGAACTAGACAACATTGAAAGCAAATATACTTCAGTAATTGGAATTAAATTGTTGAAAAAGTGAACACAGAATCCTATCCATAAATTGTTTGTTTTATAAAAAATATAACCCACAATTATGCCAACAATAAGCTGATGAATGGTTTGAGTTGCACTGCCATGCATAATCATAAATATTAACGCCGAACAGCCCACAGCTACTTTTATTCCCCATTTTCTAAACCCTGACTCAATCACGCCCCTAAATAAAAGTTCTTCGCAAAATGCTGCAACAAAACAAGAAGATATAACCCAGCCTAAGTATTGCCAAAAATTTTCAATAACAACACTGCCACCTGAAGAATCATAACCAAATAGTGTTAAAACATCAATAAATACATTTGTTAGGTTTCCAAATCCAATCAAAGATACAATCGCAATCAAAAGACACCAGCCAATGATTGAACCATTAATTTTTTTATCTAAACCAGCTGATTTAACAATGTTTTTATTTCTAGTTTTAGCAACAAAAACACTAGCCAAGGCAAACAAACCTTCACTTACAATATTTAAGACAAAATACAAAAATGATGAAGTTGTCCACGTTAAACCTGAAAAGCTCAAACCAAATGAAAAGAACAACGAAAAAATAATAAATATTACACAAGCATAAGCTGAATCGGAAATGTCGAATTCATCTACAGGCTTAATCAAATCGCCTTTCACATCTCCCATGTTTATATTTATTTGTTGCCCCATATTTACATTTATATTATTTTCCATGATAAATTTCCTTTAAAGTAAAGTTGTTTCCATGTTTCATTTGGAAAGAAACTTTAATAATCACATCTTGGTTTAATTTTATATTATTCGATTCAAAATAGTCAACAAAATTAGCCAAAGCTTTTTCGTAAGTATTATTATTTTCCGATATATGCGACAAAACGAAACATTTTGTGCCATTATCATACAAATATTTTGCAAGCTCCAAAGATTGTCTATTTGATAAATGCCCCTTTTCTCCGGCGATTCTTTGTTTTAAGATAAATGGATACGAACCACCAGCAAGCATATCTTCATCATAATTAGATTCAATAAAAACTATCTTTACACCACAAAGTGCATTTTTTACATTTTCTTGGACTATTCCAAGGTCTGTAACAAACCCCGCTTTTGCCAAACTTCCAACACTATTCACAACAAACCCAACTGGGTGCACCGCATCATGACTTATATCAAAAGGCTGAACTTGTAAATTTCCAACAGTAACTATATTACTTGTAAAGGTATGCAATTTCCCTTCTTTGAACTTAATTTCAGATATTAACGGAGCATTTAAAACATCTTCATGAAAATAAAAATCTATTTCATATTTTTTAGCTAGCGTCTTTATTGCTTTGATATGGTCAACATGTTCATGAGTCACAAACACAGCATTGATATTTGCAATATTTTCTCCTATTTCAACTAAACTTTCCGCAAGTTTTTTTTCATTCAACCCCGCATCAATCAAAATTCTAGTTTTTCCAAAAGAAATGAAAGTCGAGTTAGCTTTGCTCCCTGATGATAAATTGACAATTCGCATTGTTTTCTCCTTAATACAAGCTATTTTATCACAACATCAAACAAAATTAAAGCATTTTTACAAACATGAAATAATAGTTGTACCATTTAAAAATCCATCAAAATAGTTTTTTAAATCACTATGACACGCCTTGCTAAAAGCTAAATAAAAATCATCACTGCTAGCAAACTTAAATTTATTATTCTTATAATATTCCCTAAGTCCCGCAATAACCTTTTTCTCTCCCACCATATTTTTTAGAGAATCAAACATAATCACACCTTTAACATAAACCATATAGGAATATTCATAATCGTTTTGATACTCATTTACAGCTAAATTCATTTTTGTGTTAACATCTCCACGCAAGGTTTGAACCACATCAACATAAAGCATGTAACTTGAAAGTGCTTCATTTACGAAATCATCATAACTTATCCCAAACTCAGGATTTGCACCAAAAAACAAGGCAGTTGAATACTCGGAAAGCGACTCATCGAGCCAAGCTTCCTTTATTTCGTTATTCCCCACAATTCCATACCACCATTGATGAGCAATCTCATGAACAATAACTTTTTTGATTTCATTTTCATCATCAATAGAATCGGAAATAAATACAATATTTGGATATTCCATTCCGCCATAAACAAATGGTGTTTGCACAATCGTTAACGTTGAATATGGATATTTTCCAAATATTTCTGAAAAATATTTAACTGCACTTGATGCAAGATTTAAATAGTTTTGCAAATTTTCATCATTTTCATTTGAAACAAAAATAACTTCCGTCTTGTTAACTTTTTCACTTAGCTCATTTGCAGATTTTGATAAACATATTGCAAAATCACGAACCGCCTTGGCTTTTATACTTGCCGTTATCGTTCCATTATTCTCATTTTTTGTTATCTCTCCCGTTGACGATAAAATAAACTCAGCTGGATACGTGAAATTAACTTCATAATTTGCAAGCCCCGAATAAAACGGGTCACCTGTGGAATAGTATGGCGAAACATCAAAAGAATCGCCATCAAACTCACAAACAATCGGATACCAATTACCCAAATTTATATTATCGTTAAACCACCCAAGTCTGTGAGTTGCATTTGGAATAATTAAATTAAATTCGATTTCAATTTGCACAGACTTTTTATCTTTAAGCTTAAATCCAAAATCAATTTTTAAAATATCTTCATCTTCGCCAACCAACTCGAAATCCTTAGTTTCCATGTTAACCTTAACCTTTAAAATTACAATATCGCCAAAACTTATTCCGTTCGGAAAGCAACTAGCAGTTGTCAAGCTTGTATAAGGCTTTATCGTAGAATTTTCACGAAAAGCTCGTGGGTAAAGATGTAAACAAATGTATTCAAGCTCCGAACCTGTTGTATTATAATAAACAATAGTCTCAGTTGCTGAAACTTGCTTATTTTCATCATCAAATTCAGCACAAATCGCATAACTTGATAAATTTTTAGACACTTTGTCAAGTTCACTATTTGCACAACCTGCAAGCGGACTCACACAAACAATACAAAAAATAATACAAAGTAATGAAGACAAAAATTTTTTCATATAAAACCCTTTGTAAACTTTATGCAAATAGCTGTTAAATTAGAATAGATAATATTAATATAGTTCAAGAATTATCCATTCAATCGTTCGTTTTGCTCGTCAAGTTGATTCTCACTTCGCTCAAAATAAAAACACCCATAAAGGGTGTTTTTTATTTTTGGAGCGAATGATGAGTATACTCGCATTATTAATATTACCATTTCATTCTGCTCTTTATCATTCCTCCCCATTATCTATTGTCTATGCTCGTTGGCTTCGCCGAACGAACTAGCTCGCAATCTTAATTACTTTCTTGTATCTTCTTTCTCGTTTTCAAACAACTCATTCTAACGTTCGTTTTGCTCGTCAAGTTGATTCTCACTTCGCTCAAAATAAAAACACCCATAAAGGGTGTTTTTTATTTTTGGAGCGAATGATGAGAATCGAACTCACGACCCGAGCTTGGGAAGCACGTATTTTACCATTAAACTACACTCGCATAAAAGGTTAGCTAAAACTAACCTTTAATTATTTCTTGATAAAATATTTTCAAAAATTCCCAATTCTCTTTTTGCAGAATCTGCTGAATCTGAAGCATGAACAACATTTTGAGTTATACGAAGTTCAAGCCCAAGTGATAAAGGAATATCATATCTAATTGTTCCTTCAGCAGGATTTTTTGTTGAACCAATAATTGTCCTAATTGTTGAAATAGCATTCTCTCCTTCAACTTGCATACCGTAGGCTTTGTCGCTTGTGATATATTCTTCTAGACTAGGATAAAAATCCTTGCCAACATGTTCTGCATAATGTTTTTTTGCATCATCTGATGTATAATTTAAAAAACTTTCTTTTGTAACAATCAAACCTGCTTCTTGAAGACGTTGTTTTACTTCATCAATCACAGCTTGATAGTTTGCAAATTCTGGTTTAACCATAACATAAGAAATTTCTCTCATAATTTTTCCTTCCTTTGATTCTCATGATACTTAAATTCAAGTTTCTAGTCAAGTAATTGAGTTTCTAATGGAAAAAATTTTAAAAAAGTGGCTCAACTTCATTATTTTTTACGTAATGATATTTTACTCTATCATAAACAGGCTCAAGCTTTTTGCAAACTTTTTCCGCTTTTCTTGAAATAGCACAAAGTTGCATTAATTCGCTATTAATATCAGCTAAATCACTTTCGCTAAATTTAATATTGTGAACCTTTCCATACTCATCGACAAATTGATAAAGACCCTTTTCAACTTCTGTTCCAAGACAAAATTCTTTAAGTCTCATAATAATATCTTCTGCAAGATGTTTGTTTCCTTCAAGAGCTTCTTTTTTTGCATACTCGCCCATGAGTTTTAAGAATATGGAAATTTCGTTTGTAGCTGTGTTGTATGAATCTGACGAATGAATAACATTTTGTCTATCAGAATAAGGCAAACCCTTACCGATTGTCATATCATATCTAAAGCTTCCTGGAATTAAATCTTTTTCATGAGTTCCGCCAATGATTTGCTTTCTATAAGCTTTCCATTGGTTTTCATCGCCATTAAAACTTGCAACAAGTGAATATGTATCATCACTTGCAATATATTCAGCAACATCTTTATAGAATGGCTTATATTTTAAATTTTCATAGTGTTTTTTTGCATCATTTTCGTCATAACGAACAAATCCATCACACATAACTTGAAAACCATTTTCTGGTGTTATATAGTTTTCACGCAAATTAACTATATTTTCTTTGGTAACAAAACCTGGTTTTAACATTAAATATACTAACATATAGACTCCCCTAAAATATATTTTGTTACTTTTATAATAACACCCATTTTTCACAAAATCAATAGCAAATTAAAAAAAATCATGCATTATTTTGCATGATTTTGTTTATTTTTCTGAAAATATAAATTCGTCATTTTTCGCATCAACACAAATTTCAGAATTTGGTTTAATATTTCCAGAAATTATTTCCTTTGCAATATTTGTTTCTATTGTTTGCGAAATAAATCTCTTTAATGGTCTAGCACCAAATGATACATCATAAGCTTGTTCGATAATCAAATCCTTAGCCTTCTGAGTAACATTTAATTTAATTGATTTTTCTTGCAACCTGCTTTCAGTCTTTTTGAATAACAAATCAACGATATTTCCAATCTGTTTTTTAGTTAATGGCTTAAACATGATAATTTCGTCCAATCTATTTAAAAGTTCTGGTCTAAAAGAACGTTTCAAAATTGAATGAACTTGGTCTATTGCTTCAGCTGAAATTGTACCATCTTCGTGAACACCATCTAGAATTTCACTAGCCCCAAGGTTAGATGTTAAAATAATAATTGTATTTTTAAAATCAATAAGTCTTCCTTGACTATCTGTAACCCTGCCGTCATCTAAAATCTGCAATAAAATATTAAATACATCAGGGTGAGCTTTTTCAATTTCATCAAATAGCACTACTGAATATGGGTGTCTTCGAACAGCTTCCGTAAGCTCCCCACCTTCATCATAACCAACATATCCCGGTGGTGCACCAATAAGTCTTGACACTGAGAATTTTTCCATATATTCACTCATATCAATTCTTATTAGATTCTTTTCATCATCAAATAAATTTTCAGCCAATGTCTTAGATAATTCAGTTTTACCCACACCGGTAGGGCCTAAAAACAAAAATGAACCTATTGGTCTATTAGGGTCGCCAATTCCAGCTCTCGACCTTAAAATTGCATCTGCAACCTTTTGTACAGCTTCGTCCTGCCCAATAACACGTTTGTGAAGTGACTCTGCTAGATGCATAAGTTTTTCCCTATCACTTTCACCAAGCTTAGATACTGGTATACCTGTCCACCTAGACACAATTTTAGCAATTTCTTCATCTGTAACCTTATTTCTTAATAGATTATTTCCTTTTGTTTTTTCATAATCTTTTTCTTGAATTTCTAATTGTTTTTCAAGATTTGGAAGTGTTGAATACGATAACTCAGCAGCTTTATTTAAATCATACTCTTTTTTTGCATGCTCAATTTGAATTTTAACTTGTTCAATATCGCTTTTTAACTTGTTAATCTGCTCAATTTGTTTCTTTTCGTTTTGCCATTTTGCTGTCATTTGGTCATATTTTTCTTTGTATTTTGCAAGCTCATCTTGAATTTTTTTAAGTCTAGATTTAGAAAGCTCATCTGTCTCCTTTTTAAGTCCTGCTTCTTCAATTTGCAAAGCAATCATTTTTCTATTAATTTCATCCATTTCGGTTGGCATTGAATCGATTTCTGTTTTTATGCTAGCACAAGCTTCATCAACAAGGTCAATAGCCTTGTCTGGCAAAAATCTATCTGTTATAAATCTATTAGATAAAGTTGCAGCAGACACCAATGCATTATCAGAAATTTTTACACCATGGAACACTTCATATCTCTCTTTTATTCCACGCAAAATTGTTATTGCATCTTCCACAGTTGGCTCATTTACCATAACAGGTTGAAAACGTCTCTCTAAGGCTGGGTCTTTTTCGATATACTTGCGATATTCATCTAAGGTAGTAGCACCAATACAATGAAGTTCCCCACGTGCAAGCAATGGTTTTAAAATATTGCCTGCGTCCATTGCACCATCGGTTTTTCCAGCACCAACAATCAAATGAAGTTCATCAATAAAGAGTATAATCTTCCCTTCACTTTTTTTAATTTCATCAAGCACAGCTTTAAGTCTTTCTTCAAATTCTCCACGATACTTTGCACCTGCAACTAAGCTTCCCATATCAAGCGAAAATACTTGCTTATCTTTTAACGATGCAGGAACATCGCCCTTAAAAATACGCATAGCTAGCCCTTCTGAAATTGCAGTTTTACCAACACCCGCTTCGCCAATTAAAACCGGATTATTCTTAGTTTTACGTGACAAAATTCTAATGACATTCCTAATTTCATCATCTCTGCCAATAACTGGGTCGAGCTTACCAAGTCTAGCAAGGTCTGTTAAATTTGAACCATATTTTTTGAGTACATCATAAGTATCTTCAGGATTTTGACTAGTTACTCTTTGATTTCCCCTTACATTCTTTAATACCTTTAATACAGCATCACGAGTAATGTTATATTTTTTTAATAATTCCTGAACTTCTCTATTTGCCTTGTTGATAAGCGCAAGCAAAATATGTTCAACCGAAACAAACTCATCTTGCATAGATTTTGCTTGTTTTTCTGCTTCTAGCAATGCCTGATTTAAGTCGTTAGACATATAAATTTGTCCGCCCGATACTTTTGAAAGCTTGCCTATTTTCGCCTGAGTCTCATTGATTACAGACTCCAAACTAACTCCCAAACTCTTAATTATTTCAGGAATAAGCCCGTTTTCTTGAGTAAGCAAACTATAAAGCAAGTGTTCTTGCTCAATTTGACTATTACCAAACTCTTGAGCAATATTTTGTGCGTTTTGAATAGCCGAAAGTGATTTCTCTGTCCATTTTTGAAAATCCATAATATTCCCCCCTTTTCAAAAATTCGTGAAAAGCATATTTAATGCTCCCCATTACAAAAGAAAATATACCACCAAAATTTAGCACTGTCAAGTGTGGAGTGCTAAATTTTTAAAATTAATTTTTTATTGACATTAATTTTCCATTTTGTTATTATGTAACGAAAAAATTAAGAGGAGTATATTATGATTAAATCAAAATCTTGGAACTGGGATATTGTCGATAAAAACGATTTTTATTGGAACTCTCCAGCCCCAGAAATTTACTATTTGGCTGAAAACTGGAAATCTAAAAATATAAAAAAGATTCTTGATATTGGTTGCGGATTTGGAAGAAACGCAATTTTCTTAGCAAAACAAGGATTTACACTTGACGGTTTTGACCTTTCTGAAACAAGTGTAAATGAAACAATTAAAAAAGCGAAAAAACAAGGCATTGATTTTTCACACTTTGTGGTTGCCGATATGTTAAAATTTCCTTACCCAGACGAAAGTTTTGATGCAGTTCTGGCATTTAATGTTATTTCACACACCGACAAAGAAGGCTTTAACCAAATTTTAAACGAAATAAAAAGAGTCTTAAAACCAAACGGCGAAGCATACTTTACCCTTGGTTCTAAAGAATCTTTTTGGTTTAATAACCCAGTCTGCACCTATGTTGACGAAAACACAAGAATACGCATTGAAGACGGTCCAGAAAATGGTATCCCACATTTTTACATTGACGATGACGACTGTTTTACACTTTTTAACGACTTTAAAATTATAAAAATCAATGAACTTCGTGAACTTACTCAATATGGAAACTTTAGTCCACACTATCATGTTTGGCTGAAAAAATAATACCTTATCTCGTCCACTTCGCCGAACGAACTAGCTTGCATTCATGATTTCTCTTATCTCTAATTTTCCATTCTCACACAACTCATTCAAACGACTCATTCTGCTCGACAAGTTCGGTTCTTGGGTGCTACCAGAACACAAAAAAAAGACCCTTACGAGTCTTATTTGTGTTCTGGTAGCACCACGGAGAATCGAACTCCGGTCCCACGCGTGAGAGGCGTGTGTCCTAACCGCTAGACTATGATGCCATATAACAAGCATGATTATATCATACTTGATTTTATTTTGCAATAATTTTTTTATATTTTACTCGATTTTTGACCTATAGGCCCAAGTTTTATCTTCTTCTTTTTTCAAAAATTCTTCAGTTGAAATCTCTTTGTGTTTTTTCACACTTCGACCAGAATACCTAAGTTCTTCTTCATATTGTTCACGTTTTTTGATTTCATCTTTAATAGTTTTTAAATAGCTATCCGCTCCAGTAAGAGAACCAGCATATTTTTTTGATATGTTTTTAATTTTTCTTGTGCCACGTGAAGAATAAATATCAAACCTTACATCTTTAAATTCATTGGCAATTTCGTCAGCTAACTTTTGATTTATAACGCTTTTCATCATTTCTATTTCAGAAACAAAACCTTTCAAATCATCTAAACTGTAATCCACAATTTTCGATTCGTCAAAATCCTTAAACTTAGCCATACTACCCCCCTATAACATCGCCAACCAAATTACTAATTTGCAAAAACTTAACCTTTAATTCTTTATTTTTAGAAATAGAATTATTAATCATGATAACAAATGACTCAAAATATTTTGTATCTTTTTCTCTAACAGCTTTTTCAAATGCTTCTAAAATTTTGATAAACTCATCTTTTCTTATTGTCAAATGCTTAAATTTCTTTTGAATAATAATCGTTTGTTTAAAATCACTAAGCAAACCTTCTAAAAGTTCAAATTCATCAACTTGCTTTGGTTTATCCGTAAAAATAACTTCAGGCTCGCTTTCGATATTAAGTTTTCTCAAGATTAACATCTTAAACTCAACAATAATATTTTTACAAAATAGTTCAAAAGGCTTTGTTTCGCTATCATAAGAAAAATATTTATCCAAAACCATTGTTATATCCAAATTCTTATCGTCAATATTGCTCAAAAAACAAAAGATAAATGCAAGCCTATCATCATCACTTTCAGGAAGTTTTATAAAGTTAGATTTAACTGCATTTTTCCATGCAACAATAAAATCAAAATTAATCATACTTTTTGCAATAACATTGTAAACATCTTGAGTGTTTGCTATTGATAAAAGTATATCAGAAATTTTTTTATCTATCAAAATATATTTAGACTCTAAAGTACTTGAAACAGCATTTAAAAAGTCATCAATATTAACATTTTTTTTCGTATTAGCCATAATATCACCTATATTAAAAATATATCATAGAATTTGATTTGTTACAACTAAACTTTAGCAAAAGAGTAAAATTTTTACAAAATATGTCGTTTTGTATTTCCTTTTTTAAATTTATATGTTATCATTATACTAGAATTTTTTAAGGGTGGAGAAATGGATACAACAATTAGCAAACTAATTTTACTATATGTATTTGACCAAATGGAAATTCCAATAACCATCGAAACATTAAACGACATGTGTTGCAGTCAAAATGATTGGCTAACATACATGACACTAACTGAAGTTTTGCCAGAACTTGTGCAAGCGAATTTTGTATTTTTGGATAATAGTTCAAAAACTGCATATTATAAAATTACACCAGAAGGCAGAGATTGTTTAAACTATTTCTTTATGAAAATACCATCTTCAACAAGAAAAGAAATTGGTGCTTACATCAAGAAAAACCGTCAAGAATACAAACGCAGGCAAGAATATTTTAAAGACTATTTCCAAAATAAAGATGGAACTTACACAGTTATTTTGAAAATACTAGAACCTATGGGAACTAGACTAGATTTAAAACTAAATGTTGCAAATCGTGCTGAAGCAAAAGCAGTCTTTAATAAATGGAACAACTCAGCTGGCGAAGTTTATGCTTCAATTTATAAATTATTAATTGATGGAGATTAGAATATGGAAACCTACAAAACAAGCGGTGTATGCTCTAGAACAATAGACTTTGAAATCGAAAATAATATTATCAAACATGTTAAATTCAATGGCGGATGCTTGGGAAACACACAAGGCGTTGCAAAACTTGTAGTTGGAAGAAGTGTAGATGAAGTTATTTCCCTGCTTTCAGGCATTCAATGTAGAAACGGCACATCTTGCCCAGACCAACTCGCTAAAGCCCTAGAGCAATACAAACAAACACATTAATTTTTACCAAAAAAAATCACGGAAATTCCGTGATTTTTTATTTATTCTTCATCTTCATCAGATTCAGATTATTCGCT